>CP107216.1:1646875-2010000 GCA_025757645.1 Clostridiales bacterium
GCAGCGGCGCATCACGACCTACGCCCTGATCAAAAACGATTCGTTCAGCCGCGGCACATTGGACTCTCTCAAGCACAACCGCAATATTACCACCGCGACGCCCAATGACCTTTGCCGCATTCTCTCCTGCCGCGTGGAGGATGTGCTGGCCTATATTCCGGACGAAACCGAAGAACCGTAACTGCCCGTTTCCGATCATGAAATGGGCAGTTTCTTCTTGAAAATAGCAGCATCCCCGCTCCGGTCGGAGCGGGGATGTGTTTTACAGGATGGTTCACTGCGCGTCCTGCGCGTCGGCCTTGACCTCAATGACCTTGATCTGCGGCGCGGTATAGTCCGTTTCTTTGACGATGGTGTCCGTGATGGTTGCGACCTGTGCCGTGCTCAGCCCATCAGCCGGCGCGGGCACGGCGACCGTGATGCCCTCATCCGTGATATAGACCACACACTCGGAAAAATCCTTGGCCAGCAGGAGATTTTCGATCTGCGTCTCGGTCATGGAGTCGCTCGCCATGGCAGAGATGGCACTCATGGCGCTGTCGATCGTCGCCTGCGAAGCGCCCTCGGCCGTCGAGGCTGACTTGAGCAGCGACAGTGCCTCGTCGCGCGACTGCTGGCGCGTCAGACGCGCTTTGGCAAAGTAATCATCGGATGCCGACGCCGACGCTGCGGCCGCTTCCTCCTCCGCCTTGACCGCCGCCGTTGCGGCGTCCTCGGCGGCGGCCATTTCGGCGTCCGCCTTTCCCCACTGGGTGTTGTACGACCAGTTAAAGTAGATCGCGGCGCAGACAAACAGCAGCACCACAATGATCGCAATGTTTCGTTTGGTTTTTTTCATAGTCGCCCTCCCGTTATTTAGATTGCGGATCCGGCTCCTTTCGGAGCACGGAGATGTGATCCATGCTCAGGCCGGTAAACTGTGCCACTGCCTGCGTGACGGCGAGCTGCACCTGCGGCGAATCCGCCCCGTCACAGACGACGACTGCGCCGAGATACTGCGGGCTGACCGTCTTGAGCTCCACCGCCTCCTGTGCCCCGCCGCCGGCAGAGATGATGGTCGGCTCACCGCTATCATCCGTCGCCAGCTCCCGCTCGGCCGAGCAGCGGTAGGACAGCAGCACCCGCACTTGTCCCGCGCCGTTGATCTGCTGCAGGAGCGTTGTCAGGCGCTGCTCCTCGGCCTGGATCGTCTGCGGCTGTGTCTGCTCGGAAACGGCTGCCGCCTGCGCCGTCTTGGCCTTTGTCCTGCTGCCGGTCGGCAGCAGGAGCAGAATCAGCCCCGCGAGCAGGATGATGAGAACGTATTTATACTTGGCTGCGAAAGCGCTGAGTTTTCGTGTGTTCATGATGTACTGCTCCATTCCTGCCGCGTGCGCGGGACCCCGAGGTCGGCCTCGATGATCTGCGCCAGGCGGCTGTTTTCTGCTGCCGGCCCGGATGTGACCAGGCGGACGGACTGCGGATACCAGTAGCCGTCGGTGCTCCACTGCAGCGTGACCTGCGCATCGTCGAGCGCAGCGCCGCACTGCGCGGCTTTGTCCAATATATATGTGCGCATTTCCGATTCTATGACCGTGCGCTGCAATCGCTCGCTGCTGTCGGACACCGCGCCGTCCGTCGACACCGAGACGTGATAGTCCTGCAGCGCGGCGGCATAAGCGTCATAATCGAACGTCACCAGCGGCGAGAACAGCAGGCACGTCAGGGCAACGCCGCCGACCAGCTTCGTGACGCGCCGCAGGCTCTCCGACGTCGGAAACAGCGACGCCAGCGCCGTCAGCAGCGCCACGCCCGCCAGACTGAGCAGCCAGGCACGCAGAGATTCCATCATCCTGTCACCGCCTTCATACTCGACACGATCGAGAGGAACAAAATGAGCGACGCCACGCCGACCATCCCCAGCAGGAAACCGTACACGTCCGCAAAGCCGTCGATCAGCCGCCCGACACGCTTGTCCGCGAACGATTCGGCGATACCGGCGGCAAGCTTATACAGGACATAGTGCACGGCGAACTGCAAATACGGCGTGACGCACATAGCGGCGACACTGACGACGCCGACGATGCCAATGCCGCTGCGCAGGATCGCGGCGCTGGAAGTGACCGTGGACGCCGCATCGGCCACGATGCTGCCGACGACCGGAAGCGCGGCAGAGACGGCCGTCTTGACTGCCTTGGCTGCGGCTGCATCCGCCGAGCCGGTGAGGATGCCCGTCAGCGACAGGTAGAGCGTGAACACGCTCGCAAAGCCGATGAGCAGCAGCCGGAACGCCTTGCGCAGCAGACCGCTGAGGGACGCAAGCACGTCGTTTTCGAGCGTTGTGCCGCAGATGACCGTACCTGCGTACAGATACAGCAGCGGCAGGAGCACCGCTGTCTCCGCGGACAGAAGCACATCCAGAAACAGTGAAGTCGCCGCGTATTTTGTGGCCGCCGACGTCGCCGCGCCACTCGCCGCCGCGGCGGCACACATGCTCGGCAGCAGGATCTTGGAAAAATCCCGCAGCGTTGCAAGTGCCTCGCTGCCCGCGGTGATGCATGAGGTCACGTGCGTAACGCTCAGCGCGGCGACCGCCACCGTGCCGGCCATCTGCGTGACCTTTCCGCAGGCGCCGCTCACGGAAAGGGACGCGCACAGCGCCGACAGAAACACGATCGCCAGCAGCAGCGCCGCATTGCGCGCCGCCGACGCGACGGCCCCGCCGCCCTCGTGCAGCACATAGGCCCAGAGCTTTGCGAGCAGGGACTGCGGCTGCGCGGCATCCGCAACGGACAGTTCACCGAAGGCGTCATATGCCTGCTCCGGAAGCGCGGATTCCAGCGACGCCGTGCCGAAATCCGCTGCCTGCTCAGCCGCAACATCGTAGGCAAACGCCCCCGGCGTACACGCCGCCAGCACCAGCAGCACAGTCAAAAGCACAAGCAGCCGCTTTTTCATAAGCATTCTCCGATCATGGTCAAAAACGTGCGCATCAGCGGCAGCGCGGCATAGAGCGCTGCCGCCACGCCAACGAGCTGCACCGCGCAGGCGCCGGCAGCCTGTCCGGCGTCTTTGCAGAGGCTCTCCCCGATCATCGTCAGGATGCTGATGGTCATGCACTTGAGCAGCGGCCCGGTGTAGACGCCGGAGAGCTTGCTGACCGCGATCGCATCGCGGAAAAACGCCGCCAGCGGCTCCAGCAGACCGATGCACAAAAACAGCGCCAGCAGTGCTGCCGCCATGCTCAGCAGAAGCGACATGCCCGGCACGGTCTTGTAGACCGTGGCGGCGGCAGCGGCGGCAATGACCACGATGATAATCGCCTGAAAGACCGGCTCCATCACAGGGAAAACAGGCTCTTGATTAAATCGAACAGCTCGCTGATCTTCTGGATCACCAGCACCAGCACCACGACCAGACCGGCAATGGTCGTCATGAGCGCCTGCTCGTCGCGCCCGGCGCGCGAGAGCAGGATATTGAGCACGGCGACCAGAATACCGATCGCCGCAATCTTAAAGACAAGGTCAACGTCCATAAGCGCCTCCTGTGTAATCAAAACAGAGCCACGGCGGCGAGCAGACCAAGCGTCGCGCCGAGGCCGCAAAAGAGTTTTCCGCGCTGTGTCGTGTCCGCCTGCATCTGCGCCGCAGCAGCCTGCAGCGTCTCGATGCAGGTGTCCAGCGCGCGGCGCTGAATCTGCGCGTCATACTTGCCAAGCTGTTCGCCCAGCGTCAGCAGCGCTGCGCGCACATCGGGCGTCAGCATGTCCAGCGCCTGAAACGCGGCCGCCCAGCTCTCGGAAAACGGCCGGCCGCCGTCCGTGATACCATCTGCGAGCGCGGCATATTGCGTGCTCAGCGGCTCGGGCGCGCCCGCCGCCAGATGGCGCAGCGCCTCCGGCAGCGGCAGCAGACGGCCGACGATATCGCTGCGCAGCAGGTTCAGGCTGTCGATCACCGCCGTGAGCAGGCGCAGCCGCAGCCGCAGCTCCTGCCGCAGCGCGAATCCGGCGGCCGTACTGCCCAGAAACACCAGCGCCGCTCCCACCCAGTGCAGGCGCGTCATGTCAGATCCTCAACGGTATAGACGCGCTCGCCGTCGCTGCGCGTGATGCACACGGCGCGGCGGAAAATATGCTCGTCCAGCAGTGCGCGGTACAGCGCCCTGTGCCGCAGCGCCGCAACGCTCTGCGCGTGCGCCGTCGCCAGCAGTGCGACGCCGCAGCCGGCGGCGATGCGGATGGCCTCGATGTCCTCCGGCGCGCTGATCTCGTCAAACGCCAGCACATCCGGCCGCATGGCGCGCAGGAGCATCATGCAGCAGGCTGCCTTCTGCCCGCCGGTCATCACGTCCGTATTTGCCCCGACGTCAAACTGCGGCGCGCGGTTCTGCACGGCCGCGATCTCGCCGCGCTCGTCCATGAGCGAGATGCGCGTGCCCATATCGGACAGGCGGCGCACACACTCGCGCAGCAGCGTCGTTTTCCCGCTGCCGGGCGGCGAGAGGATGAGCGTACTGCAAAACCCATCGCGGAGCAGCTGCGGCAAAAGCGCATCGGCACAGCCGGGCACCGCGTGCGGGATGCGCACAGACACGGAGCTCAGCTGCCGGATGCCGTCGATCTGCCCGGCAGCCTGTCCGTAAGCGCAGCCGCAAAGCCCGACGCGGCAGCCGCCGGCCGTCTGTAAGTACCCCTGCCGGATCTGTTCTCCAGCCGCGTAAACGGACGCTCCCGTCGCGCGCTCGAGCAGATAGTCCAGATCACCCGCCAGAATGGCGCGGCATTCCGCCGGATATACATGCGCCTGCGTCAGCAGCACGGGCACCTGGCCGATGCGGCAGCAGATCTCTTCCACGAGTTCCTGCCGGTCGCGCTGCGTGTTCGCAATGGCCTGTCCCAGCGCCGGCGGGAACAGCGCCAGCGCCTGATTTGTGAAGATCATGGTGGTCCCTCCTCTTTTGTTCTGCCACATCCTATGCACGCGCCGCGCGCGGCAGAACAAAAAAAGAGACAGCCGATTGGCTGCCTCTCAGGTAAGATAGTTACGAATTACAGTTTGCGGCACTCGAGGTAATAGCGCTTGTCCGCGCCGAGGCCGATGGAAAAGCTCTTTTTCGGGAACGGGCCGGAGCGCAGCACCGACGTAAAGAGCTCCGCCTTATCCATGCGCGGCATGAGGATTCCGCAGCAGCCATCACCGGCCGCAAGGGCGATCGCCTCATCGTCGCCGTGGATATAATCGACCGAGCCGCCGTTTTCCGCGAGATAGGCCGTGCAGAACACATCCATCGCGGCGATCGCTTCACCGAGCGACGCGCCCTTGGCGAGAATGTCGCGGCGCGCACGCCCGGCGATCAGGGAGATCGCATAGCCGCTGCCGTCAGTGGATGCCAGCGCCGTCTCCGCCGCCTGCATCCATTTGGACGCATCGGTACCGAAGAGCACGCGGTGGATGGGTTCAAACGTCACGGCCGGGCTGTGCAGGTTCACAAGCTCAACGAGTGCGTAGCGCGCGGGATCGGCCGCCGCCTGCTCGGGCGTGAGCGTTTGTTTCTTCTCCAGCCAGCACAGACGGGCTGCCGCCAGACTGTGGTTGCCGTCCGCGATGGCAAAGCGCATGGGGTGCGCGCCGTCCGTGCCGACGCCGGTCGCGCACAGGCGCGCGGCAAGCACATCCGCCTTCGCGCCCGCAATGCGCAGACCACGAACGTGACCGCCGCCGGACATGAGGTCAAAATCATACAGCGTTTCGCCGGCCGCCGCCTGCGCTTCCCGGCGGATCGTATCCTCCGGATCGCTGTAAAACACCATGATGTGCGGCATCTCCAGCGCCGCCGCCGCACGGATGCGCACACGCGCCGGAAGGCGCGAGGCGACCGTGCCCTCCGTCGCGCGGATCGGCGTGACGGAGTCCGGCGCGTAATCATACGCCTCCAGATCGAGCGCGCCGACAACGCCGCAGCGCACGGCGCCGCCCGGCAGCGTGCGCTGCACGAGCACAAGGCTGTGCGGCACGGTGCGGAACACGCCGTCATCGAGGTAACGGCGCATGGTCTGCTGGATCTCGCGCGTCGCCGCAGCCTCATCGCACTTGCCGAGGTAAAACTCCGGCAGCATCAGCCGCAGCGTGGACGGCGCGTCGCAGACGGTGTCCTGCACTGCCTGCCAATAGCCGGCATCCGCCGTGAACTGGTCACAGGCAATGACGCTCCAGCGCCGCATATCCGCATGCGCCGGCAATAGAATATCCGTTGGGGTAAAAAACAGGTTCAGGTTCATTCCTGGCTCCACTTTTCCGCTCTGCCGACGGCGCGCAGCCAGTTATCGTGATACTGCTTTGCCTGCTCGGCATCCATTTCGGGCTTGAAAATACGGTCAGACTGGCGCAGGAGCGCAATATCGTCCACGCTCTCCCAGACGCCGCTGGCAATACCGGCGAGGAACGCCGCGCCGAACGCCGTCGTCTCGACCAGCTTCGGCCGGTCGATCGGCACGCGCAGCATATCCGCCTGAAACTGCATCAAAAACGAACTGACGGACGCGCCGCCGTCCACACGCAGGACGGAGATCGGGCTCTCGGCATCGACCTGCATGGCATCGAGCAGGTCCTTGACCTGATATGCGATGCCCTCAAGCGTGGCGCGGGCGATGTGTGCCTTGTTGCTGCCGCGCGTGAGGCCGACGATCGCGCCGCGGGCGTACATATCCCAGCGCGGCGCGCCGAGACCGGTGAACGCGGACACAAGATACACGCCGCCGTTGTCCGGCACGCTCTCGGCCAGGATATCGCACTCATGCGCCGTGCCGATCAGGCCGAGCTCGTCGCGCAGCCACTGGATGGAGCTGCCGGCATTGAACACGCTGCCCTCGAGCGCATAGGTCGTCTTACCGTTGACCGACCACGCAACGCTCGTGACCAGACCGCTGACGCTGCGCACGGATTTGCTACCGGTGTTCATGAGCGTGAAGCAGCCGGTGCCGTATGTATTTTTCGCCTGGCCCGGCACGATGCACGCCTGCCCAAGCAGGGCGGCCGCCTGATCACCGGCGCTGCCGCAGACCGGAATGCCCTCGAGCGTCTCCAGTCCCGGCAGACCTGCCGTCACCTGTCCGTACACCATGGACGACGGCACCGGCGTCGGCAGCATGCTCATCGGAACGCCGAGACGCGCGCAGAGCTCCTCGTCCCAGCAGAGATTATCAATGTCAAACAGCATCGTGCGCGAGCAGTTGGAATAGTCCGACACATGGGCGCGGCCGCCGGTCAGATTCCAGATGAGCCACGAGTCCACATTGCCGAACAGCAGCTCGCCGCGCTCGGCGCGCTCGCGCGCACCCGGAACGTTATCGAGGATCCACTTGATCTTCGTGCCGGAAAAATAGGCGTCGATGAGCAGGCCGGTCTTCTCCTTCACATACGGGCCAAGACCGTCGGCCGTGAGCTGATCGCAGATGGGCGCCGTGCGGCGGCACTGCCAGACGATCGCGTTATAGATGGGCTTGCCCGTGTTCTTGTCCCAGACGATCGTCGTCTCGCGCTGGTTCGTGATGCCGATGCCAGCGATGTCCGTCGGCGACAGGCCGCTCTTTTCAAACGCCTCGCTCATGGCAAGCATCTGGCTCTCAAGGATGACCATCGGATCATGCTCTACCCAGCCCGGCTTCGGGTAGATCTGCGTAAAAGGATACTGCGCCAGAGACACAATGTTGCCCTTACTGTCGAAGATAATGGAGCGGGAACTGGTTGTACCCTGGTCAAGTGCAATGATGTAGCCGTTCATAATTAACATTAACCTCCATAGACTTGACGGAATCCGTCAATTGGAATACAATTCAGGTAGCATTTAGTATATCACAACTGGAGGAGTATTGCTATGCCATCTTTTCATGATTTCAGGTTTTTATCCACTGACGGGAAACACAAGGTATTTGCAAGAGAATGCACCCCCGACGGCGAAGTCCGCGCCGTTTTGCAGATCGCGCACGGCGTCGCCGAGCATATCTATCGTTACGCCCCATTCATGGAGTTTCTGGCCAATCACGGCTTTGCCGTCGTCGCAAACGACCACCTCGGCCACGGCAAGACCGCCGAAAACGAGCAGGAGCTGTGCTTCTTCGCGGAAAAGGACGGCTGGAACGATGTCGTGAGCGACATGGATCAGCTCCATAAGCTGACCGCCGCCAAGTATCCCGACGTCCCCTACTTCCTGTTCGGCCACAGCATGGGCAGCTTCCTGACCCGCACCTATATTATTGACCATCCGGAGGGGCTCAAGGGCGTCATCATCAGCGGCACCGGCCAGAACCCGGCCGCCGTCGTCGCCGCCGGCAAGCTCATGGCAAAGCTCGAGATGATCGACAACGGCCCCATGTATCACAGCCCCACGCTCGACAAGCTTGCCTTCGGCAGCTATAACAAGAAATATGACCACGTGCGCACAAAGCTCGACTGGCTCACCCGCGACGAAGCGATCGTGGATCAGTACATCGCCGACCCGCTCTGCGGCGCGATGGCGACCGCCGGCATGTTCCATGATATGATGGGCGGCCTGCAGTATATCTGGAAGACGGAAAACCTCAACAAGATGAACAAGGCCACCCCGGTCTATTTCATGGCCGGCGACGGCGACCCGGTCGGTAACTACGGCGAGGGCGTCAAGAAGGTCTATAACCGCTTCCTGAAGGTCGGCTGCAAGGACGTAAAGCTCAAGCTCTATAAGGACGGCCGCCACGAGATGCTCAATGAGCTCAACAAGGACGAGGTCTATGCCGATATCCTCGACTGGCTCAACAGTAAGATTTGATTTCCTCGGTCGATACATTACCACAGTTCATCACGGCAAATTATATAAGCTGCGGGCGGTGCTGATGCACCGCCCGCAGTATTTTTATAAAGCGCCTAGTCGATGACAGAAAAAACGCGTTCATCCCCGGATGAAAAATCTTCCGGATCATAGTACGGAGGTTCTCCCGTCCACACCTGATGGAAACGAATCGTGAGGGAATCATGGCGGCTTACTGCAACATAAACTGCAAGCTTTCTCTGCGGATACTGCATCTTGATATTGCAATAGATGAGCCTGCAAAGAACAGGTGCGTCTGCAACAAGTTCAGAAAACGCTTCGTCCGAAATATCGTCCAACAAATGCTCGTGGTTGTTTCCAGCCTCATATGCCGTTTTGTCCTCTACGGAAAGCGGAATGGTCTTTCTATGGTCATCGCATAAACAAAGCAGTTCATTCCCGGCAGCATCCGTCAGCACTTGATAATGCAAAAGCTGCGAGAATGTCCGGAACAAGCCTGTGATACCGGTCGAATGTGATGCGCACAGCTTCCTTCTGAAAAGCCATTTCACGTTTGAGAAAGCTTTTTCTCTATCAGCCGCGGCAATGGTTCCGTATGACTTTTGCCGGTCGTAATAATTGCACAAATAGAGTCCGTGGTCTTTGATACGCATGGCGATGGAGACAGTTTCGTTTTCGCGTGAATATGCCAAAAATCTCGAAATGCCAGTACACAAATCTCGCGCAAAACCCCTCAAGGCAAGGAACTCCCGGCACGAAATATGCTCCACGAGTTTAACTTCAATATCATCTTTTGGAGTGCCTGGATATGCCGAATCCATTCGCCTGCAGAATTCGCATATTCCATGAATAAAATCTGTTTCTCTTCTCATAGTCAGTACCTGAAATAACGTTACAGTTCCGACCCCTGCACCAGATCGTCGCGCGCGAAAGCTGCGTGGATCGCATTGAGCACGCGCTTTTTGTCCGCGCTCCAGAGCGGCGCGATGAGGTCACGCTTGGCGCCGTCGCCGGTCAGGCGGTGGATAACTACCTCCGGCGGGAGGACGCACAGACACTGCTCGAGCAGGTCGATATAGTGCTCCGGCGTGAGCACCTCGAACTTTCCGGCAGCATAATCCGCCGCCAGATCCGTGCCGCGCAGCACATGCAGCAGGTGCAGCTTGATGCCCTGCGCCCCGCTCTGACCGATATAGCGCGCGGTCTGCACCATCTGCGCATCCGTCTCCCCCGGCAGGCCGAGAATCTGGTGCACAATGACCTCCAGACCGGCCGCGCGGAGACGGCGGACCGCACCGTCAAACACCGGCAGATCGTAGCCGCGGCGGATATAGGCCGCGCTCTGCGGATGGATGGTCTGCAGGCCGAGCTCGACCCAGACGGGCTTTTCCGTGTTCAGCCGCTGCAGCAGCGCGATCACAGTATCCGGCAGGCAGTCCGGCCGCGTGGCGACCGACAGCGCCACAACGTCCTCCGGCGCAAGCGCCTGCGTGAACAGTTGCTCCATGCGCGCGAGACTGCCATAAGTGTTCGTGAAGTTCTGAAAATAGGCAATGTATTTACCGCCGCCGTTTTTACCGGCCACGCGCACCTTGGCCGCCTCGATCTGCTGCGGGATGTCCAGTGCGCGGTCAGCGGCGAAGGCACCGGAACCGTCCCCGGCGCAGAAAATACAGCCGCGCGCACCGATAGTCCCGTCCCGGTTCGGACAGGTAAAGCCGCCGTCGAGCGCGAGCTTATAGACCTTGCAGCCGAAGCGGCGGCGCAGCTCCTCGTTCAAAGTGTGATAATACATGGAAGAAAAAGGCCGGGGATGTCCGGCCTTTGTGTTTATGCCTTCATCTGGCGCTTGCGCGCGAGATTGACCATACCGTCTTGCATGTCGTTGAGATTCATGAGCATCTTGCCGCTGCCGAACGCCGCGCACGAGAGCGCGTCGTCCACGACGGTCGTGCGGATGCCGGTGTCCTTTTCCACGAGCTGGTCGAAACCGTAGATCAGGCTGCCGCCGCCGGCCATGATGATGCCGTTTTGCGCCACATCGGCCACGAGCTCCGGCGGCGTACGCTCAAGCACCATGTGGATGGTCTCGAGTATGTCGCGCGCGGGCTCGGCGATGGCCTCCACGAGCTCGACGGAGCTGATCTTCACGGATTTCGGCAGGCCAGTCGTCAGGCAGCGGCCCTTGACCTCCTGAATGCCGACCTCGGCGCGCGGGACGAGGCACGCGATGCCGATCTTGAGCTCCTCGGCCGTGCGCTTGCCGATGAGAATGTTGTGCTTGCGGCGCACATAGCGCACGATCGCCTCGTCAAAGGCGTCGCCGGCGGTCTTGATGGACTCGCTCTCGACCACGCCGCCGAGCGAGACGACCGCAACCTCCGTCGTACCGCCGCCGATGTCGATGACCAGATGGCCGTCCGGCTTGGAGATATCCGCGCCCGCACCGGCCGCCGTGGCCACGGCCGACTCGACAAGGTAAACCTTGCGCGCGCCGGCCTCGATGACGGCGTCGATGACGTTGCGCTCCTCCACACCGGTCACGCTGCTCGGCACGGTGACGAGCACGCGCGGCTTGAAGAGACTGAACGACGTCACGCGCGAGAGCAGCTCCTTGAGCATGAGCGCCGTCATGTCATAGTCCGAGATGACGCCCGCGCTGATCGGATGGATGGCCACGATGTTCGCCGGTGTGCGGCCGAGCATCTTCTGCGCGTCCTGACCGACCTTGAGCATGCGGCCGGTGTACTTGTCGACCGCCACGATGGACGGCTCGCGCAGCATGATGCCCTTGCCGCGCACGAACACGCGGATGTTGGTCGTGCCGAGGTCGATGGCAATGTCACGTTCAAAAATCATCATAAAGCAAAACTCCTGTATCATCCGCACAGCGGATGTTATAGTCAATCGTAGCCGTCCGGCGGCTGTTTTAGTCAGCGGAGCGCGCGACCGTGGCGCACACCACCTGCTCCGCGCCCGCCTTGCCGAGCACCCGCGCGCACTCGGAGAGCGTGGCGCCGGTCGTGACGACATCGTCGATGAGCAGGACGCGCTTTCCCGTCACGTCCGCGCTCCGCTTCATGCGGTAGGCGCCGGTGATGTTCGCGCGGCGTTTGGCAGCGTCGCCCGTTCCGGACTGCGGCTGCGTGTTGCGCTGCTTATGCAGCGTCTGCGTGAGCGGAAGGCCGAGCTCCTTCGCCGTCGCTTTCGCCAGCAGACGCGCCTGATCGTACCCGCGCTCGCGCAGTCTCCTGCGGCTCAGCGGCACCCACGTGACGAGGTCATACTCCCCCGCCAGCTCCGCGCGCACCGTGCCGGCAACGAGGCGGCCATAGACCTTGGCGTACCCCGTCGCGCCGCCGAATTTATAGCGCAGCAGCGATTCACGCACATTGCCCTCGTAATTGAGCGGCGAAACACACGCAGGGATAAATGGAAAGTGCTGCCGCCCGCCGTTTTGTGCAAAGGGCAGACCTGTCTTGCAGTGCGCGCAGAGGCCCTCGCGGCTGGTCTCAAGAAAATCATGGCAGAATGCGCACCGCGGCGGATAGAGCAGGTCGAGCAGGAATGTGACCACCTTCATATCGCACCGCACTCCCCGCAGAGCCGGGCGCGCAGGCCGCTGTAGCGGCGAGTCTGCGTCTGGTTGTCGATCATGTGATAGGCCGCGCCCTCGTCGCCGACGATGATGAGCAGGGACTTGGCGCGCGTGATGGCCGTGTAGAGTACGCTGCGCGTGAGTAACATGGGTCCGGCCCTGCCGATACAGAGCACAACGGCGCGGTACTCGCTGCCCTGCGATTTGTGCACCGTCATGACCCAGGCGTGCTCGAGCTCGTTGAGCATCTCAAAGCCGTAGGTCGCGGTCTTTCCGTCGTAGCACACGGCGAGCGTCTCCGTCTGCGGGTCGATGGCCGTGATCTGACCGACGTCGCCGTTATAGACGCCCGTTCCGGCGGTCGTACCGTCCGGGTTTTTGAGCACGATGTCATAGTCATTGCGGATCTGCATGACGCGGTCGCCCTCGCGAAAGACGGTCTCGCCGAAGCGCCGCTCCTTCTTCTCGGGCGACGGCGGGTTGAGCGCCGCCTGCAGGCGCACATTCAGTGCCGCCATGCCGGTGTCATACTTGCGCGTCGGCGTGAGCACCTGAATGTCGGACGGCGGGATCTTCATATTGTTCGGCAGCCGCGTCCGGCACAGCTCGACGACCGTGTCGGCGGCCTTCTGCGCATCCGCACGCCGGAGGAAGAAGAAGTCCCCGCTGTTTTGCGCAAGGTTCGGGTGCTCACCGCGGTTGATCGCGTGCGCGTAGGAGACGATGCTGCTGCCGGCGGCCTGACGGAAGATCTCCGTCAGGCGCACGGTCGGCACGACGCCGCTGCGGATGATGTCCGAAAAGACGTTGCCCGGTCCAACGGACGGAAGCTGGTCGGCATCGCCCACGAGGATGAGCCGGCACTCAGGGCGCATGGCGCGCAGCAGCGCGCACATGAGCGAAATGTCAACCATGGAGCACTCGTCGAGGATGACGGCGTCGCACTCGAGCGGGTCGTCCTCGTCGCGCCGGAAAGTGATGTCCTGATGGTCGTCGCTCATGCCGGCCTCGAGCAGGCGGTGGATCGTCTGCGCGCTCCGGCCGGTCAGCTCGCTCATGCGCTTGGCGGCGCGGCCCGTCGGGGCGGCGAGCTGCGTGTCGAGCTTGAGCACATCAAACAGCGCGAGAATCGCGCGGATGGAGGTCGTCTTGCCTGTGCCGGGGCCGCCGGTGATGGCGATGACCTGATGCTGGCAGGCGAGGCGCAGCGTCTCCTTTTGCTGGTCGGCAAAGGTCAGACCGAGCTGCGCTTCAATGCGTGCGGCGATCTGCTCCGTGTCCGGCATGCGGCGGTACTCCGTCTGCGTCATGGCAAGCAGGCGCTCGGCCGTGTAGGCCTCCGCCTCGTGCAGACGCGCGAGATAGCATCCGTCGCACCCGGCGACGCGCTCGCGCACCAGTTCGCCGCTCTGCACGAGCGTGTCCACGCTCTCGGCGACCAGCTCGTCCGGCACGCCGCTGAGCTGCGACGTCGCCGCCAGCAGGTTGCGGTACGAGATGAAGCAATGGCCGCGCACGGCGTTATAGGCGAGCTCATACAGCGTCGCCGCGGCGACACGCTCTGCGCTCTGATCGTCAAACCCGTGGCCGAGCGCCAGCGCGTCCGCCTCCTGAAATGTTGCGCCGATGGCGTCCGAAACGAGTATGTAAGGGTTGTCCTGCACGAGCTGGAGCGCATCATCCCCGTAATACTGGTACATCCGCAGGGCAATGACCGGGCGGATGTTCGCCGAGGCCAGAAACTCGATCAGGCGGCGCATACCGGCCTGACGGCGGAAATTTGCCGACATGGCCTTGGCCTTGGAGAGACTGATGCCTTTGATCGTGCAGAGCTTTTCCGGTTCGTATTCGAGCACGTTGAGCGTGTCGGCACCGAAGCGCGACACCATCAGTGACGCCGTCGCCGGGCCGATGCCGCGCACGGCGCGTCCGGCAAGGTAGGCATAGATCGCGTCCGCCGTCTCCGGCATGGTGCGCTCGGCAAACTCGGCCTTGAACTGTTGGCCGTGTGCCGGGTGCGTCATCCAGCTGCCGGTAACGATCATGGACTCGCCCGGCACGGCGTACGGAATGCAGCCGACAACCATCGTCTGGCTGCCGTCATCCACGTCAAGCTTGAGCACGGTGTAGCCGTTTTCCTCGTTCTGATAGATGACCGCCGCGACGGTGCCGCATAATTCTATTGGATTGGTGTTTGCATCCATTGGCAAATTTCCTCTGTATTGCACAGTTTCAGATCTTCGCACTGCCGCGCCAGCCGCTCGGCCAGCGCGGCCGCCTCCTCCGTCAGGCCGCAGTCCACGAGCAGAATGTCCGCCGCGGCCGTGCCGCTCTCGCGCAGCCACAACGCGCCGCGCAGAAGATTTTCCAGCTCCGGCGCGTCCCCGCGCGCCTGCACGACGAGCGTAATGCGCGTGTCCCTGCCGGAGCGCACCGGCGTGAGCAGCGCGCAGCCCAGCATCCACAGCAGCCAGGCAAAGCCCAAGATCAGCAGAACGCATAAGGTGATCTGAATGACCATGTTCACCGCCCCCTCTCCTTTCAGCGTATGAGAAAAGGGGCTTGGCCGTTAACTTTCGAGTTCTTTTTTCAAAAACTGGCCGGTGTAGCTCTCGGCGCAGCGCGCGCAATCTTCCGGTGTGCCGGTAAAGACGATGCTGCCGCCCGCGTCGCCGCCCTCCGGACCGAGATCGATGATATGATCGGCCACCTTGATGACGTGCAGGTTGTGCTCAATGACGAGCACCGTGTTGCCCGCGTCGGTCAGACGATTGAGAATATCGATCAGGCGCGCGACGTCCGCCACGTGCAGACCGGTCGTCGGCTCATCGAGCACGTAGATCGTCCGGCCGGTACTGCGCTTGGAGAGCTCCGTCGCGAGCTTGATGCGCTGCGCCTCGCCGCCGGAGAGCGTTGTGGACGGCTGACCGAGCCTGACATAGCCGAGGCCGACATCCATGAGCGTTTGCAGCCGGTCGCGGATCTTCGGCTGGTTCTGAAAAAATGCGAGCGCCTCTTCGACGGTCATGTCCAGCACCTCGGCAATATTCTTGCCCTTATAGTGCACCTCGAGCGTCTCGCGGTTGTAGCGCTTGCCCTTGCAGACCTCGCACGGGACGTAAACATCCGGCAGGAAGTTCATCTCGATCTTCAGCAGGCCGTCGCCGGAGCAGGCCTCGCAGCGGCCGCCGCGAATGTTGAACGAGAAGCGCCCGGCGCTGTAGCCGCGCAGCTTCGCGTCCTGCGTGGAGGCGAAAAGGCTGCGGATATCGTCAAACAGGCCGGTATACGTCGCCGGATTGGAGCGCGGCGTGCGGCCGATGGGACTCTGGTCGATATTGATGATCTTGTCCAGATACTCCACACCGTCAATGCCGTCGCATTTCCCGGGACGGAACTTCGCATGGTTAAGCTTGCCCGCAAGCGTTTTATACAGCACCTCGTTGACGAGCGAGGACTTGCCGCTGCCGGACACGCCGGTCACGCACGTCATGACGCCGAGCGGGATCTGCACGTCCACGTGCTTGAGGTTGTGCTCGGTCGCACCGCGGATCACGAGCGCGTGACCGTTTCCGGTGCGGCGCTGCGCGGGCACGGGGATCTTCTTTTTGCCGGACAGATACTGCCCGGTGATGGAGCGCTCGCAGCGCGCGACCTCCTCCGGCGTACCGGCACAGACCACTTCCCCGCCGTGCACACCCGCACCCGGGCCGATGTCGATGAGATAATCTGCCGCACGCATGGTGTCCTCGTCGTGCTCGACGACGAGGAGCGTGTTGCCGAGATCACGCAGCTCGCGCAGCGTGGCCAGCAGCTTTTCATTGTCGCGCTGGTGCAGACCGATGGACGGCTCATCCAGAATATACAGCACGCCCATGAGCGACGAGCCGATCTGTGTTGCGAGCCGGATGCGCTGGCTCTCGCCGCCGGACAGCGTGGCCGCCGAGCGCGCGAGCGTCAGGTACTGCAATCCGACGCTCTGCAGAAAATGCAGGCGCGAGTGCACCTCGCGCAAAATACTGTCGGCGATCTGCGCATCCTTCTCGCTGAGCGTGAGCCGGTCGAGAAACGCCAGTTCCTCCGTGATCGGCAGTGCAGTGAACTCCGAGATATTCAGCCCGCCGACCGTGACGGCCAGCACCTCCGGCCGCAGCCGCGCGCCGTGGCAGTCCGGGCAGGCCGTCTCTGCCATGCAGTCCTCGAGCGATGCACGCATGGCATCGCTCTGCGTCTCCTGATAGCGGCGCTCAAGGTTGCAGACGATGCCCTCAAACGGGCGGCGCAGCACGCCGGAACCGCGGTTGGTATCATAATGCAGGGTGAGCTCTTCATCCCCCGTGCCATAGAGCAGGATCTCGCGCACGTGCTCCGGCAGGTCGCCGATGGGCGTTGCAAGGTCAAAGTGATATTTTTCCGCCAGTGCGTCGTAATACATCCGGCTGATGCTCTCATCTTTGACGCCGTTCCAGCCGCTCGCGGTGATGCCGCCGTCGAGGATGGACTTCGACGGGTCCGGAATGATGAGCGCCGGGTCGATGCGCAGCCGCGTGCCAAGGCCGCCGCAGGTCGGGCAGGCGCCGTAGGGGCTGTTGAACGAGAACATCCGCGGCGTGAGCTCCTCGATCGAGATGCCGCAGTCGTCGCAGGCGTAGTTCTGCGAGAAGAGGATCTCGCGCTTTTCCTCCGGGATGTCTGCCAGCACGAGACCACCGGAGAGCGCGGACGCGATCTCCACGGCGTCGGTCAGGCGGCGGTTCTGGTCGGGGCGGATGACAACGCGGTCGACCACGATCTCGATATTGTGCTTGCGGTTTTTATCGAGCGTGATCGTCTCCGTAAGGTCGTAGATGCTGCCGTCCACGCGCACGCGGACATACCCGCCGCGGCGGGCATCGTCGAACACCTTCTGGTGTTCGCCCTTTCTGGCGCGAACGACCGGCGCCAAGATCTGCACGCGCGTCGCCTGCGGCAGCGCCGCGATCTGATCGACGATCTGGTCGACCGTCTGGCGGCGGATCTCCTTGCCGCACTTCGGGCAGTGCGGCACGCCGACACGCGCCCAGAGCAGACGCAGATAGTCGTAGATCTCCGTGACCGTGCCGACGGTCGAGCGCGGATTTTTGCTGGTGGTCTTCTGGTCGATGGAAATGGCCGGGCTCATGCCCTCTATGGAATCGACGTCCGGCTTGTCCATCTGGCCGAGAAACTGGCGCGCATACGACGAGAGGCTCTCCATATAGCGCCGCTGTCCCTCGGCAAAGATGGTGTCGAACGCAAGGCTCGACTTGCCCGAGCCGGACAGGCCGGTCATGACGACCAGTGCATCGCGCGGAATTTCCACATCAATGTTCTTGAGATTGTTCTCCCGCGCGCCTTTGATTACAATATGATCCCGCATGGGTGCCTCCGTGGTTGCTTAGGATTCTATGGTCAGCTCCGCCGTGCCCGCACGCACGAGCGCGATGAGCGCCTGCGGCGCGACCTCGACCTGATAGCCGATCTTGCCGGCACTGACAAGGATGGTCTCCTGCGCGAGCGCCTGAGAAGCAAAGACCGTGCGCAGCTGCTTTTTCATGCCGACCGGCGAGCAGCCGCCGCGCACATAGCCCGTCAGGGGCGTGAGCTCGGACACGTGCAGCATGGCAATGGACTTCTCCCCCACGGCCTTCGCCGCTTTCTTGAGGTCGAGCTCGCACGCGACCGGAATGACGAACACGTACGGCGTCTTGCTCGCGCCGCGGGCAACCAGCGTCTTGAACACCTTCGCCGGGTCCATGCCCGTCATCTGTGCGACGGTCACGCCGTCCACCGCATCGTCGCCGTGCGGATATGTGTGCGGCGTGTAGGGCACCTTCTTCTGGTCGAGCAGACGCATGACATTTGTTTTTTCGATGGATGATTTCGCCATGAGACATTCCTCCGCTGATAATAACACTTTATTATATCCGATTTCCCGCATAGTTTCAAGGGATTTGGCGCAAAAGCGTTGCCAACCGGCGCGGTTATGCTATAATACGCTCAGTATGAAACCGGAGGGATGACCGATGCCGGATAACACGATCCGCGGCCGCTTCGCACCCAGCCCGAGCGGGCGGCTGCACCTGGGCAATATGCTGACATTTCTGCTTGCATGGCTGGACGTGCGCGCACGCGGCGGGACGATGGTGTTCCGCCTTGAGGATCTCGACCCGGAGCGCAGCTGGGAGCACTATGCTGACCTGATGGCCGACGACCTCCTCTGGCTTGGGCTCGACTGGGACGAGGGCTGGCGCCCCGGCTCGCAGGACTGCCGTCAAGGCGCGCGCGCACAGCGCTACACCGCCGCGCTGGATGCATTGACCGAGCGCGGCATGGTGTATGATTGCTATTGCAGCCGCGCAGAGCGTCTGGCCGCGAGCGCACCGCACCCCGGCGAGCCGCGCGAGGCCGGCTGCCCCTGTCGGACGCTGTCAGAGCAGGAGGTGCAAAAGCGCCTGCGCATGGGTCGTCGCGCGGCGAAAAAGCTTGCGGTCACGGACGCGGACATTGCCTTCGTTGACGCGCACTACGGTCTGCAGGCAGCCAAACTGCGGCACGGGCGCGACGATTTTCTCATCCGGCGCTCGGACGGCGTGTTCGCCTATCAGCTCGCCGTAAGCGTGGACGATCTCGACATGGGCATCACGCGCGTTGTGCGCGCACGCGACCTACTCGACTCCACACCGCGGCAGATCTGGCTGATGGAAACGCTCGGCGGCAAGGCCCCGGAATACGCACACGCGCCGCTGCTCGTCGCGCCGGACGGGCGCAAGCTCTCCAAGCGCGAGGGCGACCTGAACATGGAGGCCCTGCGGCAGAAATACACACCCGAGCAGTTGACCGGAAAGCTCGCCAAGCTCGCGGGTCTGCGGCCAACGGACGCGCCGGTGACGGCAATCGAGCTGGCAGCGGACTTTTCCTGGGACAAGATCCCGCGCGCGGACATTGCGATCCCGCCGGATTTTTAATATGAGACGCACGGTGGGCGCATCCAGACGGATGCGCCCATTTTCCATGCAGTTATTTTTTCAGCAGCCGGTCGCGCATGGTATTGTGCGCGGCGAGCTCGGCCGCATCGTCCAGCGGCTGGAGTTCCAGATTCGGATAGCGCTTCTGCAGCGCTGTCGTGAGCAAATGGTCACAAAATGCGGGGTTTTTCGGCAGGACCGGGCCGTGGCTGTATGTGCCGAAGACATTTTGATAGCGTACGCCCTCATAGCCGTCCTCCCCGTTGTTGCCGCCGCCGACGAGCACCTTGCCGAGCGGCGACACGCCGCTGCCAAGATAGGTCTTGCCGCTGTGGTTTTCAAAGCCGACGACCGCGCTGCCGCCGGACTCCGGCAGGCACTCAAAGAGGAAGTTGCCGATCATACGCTCCTTCGAGCCGACGGTGTAGTAGTCGATCGCGCCGATAAAGTCGCACTGCTTGCCGTCCCACGTGCGGTAGTAGCTGCCGAGCATCTGGTAGCCGCCACAGATGGTCAGAAACGTCTTGCCGTCGGCGATGGCAGCCTTGATTTCGCTGCCCTTTCCGGCTTTCAGGTCGGACAGGAGCACCTCCTGCTCAAAGTCCTGACCGCCGCCGATGAAAAACAGGTCAAACTGCGTAAAATCCGCCTGCTCGCCGACCGTGACCTCCGTCACCTCGGCGTCGATGCCGCGCCACTCCAAACGGCGGCGCATGCAGAGAATGTTGCCCCGGTCGCCATAGAGGTTCAGAAGATCCGGGTACAGGTGGCAGATGCGCAGGGTCTTCTCGCTCATTCCCAGAACTCCTTTCCGCCGAGCCGCTTTTGCAGCCGGCCGCGCAGATCCAGCATCGACGTATACGTCGGCATGATGAACACCGGGTATTCCGACGCGCACATGGCGTCGATCAGCGGGTCATAGTCATAATACACCTGAATTTTCGTCTCGTCCACGCCCGCATACTTCAGGCGCAGGCGCAGCTCGTCGGCGCGCGTGCCGGACACGAACACGTGGCGAAGATGCTCGCCCATGGCGGCGAGCCGCTCAAAGTCCGCGTCCCAGATCCACGAGATGTCCGTACCGTCGGCGTCCCGGTCGTTGAGGCAGACGACAAACGTCGCGTCCTCGTTCAGCCCGGCGAGATAGCGCATGGTCTGGTTGCCGCCCGCGGGGTTTTTCACGAGCATCATGCGCCCGGGCGTACCGCGCAGGTCGAATTTCTCCATACGGCCAAAGCCGCAGCCGAACGCGCCGAGCGCGTGCACGATCGCCTCCGGTGTGAAGCCGAATGCGTACAGCGCAGCCGCCGACCCGACGGCATTGTAGATGTTATAAGCTGCCGGCAGGTTGATGTGCACGGCGTACTCCTGTCCGCCGATGGCCATGGTAACATCGCTCGTGTCCACGCCGAGATTCAGCACCGCTGTGACGGCGACCTGCGGGGCTTCGCGGTGGTAGCCGCACTTCGGGCAGCGGAACGCGCCGAGATGGCCGTACGTGCGGTAGTCGTAGACATATTCCGTCTTGCAGTGGATGCAGTGCGGCGCGTCGGAGATCTCCGTCAGGTCGTCACCGCCGAGCGGCACATTCACGCCAAAGCGCACAACCGGGTTCGGCACCTGCGCCGGGATGGACGCGATGAGTGAGCAGTCGGCATTGATGCACAAAACGCTCTCCGGCGTGTGGCGGATGCCCTCGATGATGTTATTGAGCGTGTGCGTGATCTCACCGTAGCGGTCGAGCTGGTCGCGGAACACGTTCGTGGCCACGATGACCTCCGGCTTGAGGTACTTGAGCACGGTCTTGGATGCAGCCTCGTCGCACTCAATGACGGCAAACTGGCACTTTGGCCTGCCGGTCAGGGTGCTGTGCATGGCAAACTCCGCCGTGATGCCGGAGATGAGGTTCGCGCCCGAGCGGTTGGCAAAGTAATTGAGGCCCGCATCGGCGAATGCCTGCTCGATCATGCGCGAGCTGGTCGTCTTGCCGTTCGTGCCGGTGACGAGGATGACGCGCACCCCCCGCGAGAGCACGCCGAGTACCTGCGGGTACACCTTGAGCGCCACGCGGCCGGGAAACGCCGTGCCACCGCGGCGCAGCAGCCGCAGCAGCCCGCGTGCAAGCTTACACAGCAATACTGCAAAAAAAGTTCGGATTTTCATTCGTTAGGGTCACTCCGTGATGATTTCGCATCTGTCAGCAGATGCTCATTTTGACTGTTTTTCCGGCCAGAGTCAGCATATCGCGCAGCTCCTGCACCAATTGCAGCTTGCGCTCAAAGCTGAACTCCGTATCCTGCTGGGCGAGGTTGCTCGCGTTGCCGAAGAGGACATTGACCTCCGTCGCCTCCTCGAGCAGTACGAGCGCGAGCTTGGACGCGCCGTCCTTCATGTGGGCGAGCTCGAGCGTGTACATGCCATCCGCGAGGTAGTCCTTGATGCGTTTCATCGTCACATTGACCGTAACGACGCCCTCGGTCGTCAGATCCACACCGTGGATCTCGCTCATCGGCGGCACCTCCTCCGTGCCACTGCCGGGCAGCGTATGCACCTTTACGCCCAGATATGACGCGACAGCGTTGGCCGTGGTGCCGCCGCAGACAACATGCTTGCCATCCTTGCCGAAAAACAGCCGCATGGTGCTCAGATCATCATCCTTGCTCTCGGGCGGGCCGATCATGACGTTGACCGGACAACGCTCACGCAGGCGCGCGACAACAACAGTCGTATCATCATGCATGGCATCCATGTCCAGCGTCTTGACGGTCGAGAGGATACTGGCCGCCATACGCTGTGAGGAGACGGTGGGTGAATAATTGCGCAGGATAAAATCCTCAATGTCCTGCCGCGCCCAACCGGCGTCCGTCGTCACGCCGCGCCCGGCCTCCGACACGCCGTCGCTGAAGAGCACAAGCATATCGCCCACGTCAAAATGCAGGTAGCTCTCGTGCAGCTCCTTTTCCTGAATGAAATTGACGGAGTAGTTGTATTTCCCGATCGCGCCGTTGTGCACGAACACAGCGTTCGGGTTGTCATACTGGATCAGGCGCGCGCGGGTGCCGGCCGTCTGCAGGATCGTAAAGGTCGCATAGGCGAGCTTGCGCTCCTTGCACATGGGCAGCGTTTCCGCCACGGTCGTAACGCACTCGTCGATCGGCACGTTGCCCTTGAGCATGGTCGTGAGCATGGTCGTTGTCAGCGTGGAGAGGATGTTGGCCTTGACGCCGCTGCCGAGACCGTCGGAGAGGATGACCGTCGCGTCATTGTCGTCCCATTCGAGCGCACACTGATCGCCGCAGAGCGTCTCCCCGTTTTTGTTGCGGCTGATGACGCTGATGTCCCAGACCGTGTTCCTGCAGCGATTCGTTCGTTTACGCATCATCATCGCCGTCCTCATCAAGCATGATGGCTTCCTTCAGATCATGCACAGCCACCTTGGTCTCCGCTGCCGTTTCACCGAGCAGACTTGCAATCTCGTGGACGATGCGCAGCTGGTTTGCAATGATATCGTCCGCCAGATCGGCCGCATGGATCTTCGTCTTCTGGATCTTGTTGCGGCGCTGGCGCGCTTTCGTCACGTCGCGCATGATGCAGGTAAAGAGCGTCCGCTCCGGGTCGCAGATAAAGATGCGCTCGAGATAGACGTTGTAGTCAGCGAGAAAGACCTCGTCCGTGACCTGTGTCTCGTCCTGACTGATCATCTTCACGAAGTCGTACTCATCCATGATGCGCGACACCGGATATCCGATGATGTCCGCCGGATCCTTGATGCCGAAGATCTTGCAGGCAGCCTTGTTGATCTGCTTGACCTTCAGCTTCTTGCCGACGGTGACGATGCCTTCCGGCGAGACATTGATGATCTTCTCGGAATAGGTCTCGGCGCGCTCTTTCATGTAGGGCATGCACATGCTGATCTCGGCGCGGCCCTCATAGACGGCGATGGCCTTGTCGCGGCAGGTGCGATAGCCGCACAGGCCGCAGTTGAGTTCATCCGCCGGGCTGAATTTGCCCATCTTGCGCAGGATGCCGTTGATGACGGACTCGGGCGGCAGGTCGGTCGGGTGCTTCTTGTCCACGAGCACACGGCGCATATCCACTGGCTCTTGAATGTCAAAGTTTTTTCCGCCGCCGGCGCTCTTGATCACGCGGCGGCGCGACTCGAGCAGGTTCGTGTGCTTCTGCCGGAAAGCAAGGCCGCCGACACAGTTGCCGTGGCAGGCGGCGATTTCAATGAAACAGTTGCGCAGTTCACCGTTGACGACGCTCTTGAGCGTCTGAATGCTGTCATCCAGACCGTCGAGGAACAGATAATCGCGCCCGGAATCGAGCGACATGGAATGCAGAACGCCGTTCGTGATCGTGTAGCCGCGCGAGAGCAGCGGCTCATCCGCCGGCACATTGGGGTTGACGGCAACGCCGGCCTCGTGCATCCAGTCCTCGAGTTCCGTGAACGTAATATCATAGTCGGCGCCGACGCTCTCAAAGCGCGTCGTCTCCTCTTTCTTGGAAATGCAGGGGCTGACATAGACAATGGTCGCGCCGGGATAGCGCTTGCGCAGCAGCACGGCATGCGCCTGCATCGGTGAGAGCACCGGGGCCAGATACGGCAGTGCCTCCGGCAGGTGCTTTTCCACATAGAGCACGATCGTCGAACAGCCGGACGTAATGATTGGCGCATCACCCGGCTGGGCGGCGAGCTTTTCCAGCTCCTTCTTGACCAGGTAGGCGCCCTCCGCCGTCTCGTGCGCCGCTGCAAAGCCGAGCTTTTTGAGCGGCTCGGCGATGCCCGCAAAACCAGGAGTATCAAAATAGGCGATGTAGGAGGAATCGACGCTCACAACGACCTGCTGGCCGGACGCGATCAGTTCCTGGATCTGCGCGACGTCGCTGATGTCCTCCTTGGCGTGCTGCGGACAGACGGACACGCAGTTGCCGCAGAGAATGCAGTCGCTGGAAATGATCTGTGCGTGACCCTGATAGACGCGGATGGACTTGACCGGGCAGAACCGGACGCATTTGTAGCAGTTTTTGCAGTTGGCCTGTTTGAAACGCAGAACATCCATGTAGCTCCCGCCTTTCTGTGAAAATTCACTTCGTATATGTTCTTTTAATGTAGCACAAAACCGCGCGGGACACAAGCCCCGCGCGGTCATCCGCAGGCTGATTCAATTTTCCCGGCAAAGGTCGGCGCGCTCCGCAACTTGAAACCGCGCAAAGTACGTCTCCTCCATCGGAATCCAGACGTTTGTAAACATCGGCAGCATTTTTTCACCATTGCGCGCAGCAATGCGGCGGTGCTGCTCCTCCGGGCCGACCGAGAGGAACACGTGCAGGTCATAAAGATCCCACAGCGCCGGATGGCAGGAATAGGACCCCTCGATGAGATTGACCGGCCTTGCCTCCGCGTGAACCGGCGCGCACAGCTGCTGCGTTCGGCAGTCATAAGGGCGATACGTCACCGGCGCGCCATCGCGCAGCGGACGGAGCACCTCAGTCAGGAAACGCTCGAAGTCCACATTGCCGCCCGGCTGACGCAGGCGCTCGGGCGTGCGCTGCTCCGGGCGGAGGAAAAAGTCGTCCATATGAAACACATTGCACGCCAACTGTGCCTGCAGGGACGCGGCCAGCGTGGTCTTTCCGGCGGCGCAGCGGCCGTCAATGGCGACAAGCACGCGCGGCTGCGCGGCCGCGAGCGCACGGATGCGCCGCAGAAGAGCGGGTTCAAAATCAGTCATACACAGCACCTGCCGTCAAGAGGATGTCTTATCATAATCCTACAGGCACGCGCTGTCAAACCGGGGATTTCCAGCGCGCAGAAAGCCGCCGGCAGACACCGCATCGGCATCCGCCGGCGGCGGGAACGGCTTATTCTTCGACCTTGCCGGTCAGCGCCTCCGAGAGCGTGCGCCAGCCGAGCATGGCGCATTTCACACGCGCGGGCATATGCGCGATGTCCTTGAGAGCCGAGGCCTCTTCGAGACTCTCGATCTCTTCCTCGGTCGCCTCGCCGTGGATCATGCGCAGGAAGGTGCGGCCCATTTCCAGCGCCTTTTCCTTCTTCTGCCCCACGATCATGCCGAGCATGATATCGGCCGACGCCTGCGAGATGGCGCAGCCGTCGCCGACAAAGCCGCCATCGGTGATGACATCGCCGTCGGTCTTGAGCTTGAGGACGATGTTGTCGCCGCAGCTCGGGTTCACACCCGCGAGCGCAATGTCCGCGTCCGGAATGTCGTGCTTGAACTCCGGATGGATGTTGTGCTCGGTCAGGATCTCATTATAGAAGCTTCTATTTTCCATATCCCATACGCTCCCTCAGGGTCGAGAGGCTCTCAAGGAACCGGTCGACATCCTCATCGGTGTTATAAAAGGCAAAGCTGGCGCGCGCCGTCGCGTTCAGACCGAGGTGCGCGAGCAGCGGCTGCGCGCAGTGGTGACCGGCGCGGATGTTCACACCGTCGGACGCCATGATCTCGCTGATGTCGTGCGGGTGCACGCCGTCGACCGTGAAGGTGATGATGCCGTTGTGATCCTCCGGGCGGTCCGTACCGAGCACGTGCACGTGCGGCACGGCCAGCACGCGCGCGAGGGCGTTGGCCGTCAGGTCGTGCTCGCGCTGCTGGATGGTGTCAAAGCCGACGCTCTGCACGTACCGGATGGCGGCAGCCAGACCGGCCGCGCCGGCGGCATTGACCGTGCCGGCCTCGAACTTATGCGGCAGCTCGGCATAGACAGCGCCCGTGCGCGTGACGGATTCGATCATCTCGCCGCCGGAGAGAAACGGCGGCATTTCCTCGAGCAGGTCCTCCCTGCCGTACAGCCCGCCGATGCCCATCGGGCCAAAGACCTTGTGCCCGGAGAAGGCGAAGAAATCCGCGCCCAGCTCCTGCACGTTCACCGGCATGTGCGGCGTGCTCTGCGCGCCGTCCACGACCATGACCGCGCCCTTCTTGTGCGCCATGGCGGCGACTTCCTTGAGCGGGTACTTCCGGCCGAGAACATTCGACACCTGCGTCATGGCGACGATCTTCGTGCGCTCGGTAATGAGCGATTCGATTTGCTGAAGATCCACACTGCCGTCGGGCGCGCACTCGATGAACTTCAGCTCCGCGCCCGTCTGGCGGCAGACCATCTGCCACGGCAGCAGATCGCTGTGGTGCTCCATGATAGACACGAGCACCTCATCGCCCGCCTTGACGTGCGTCAGGCCGTAGCTGTAGGCGACGAGGTTCAGGCCCTCGGTCGTGTTGCGGGTAAAGACGATCTCACGCGCCGAGCGTGCCCCGATGAAATCGCGCACGGTCTCGCGCGCCTGCTCATAGATATCGGTCGCCTCCACGCTCAGCGGATACAGCCCGCGCAGGGGGTTGGCATTGTGGCAGCGGTAGAAATCCGCCACCGCGTCCAGCACGCACTGCGGGCGCTGCGCCGTGGCCGCGTTATCGATATAGGCGACGTCCGTGTGCTGAAAGATCGGAAAATCCTGCTTATAATCATACGTCATCGTTGAGTTCCTCCTCCAGCGTCTGAAGAATCTGCGCGCGCAGCACTTCATCGTCCACCGTGCGCGCAAAGCGCTCGATCGATGCGCGGGCCAGGATGTTTTCGGCCTGAGCGCGGGAGATGCCGCGGCTTTCAAAGTAAAACAGCGTCTCGTCATCGAGCTCACCGATGGTCGCGCCGTGGTTGCCGACGACATTTTCCTCGGCGCAGAGAATGAGCGGCACCGTCTTGTTGACAACATCGTCGCCGAGCATGAGCACGGTCTCCTTCTCGTTGCCGACGGAGTTCGACGAGCCGGTCTTGAAGTCGATCGTGCCGCGGAAAACTTTTTTCGCCGCATCCTTGAGCGCGCCGGACGTGTCGATCTCGCACTCGGTGTTTTTGCCGTAGTGGTTGACGACGACGTTGACGTCGATCGTCTGGCTGCCGCGGCCGAGATAGCCGATCTGCGCCGAATAATGGCTGCCGTCGCCGACAAGCTCCGTGTCATTGTCCGAATACAGGTCGCCCCTGCCCATGAGGATCTGCGTCATGTCCACGCCGGCGCCGGGCGCACAGTCGGCGTCCGTTTTGGCGTAGAGCAGCGCGCTGTCCTGCGCACAGAGCACCTGCACAAGGCGAAGAGACGCGGCATCGTGGAGCTTGAACGCCGTTTCTACGGCGAAGCTGCCCTGCGTATCGAGCACCATATACACCGTTGCCTGCACGTCGGCGGCCACATCGACCGCGATGTGCTTGCGGCTGAAGCCGGCCGCACCGGTCAGGTCGATGTGCAGCGGCTGCGCCTGATTTTCCGCTGTAATTGCATAGGAATCCGTCCCGAGATCGGCCGTGTCGGCCACATTCCACGGGATGGTCGCTTCGTTGACCTGGAGATGGTTCCACGTTCTGGTCGGCAGTTTGTTGACGACCAGCTGTTCACTCGTATTCACGATATTCCCTCCTTTCGGAATGTGGGTCAGCCAATGCTGCCCTTCATCTCGAGACGAATGAGATTGTTCATTTCCACCGCGTACTCCAGCGGCAGCTCCTTGGAGACGTTGTCCGCAAAGCCGCTGACGATCAGCGCGCGGGCGTCCTCCTCGCTCATGCCGCGGCTCATGAGATAAAACACCGCCTCGTTGCTGATGCTGCCGATCTTTGCCTCATGACCGACGGCAGCGTCCTTCGTGCGGATGTCCATGGCCGGGACGGTATCGGAGCGGGACTCGGAATCGAGCATCAGCGACTGGCAGGACACGGAAGATTTTGCGTGCTTGGCGCCCTTCTGCACCACGACGCTGCTGCGGAATGTGCTGATGCCGCCGCTCTTGCTGATCGAGCGCGTGTTCATATACGAGCTTGTGTTCTTGCCGATGTGCACGACCTTCGCACCGGTGTCGAGGTTCTGCCCCGCGCCGGCAAACGTGACGCCGGTGAATTCCATCTTGGAGTTATCGCCTTTGAGCACGCTCATCGGGTACAGGCAGCCGACATGAGACCCGAACGAGCCGGAAACCCACTCGATCACGCCGCCCTCTTCCACGAGCGCGCGTTTTGTATTGAGGTTATACATATTTTTCGACCAGTTCTCGATGGTCGAGTAGCGCAGCTTAGCGTTCTTCTTCACGTACAGCTCCACGCAGCCGGCGTGGAGGTTCGCAACGTTATATTTCGGTGCCGAGCATCCCTCGATAAAATGCAGACTCGCGCCCTCATCGACAATGATGAGTGTGTGTTCAAACTGGCCAGCACCCTTGGCGTTCAGACGGAAGTACGACTGCAGCGGGATGGACACCTGCACGCCCTTCGGCACATACACGAACGAGCCGCCGGACCAGACCGCGCCGTGCAGGGCCGCAAACTTATGATCGCGCGGTGTGACGAGCTTCATGAAATACTTGTGCACCATATCGGCGTACTCGCCCTTGAGCGCGCTCTCCATGTCGGTATAGACGACGCCCTGTGCAGCCACTTCGTCCCGGACGTTGTGATACACGAGCTCGGAATCGTACTGTGCGCCGACGCCGGCGAGCGATTTGCGCTCCGCCTGCGGGATGCCGAGACGCTCGAAAGTATCTTTAATATCCTGCGGGACGTCCTTCCAGTCGCTTTTCATGTCGGTCTTGGGACGGACGTATGTTGCAATGTGATCCATGTCCAGCCCCTCGATGGACGGGCCCCAATCCGGGATCGGCATCTCGTTATAGATCTGCAGCGACTGCAGCCGGAACTGCTGCATCCAGACCGGATCGCCCTTTTCCTTCGAGAGCCGGTCGATGATCTCCGGTGTCAGGCCCTCCTGCATACGATAGGCATCGTCCTCTTTGTCGCGGATGTCATAGACGCTGCGGTCAATGTCCGCGACCTGGCTTTTTTCCTTCATTCGGATCGCCTCGCTTTCAGTCTGCCCGGATGCCGCCAAAGCCGTTTTCATTGATGGTATCTACAAGCGATGCATCGCCGTTTTTCACAATGACGCCCTGCTCCATGATGTGCGCGGCGTCCACCGTCAGCGCCTCGAGAATGCGGGTGCTGTGCGTGATGATGAGCAACGAGCCGTGCACGCGCTCACGATAGAGCTGCACGCCCTTGGAGACCGTGCGCACCGCGTCGACGTCCAGACCGGAGTCCGTCTCGTCGAGGATGGCAAGCTTCGGCTCGAGCATGAGCATCTGCAGGATCTCCGCTTTCTTTTTCTCACCGCCGGAAAAGCCCACATTCAGGTCGCGCTCAGCATAGGAAGCGTCCATCGCCAGCAGCTGCATCGTCTCGGCAAGATTCTTCTTGAAGTCCCAGAGGCGGATGCGCTTGCCGGTCTTCTGCTCGAGCGCACTGCGGATAAACGCGCTGAGCGTCACGCCGGGCACCTCGAGCGGATTCTGAAACGACAGAAAAATACCCCTCTTCGCGCGCTCGTTGACCGGCAGCTCCGTGATGTCCTCGCCGTCAAAGACGATCTTTCCGGCCGTGACCGTGTACTCCGGATTGCCGGTGATCGCATAGCCGAGCGTGGACTTGCCGGTGCCGTTCGGCCCCATGAGCACATGCGTCTCATCCTTGCCGACGGTCAGGTCCACGCCGTGCAGGATCTCTTTCTCGCCCGCACTCACGTGCAGGCCGCTGACTTCAAGCAGGTTGCTGTTCATATATGTATCCTCCGTTCCCAATGGCAAACCGTGCCTGACGGCACGGCTGCATACGTATACACGAATTCAGAGAGGCTCAGGATGGTCCGGCACAAAATCCTACCTCATCGAGATGAATTATATGCCTATATTCCTATGTTGTCAATAGGAATATAGGATCAAGGCAGCAAAAAAAGCACGCACGACTCAATAGCCGTGCGTGCTTTTGACACAGATGCTCAGAATTGGAACAGGTTCAGGCCGATCTCCTCACTGTGAAAACGATCCACTCTTCCGTCGATAACCGTGATGACCATCTCACAGGTGGCGCTGATAACGGCGCGGTTGAGATGTCCGCCGAACACCTCGCCCTTCTCATTACCGGCGCTCATGTGCAGGTGCGTGTAAAACGCGCCGTCCATCGTGTTGATCGTGCCGGTCAGCGAGACGATCTCGAAATCGCCCGCGAAGGAGTTCGCGTGGTACTGCTTTTCGGCCGTGTGGAACACGCCGACCGTAAACTCCCCGACTGCACCGAGCGCCTGCACGCTCGCGAGCTTGATCTGCTCGGCCTGCGCAATGGCCGCAACCTGCTCAAGCACTTCTTCCCCACGGTCGATGCGGGCGACGATGGTGTTTCCAAATCTTCGATACTCCATGGTTCTCCTCCTTTGCTTCGTTACCGCAATTATACCGCGCCCCCCTGCCGGCCGCAAGGGGGCGCAGGAAATTATTCGAGCTCGAACGCCCCGGTATAGAGCTGGTAGTACACGCCCTTTTCGGCGATGAGCTTTGCATGGTTGCCGCGCTCGATGATGCGGCCATGGTCAAGCACCATGATGACGTCCGCATTCTTGACCGTCGAGAGCCGGTGCGCGATGACGAACACCGTGCGCCCCTCCATGAGCTTATCCATGCCGCTCTGCACGAGCGCCTCCGTGCGGGTGTCGATGGAGCTGGTCGCCTCGTCGAGGATCATGACCGGCGGATCGGACACAGCCGCGCGTGCGATGCTCAGCAGCTGCCGCTGGCCCTGGCTCAGGCCGCTGCCGTCGCCTTTGAGCACGGTGTTGTAGCCGTCGGGCAGCATGCGGATGAAATGGTCGGCATTGGCAAGCTTCGCCGCCGCGATGCATTCGTCATCCGTCGCGTCCGGATTTCCGTAGCGGATATTTTCCATGACCGTACCGGTAAAGAGATTCACGTCCTGGAGCACGATGCCGAGGCTGCGGCGCAGATCTGCCTTACGGATCTTATTGATGTTGATGCCGTCGTAGCGGATCTTGCCGTCGGCAATGTCGTAAAAGCGGTTGATAAGGTTCGTGATCGTCGTCTTGCCCGCACCGGTCGCGCCGACGAAGGCGACCTTCTGGCCGGGTTCGGCGTAGAGCGTGATGTCATGCAGGACCTCTTTGTCCGACGTATAACCGAAGTCGACGTGATCGAACACGACGCGCCCGGCAAGCTTCGTGTATGTGACCGTGCCGTCGCCGTGCGGGTGCTTCCACGCCCAGAGACCGGTGTGGTGGTCGGTCTCGGCGAGCGTGCCGTTTTCCTCCTTGGCGTTGACAAGCGTCACATAGCCGTCGTCCGTCTCCGGCTCGGCATCCATGAACGCGAAAATGCGCGATGCGCCGGCCAGTGCTGTGACGATGGAGTTGAACTGGTTGGAGATCTGCGAGATCGGGTTTGTAAACCCGCGCGAGAGCGTGAGGAAGGATGCGATCATACCGAGCGTGAGCGTGTTCATGCCCGTCAGGCCGAGGTTCGGCGTGCCGGCAATCGCCATCGTGCCGCCGATGACGGCGATGATGACATACTGCAGGTAACCTACGGCGTTCATCATCGGCATCATGCTGTTGGCCATGCCGCTGGCGCGCGCGGCGTTTTCCGCCCAGACGCGGTTGCGGCGGCGCAGCTCCGCCTTGCTCTGCCCCTCGTGGCAGAAGACCTTGACGACCTTCTGGCCGTTGACCATCTCCTCAACATAGCCGTTGAGATCGGCCAGCGCCGTCTGCTGCGCCATGAAGTAGCCGCCGATGCGGCCGGTGAGCTTGCGCACGAACACGAGAATGAGCGCCATGACGGCGCACACGATCAGCGTCAGCCAGATGCTGATGTACAGCATGCAGAAAAACACGACCGTCAGCGTAAACACGGACGACACGAGCTGCGCCATGGACTGCGCGATCATCTGGCGCAGCGTATCGGTATCGTTCGTATACAGGCTCATGATGTCGCCGTGCGTATGCGTGTCAAAGTAGCGGATGGGCAGGCGCTGCATCTTTTCAAACATCTCGTCGCGGATGCGCTTGAGCGTGCCCTGCGCGATCGTGACCATGCGGCGGTTATACAGCCATGTGGCCAGCGTACCGACAAGATATACGCAGCCGATGGTGATCAGCGCACGGATCAGGCCGGAATAGTCCGGCGACGCCGTGCCGAGCATGGGCACGATATAGCCGTCGATCAGCTTTTGCAGGAACATGGACGAGGCCGCGCCTGCGACCGCGCTCAGCAGGATGCAGACCGTCACGAGCACGAGCGTGCCCTTATAGGCGCGCATATACGACAGCAGGCGCTTGAGCGTCTGGGAATCAAACTTTGGGCGTTCAGGCATCGTCCTCGCCTCCCTTCTGCTGGGACTCATAGACCTCGCGGTAAATTTCGCACGTGCGCAGCAGCTCATCGTGGCAGCCGACGGCGTCAATGTGGCCGTCATCGAGCACGACGATACGGTCCGCGTTCTGCACGGAGCTGATGCGCTGCGCGATGATGATCTTCGTCGTCTCCGGGATATAGGCGGAAAGGGACTGCTGGATCTGCGCATCCGTGCGCGTGTCGACGGCGCTCGTCGAGTCGTCGAGAATGAGCACCTTCGGCTTTTTCAGCAGCGCGCGGGCGATGCACAGGCGCTGCTTCTGGCCGCCGGAGACATTCGTGCCGCCCTGCTCGATATGGGTGTCATAACCGTCCGGCATGGCGGAGATGAACTCATCCGCACACGCGAGCACGCAGGCGTGACGGAGCTCCTCGTCCGTGGCGTTTTCGTTGCCCCAGCGGAGGTTTTCCTTGATCGTTCCGGAAAACAGCTCGTTTTTCTGCAGCACCATGGCAACGGCGTTGCGCAGCGTCTCCAGATCATAATCGCGCACGTCCACGCCGCCGAGCGTCAGCCTGCCGCCGGTGACATCGTACAGACGCGGGATGAGCTGCACGAGCGAGGATTTGGACGCGCCCGTGCCGCCGATGATGCCGATCGTCTCGCCGGAGCGGATGTGCAGATCAATGTCATCGAGCACCTTTTTGTCCGCCTTGGAGGCGTAGACAAAACTCACATGGTCAAAATCAATGGCGCCGTCGCGCACGGCCATAACCGGGTGCTCCGGATTTTGAATGTCCGTCTTTTCCTCGATCACCTCGGCGATGCGGCGCGCGGACGAGAGCGAGATCGTCAGCATGGCAAAGACCATCGACAGCATCATCAGGCTCGAGAGGATCTGCATAGCATAGGTGATGAGCGCGGTGAGGTTGCCGGTCGTCAGGCCGAGCGCCGGGTCATTGCCGCTGGCGATGATGGCCTTGGCACCGAGCCAGGAGATGATGATCATGCACGCGTAGATACATGACTGCATCAGTGGCGCGTTGAGCGTGATGAGCCGCTCGCCCTTGGAAAAGTCCTTATAGATGCGCTCGGAAATGGCGCCGAACTTGCGGATCTCGTGCTGCTCCTGATTAAAGGACTTCACGACACGGATACCGCGGACATTTTCCTGCACGACGTTATTGAGCTCGTCATATGTGCGGAAAACGCGCGTGAAGACCGGGAACACGCTGCGGATGATGAAAAACAGCGCCACGGCAAGGATCGGCAGGATGATGAGAAATGTCATGGAGATATCACGGCTGATGCGGAACGACACGATCATGGAAAAAATCAGCATGACCGGCGCACGGATCGCCATACGCATGAGCATCTGAAAGGCGTTCTGCACGTTCGTGACATCCGTCGTCAGGCGCGTGACGATGGACGCAGTGGAAAACTTGTCGATGTTGGAAAATGCGAAGGTCTGCACGTTGTTGTACATATCTTCGCGCAGGTTCGCGCCGAAGCCGACGGACGCGCGCGCTGCGATACGCGCCGCGAGCACGCCGGTCGCGAGCTGGAACGCCGCCAGCAGCAGCAAAAATGCGCCGAACTTCCAGACCGCCGCCATACTGCCGCCCTCAATACCGAAGTCGATGAGGTTGGACATATACAGCGGGATCACGATCTCAAACACGACCTCCAGCGCCGAGAGCAGGACCGTCACGAGCGCGGGGCCTTTGTTTTCCCGCAGACTGCGGGACAATGTATGAAGCATGGATTTCCTCCTTCCTGAATCGCGGACCGATCAGCCGAGGTCGGCATAGATCGTGCGCAGGGCCGATTCCAGCGCCGCGATCTGTTCCGGCGTCAGCGAGCGCAGCATCTGCTGCTCCGTTGCCTGGATCGTGGCGTGCATATCCTGCGCGATCGCGGCAGCGCGCTCCGTTTGGCAGACGATCTTGCTGCGTTTATCTGACGGGTCAAGCCAACAGTACACAAAGCCGTTTTGCTCCATGCGGCCGATGATGCCGGCCACCGTCGGGTGCGACACCTGCAGGAATCCTTCGATCTCCTTTTGCGTCGCCTGCCCGCCGTTGTGGTTCAGATAGCCCAGTACACGGCTTTGCGTCAGCGTCAGCCCCTGCTGCGCGAGATCGGCATCTGCCCGCATTTTGATCTTATCCGTGATCATTTTTAATAGACATCCGATTTGAAATTGCTCCATGATACACCTCCAATGTGTAGCACGCTACGCATTATAGCGATAATATTTTTTATCGTCAAGAGGCGTCACAAATTGTTTACATGCGAAAAAAGCCCGCCTGCCGAAGCAGACGGGCTGTACAGAAAAAGATTACAGGTGCTGGTCGCGGTCAATCTTGTCGTAGTGCTTGAGCAGGATGCCCTCCATGACGGAGGTCAGCTTCATGTCCAGGTTCCAGAAATAGATGACAAACGTGACCACAAACGCGCCGAGTGCGCCGAGCGACACACCCATAAGGGCCTTGAGCAGCTTGCTTTTCAGATTGTTCATGTTCGATCTCCTCTCTGATTACCAGGACTTGTCGTCCTTCAGGATCTCCAGGCTCGGATCCACAGGCTCTTCCTGCATGACGGTGCGCATGTAATCATTGACCTGCTGGCGCACGCCCTGACGCGAGACCACGCGCGGGTCAAACAGATCGTGCGTGACCCAGATGAGGTGGATGCCGTGCTCACGGGCGCGCTCCTCAAACAGGCCGTGCATGCCGTCGAGCGCCTTGCAGCTCATGTGCTCCCAGAGGATGACCATGTCGGCGTTGAACTGCTCGCAGAACTCCCAGAGCTCGTCGAGGAGGACCTTGTAGCCGCCGTGGGTGCGGTTGCGCATGATCATGTTCTCTGTCAGCCAGGCCATGTCGTAATACGCCTGCTCGCGGTTTTCGGGCGTGTCCTCCGTGACGAGTTCGCGCGTTGAGACCATGGAGAGCATATCCGTCAGCGGCACGATGCCCCAGCAGTTGAGCAGCCAGACGAGGAAGTCCATGTAAAAGTGCGACTGCACGCCCCAGACGATGGCGCGGTGGCGGTACTCGTTGGCGGCCTTCTTCTGCTTGCGGTAGGCGCGCTCGGCGAGCTGCGTGATCTTGCGATCGACTTCGCGGAACGCGGGGACCTTGCCGCAGATGGCCATGTAGTTCGTCTCCGTGTACAGCGCAAGGTTGGAGCCAAAGACCTGCGGATAGTCGGTCTTGTTCATCTCCAGCCACTCGAGGCGGCACTTGGTGGCGTAGTTCACGCGCTCGGCGCACTCGAAGTACGCCTTCCAGTCCCACTTCTCGCCGGTGTGCTCCTCGATGAAGGCGATGGCATTTTTGATCTCCTGCGCGGCGTAATCCTGCACGTCGTCCTCGCGGTGGCGCAGGGGCGCTGCCAGCTGGAACACCGGAATGCCGTCCTCAAGCTCGAGGCGCTTGGAAATGACGCCGTTTCCGAGCAGAGAGCCGTCGCACGTCGTGTTGCACTGCACGGCGCACGCGCCGAGCACCGGCGCGTCGTCGTCGATGGACACACCGGCCTCCGCCTCCGGCATCGGGCAGACATCGCCCGCGAGGCCGTACTCCTGCGCGACGTCGATATAATGCTCGGCTGCGTGCTGGTTGAGCAGCACGGAGACATAGGTCGACGGCGTCTCACGGCTCAGGCCCTTGAGCGTCGGGAAGCCCATCATGACGGCGGTCATCTCGTTTTCGTCCACGAGCACGACCTTGTCGGAGAATTTCTTGTCCTTGCCGATGCGGCGGTCGCCGCGGAAGAGACCGTCGAGCAGCTTTGCCACGTCCTCGATGATAAGATCCTGCTCCAGGTGGCAGATGCGCAGATATTCATCGCGCAGGCCCTGGGTGTGGCGGTCGACCATCATGGGCACGGCCAGATAGTTGGCCATCCAGCGATAGCGGAACATGGCCTTGATGTTGCGCGGCTTGGAGACCATCTTCGCCATGGTGATCCAGTTGTGCAGCCAGCGGGAATAATCATAGAGAGTGTCGGTCACGCCGCGCCACTCGCGGCGGTTGCGGACCTTGCCCTCGGTATAGAACTTACCGAAGTTTTCACAGCCGATTCTCTTGTTGGACATCACTGTTTCCCCCCTTGAATCTTCTTGATCTCCATGCTTTCCACGAATGCCTGCACACGGGTGCGCATCTGGCCGGAGGAAGCGATGTTATACGGGCGGTCAACGGACAAAACGGGATAGCCGTAGTCATCGTTGAGGATGTGCGAGCCGAGCATGCGCTCATACGCCCATGGATCGCAGAACTTGATCTGCTCGTAAATGATGCCGTCGGCCTCGTACTCCTTGGCGAGCTGATTGACGTATTCGCGGCGGCCGATCATCTTGGGCATGTTCATATAGCGCGGGCACTGGGCGCGGTTCATGTACTGGCGGCAGATCTGGGTCAGCGCGTCCTCATCGTCCGTCAGCACGATCGGGTCGCGGCCCGGGAACGAGCCGTAGCAGAAGCGGTCGGCGCAGACGTACGCACCGGTCTCCTCGACGAGCTTGATGAAGTCAATGTCATCGACCTCAGAGCCGACGACGACCACACGCGCGCGGTAGGGGGTCTTCTTGTCCGGGCGGCGGGTCTTGAGCTCCTTGAGCGTCTCCTCGAGTTTGTCGATGAGCAGATACTTCGGCGCGACATAGGTCGCAAGCGTGATGACGTGGAATTCGTAGCCCGTGATGCGCGGATTGGGGCCCTTGCGGTACTCGCCGATGGCGCGGATGAGCTCGCACACGCGGTTGTGCTCGGCGACAGACTTGCGGATGGCCTCATCCGAGACGTCGATGCCATAGACATCGTGCAGCGGCGTGAGGATATGGTTGCGGCACTGCAGGACGTACAGGTTCAGGCCGTTGTCGTCCGCCTTCATTGGGATCTCCATGTACTCGAAGAAGAACTTCGGCTTGTCCTTGCCCATGGTCTTGAGCAGCTCCATGTTCTCCACGGCGCGGTTCATCATCGAGCAGCCGTCCGGCGTAATCATGCAGTCGGCAAAGTTGTAGCCGCCTTCAATGGCGCGCTCGAGCAGCGCGCGGCTGTACTCGCACAGGAAGCTGGTCATATAATATGTGGCCATTTCCATAGAGCCGGTGCGCGGCGCGCGCAGGCGCGTTGAGAACGAGCCGGGCAGGTTCAGCAGCGGCTCGGGCGTGTTTTCGCAGGCATAGGCAACGCAGATCTTCCCCTCGTTCTGCGCCTGAGCGATCAGGTCATTGTGCGCTTCCTGCAAAAGGTTTTCGAAGTACAAAAGATGTTTCAGGTCTTTCATGGTTCACTCCCTCTTCGTTCGTGTTTCTATCAAAAGCGGCTGCGCGACCGCTTCTGTCTCTTTTGCTGCCCATAGGCAGGGAGGCGTGCCGGAATCAGCGCGCCTCGATCTGTTTGATATTGATCTCATTGCCCTGCTGCAGCCAGGTGTTGCCGCTGCCGCAGTGCGGGCAGGTCTTGCCGTATTGTACGGTCGGGTAAGTGGTCTTACAGTCGTCGCACCAGGTGACGGCCGGAATGATCTCATACAGGAATTTCGTGCCCTGAATGATTGGCTCCTTCTTGGTATACCAGTTCCAGCAGTCCTCGAGATATTCCGGCACAATGCCGGAGACCTCACCGAATTCGAGCGTGACCGACTCGATCTCGGTGAGGTTGTTTTCCTTGGCAATCTCCTGCACCTGCTTGACGACATAAGTAACGATACTCAGCTCGTGCATGGGGGCTCCTTTCAAGCGGGCGGGCACAGCGGGAAGGGTTCTGTGCCCGCCTCATAATGATGGATTACTTTTTCTTTTCCGCCAGGGACTTCTTGATGATCTTCACCTGACGCTTGGCGGCATAGGGGCCGATGGCCTTGAACTTGTCCTCGGCCGGGATCATCTTGCTGTTTTGCGGACGCACGCGCTTGAGGTGGATCGCGTCGAATTCGCACTTGGTCGTGCAGATGCCGCAGCCGATGCACTTGTTCGGATCGACGACGCTGCGGCCGCAGCTCAGGCAGCGGGACGCCTCGGAGCGGATCTGCTCTTCGGTGAACGTCACGCGGTCGTCCTGCATGGTGCGCACCTTCTTGCTGTCGATGGCAACGGCGGCACGCGCGGGCTTTTTGATCTTCTCGGTCGGCAGAACGATATCGTCCTTGTTGAGCTCCTTGAACTCGCGGGTGTTGCGGTGGATCGTCAGGGTCTGGCCCTTGTTGACGAAGCGGTGGATGGACACCGCGCCCTCGCGGCCGGTCGCGATCGCGTCGATCGTGTACTTCGGGCCGGTGGCGCAGTCGCCGCCGACGAAGATATCGGGCTCGTTGGACTGGAACGTCACGGCGTCGTGTGCGATCAGGCGGCCGTCAGCCGTCTCCGCCGCGGTGCCGGCCAGAACGTCGCCGTAGACCGAGCGCTGGCCGATGGCGACCAGAACGTTGGAGCACGGGACGGTGATGGTCTCATTCTCGTCATAGACCGGGGCGAACTTGCCGCTCGCGTCGCGGACGGACACGCAGCGCATCAGCTCGATGCCGGTGACCTTGCCGCCCTCGCCGAGGATGGCCTTCGGCGCCCAGGAGTTGTTGATGACGACGCCGTCGGCGATGCCGGCGTTCTTCTCGTCCGGAACGGTGGGCATCTCTTCGTCCTTCTCGAGGCAGTACATGTTCACGCTGCCCTTGGTCAGACGCAGGGCCGCGCGCGCCACGTCGATGGCCGCGTTGCCGCCGCCGATGACGACCACATCGCCCGTGAGCTTCTTGAGCTTGCCAGCGTTGACTTCACGCAGGAAGTCGAGACCGCTCTTGACGCCCTTGAGATCCTCGCCGGCGATGTTGAGCTTCGACGCCTGCTGCAGGCCGACCGCGACGTAGAACGCCTGGTAGCCCTCTTCGCGCAGCTGCTGGATGGTGATGTCCTTGCCGACTTCGACGCCGCATTTGAACTCCACGCCCATCTCGCGCAGCACATCGATCTCGGACTTGACCACGTCCTTGCCGATGCGGAAGCTCGGAATGCCGTTGACGAGCATGCCGCCGGGCACGGCTTCCTTCTCGAACACGACCGGGCTGTAGCCCTCGATGGCCAGGAAGTAGGCGCAGGACATACCGGCCGGGCCGCCGCCGATGATGGCGACCTTCTGGTCAAACTTCTCATGCGTGCAGGAGTTCATGGGCGGCACGTAGCGGTGCTCGGCCTTCATGTCCTGCTCGGCAATGAACTTCTTGATCTCGTCGATGGCCAGCGGCTCGTCGACGGTGCCGCGGGTGCAGGCATCCTCGCAGTACTTTCTGCAGATGCTACCGCAGACAGCCGGGAACGGGTTGTCCTTCTTGATGAGCTTGAGCGCGTCGGCATAGCGGCCGTCGCCCGCCATCTTGATGTAGCCCTGGATGGCGATGTGCGCCGGGCAGGCAGCCTTGCAGGGCGCCGTGCCGGTCGGCCAGGTCTGGATGCATCCGTTCTCGTTGCGGTAATTCTTGTTCCAGTGATCCTCGCCCCACTTGGTGTCGTCCGGCAGCTCATGGTGCGGATACTGGATGGGGCCTTCCTTCGTGCAGAGCTTCTGACCGAGGCGGACAGCACCAGCCGGGCAGGTCTCTACGCACTTGCCGCAGGCAACGCACTTTTCCGGGTCGCTCTCGGCCACGTAGGCGGAGGCGGACAGGTTCGGCGTGTTGAACAGCTGGCTGGTGCGCAGCGCGTTGCAGACGCCGACGGCGCAGTTGCAGATGCCGAAGATCTTGTTCTCACCGTCGATGTTCGTGATCTGGTGGACATAGCCGCGGTCCTCGGCCTTCTGGAGGATCTCCATGGCCTCTTCATAGGTGATGTCGTGGCCGTGGTTCGTCTCGCGGCAGTAGTCGGCGAAGTCGCCGACGCCGATGCACCACTCGCCTTCCACGTCGCCGGAGCCCTCGCCGCGGATGCGCTGCTGCTTGCGGCAGGAGCACACGGACACGCCGATGTGGCCCTCGTACTTCTTCAGCCAGTGGGACAGGTGCTCGATCGGCAGAGACTTGCTCTCGGCCGGGATGGCCTTTTCGACCGGGATGACGTGCATGCCGATGCCGGCGCCTCCGGGAGGCACCATCTCGGTGATGCCCGCCAGCGGCAGATACGCCATGCGCTCGAAGAAGTCTGCCGTCTCCGGGAACATGTCCGCCTGCTCGGGATTGATCATCATGATCTCGGCACTGCCGGGGACGAACATGTCCAGCACCCAGCGTTTCTCATGGTTCGGGTTCTTGCCGTCGAGGTTCTCCCAATGGAACTCGACCAGACCGCTCTCGCTGATAGCCTGCATCGCTTTTTCCAGATAGGCTCTGTCGAACTGCGGGTTTTTCTTTGCGAGCTGCTCGATCGTGAGCGGCACGCGCTTTTTCATCGTCAGGGCGATATCGAGGATATCGTCCGCCATCTTCTCATCATACTTCACCGCCGTGAACTTCAGGGCGGAGTTGATGCCCAGATACTCCGGGGCATCCGGCGTGATCTTGTCCTTGCCGAGCAGGACCGTTGCGCGATCCGTGATTTCTTTGCCGAGCTTTGCAATTTTCTCGTCTTTTGTCATGTTCTCGCTTCCTTCTCTGATAGTTTACATCCAAATAACGACGGGCCGTTCGGACACTTGAACAGCTTCCAGCGTCGCCATGTTAATTTATTAACCCTGCAATGTCAAGGCCTCCAGGGCATTTTTGAAACAAGTCACAAAAAAGTTGTAAAAGAATTGCGAATAAAATCTTATGTGTGTTGAATCACAGAAACAAAAGTCGTATAATGTTTGAAGAAAGCAAACATTTTTCGTCAGGGGTGTTTGAAGTGCAAGATTCTTCCTGGAAATTCAAAGAGGAAGTCGCGGAAACAGCCATTTCCCTCTTTAAGCGCGACGGATATAACAACGTGACCGTCAACGACATCTGCAAGGCATGCGGTATCTCCCGCTCCGTCTTTTACTCCTCTTTCAACGGCAAACGCAGCATCCTCGAATACATGGTGGAAAAACCGCAGCACAATGACGACAAGAGCTTCATGAAGTTTGCGCACGCAGATAATGACTTTGAGCGCATCTGGCAGCTGTTCGACCGGTTCATCACGATCGCTTACGACTTCGGCCCGGAACTGACGAGCACACTCTTCATCATGCAGTTCGAGTCGCCCGAAGGCATCCGCACGGCCATCCATGCGCTGGACGATCTGTTTGCAACGCTGGCCAATAACTGCGCCAAGGCGGGCATTATCGACACGGAAGAGCCGCCGGATCTGCTGTCGCGCATCGCGACGGATCTGGTCTGCCATGAGCTCTATGTCTGGTGCAGTCAAAAGGGCAACTTCTCGCTGCGCGCACGTGCGCGGCAGTATGCCGAGGTCGCCTACCACGTCAAACCGGAATACCGCATGCCGGCCGAACAGCGGGATGCTCTGTGACTTGCAGCATACGGCTACCGCCTGAATCTGTGCATGCAATACCATGGCGCTTTCAGTCAGTGACGTAAAATCACGCCGCCACAGGGACTGAACAATCTGCTGCTTGAGGAAATGATACATGAATAAATATGTTTATAAGCTCGGAGAATTCAGCGGCAGTGATTACCTCAAATTCAGAAAGGGAAATTCTGGTGCCAGCAGGAAGTTTCTTCGACAAGATTCACTGTATGTACTGGACAACGCGTTTTACTTTTTCCTGGCAAGCGCATTTCAAAAAGTCTCTGTGTCATTCGATATGTTTGAAGATACTAGTGTTACAAGAGGAGAATGGTGAAAAATGATGCAGCTGAACATTCCAGAAACCGTTCTCCCCGAATTTGTAAGTGATGCTAAGGAAACGATATCTGCTACAGACCGTTGGGTCACAGAAGAAATCGGAGAGAACGAAGAATTCATTGTCATTGGCGTATAACAAAAAAGAGCTATCTGATTTCAAATGAAGTCAGATAGCTCTTTTCTTATGAATCATAAAATTCTGTTGCCAAATCGCTGCCGCGAGGGGCTTCAAGGCTTAAAAAGTCCAGTATTTACAGGCTTTTTTCGACCTCTGGAATTATTCCCACTCGATCGTGGCGGGCGGTTTGGACGTAATATCATAGACGATGCGGTTGATGCCCTTGACCTCGTTGACGATGCGCACGGAGACGCGGTCGAGCACATCATACGGGATGCGCGTCCAGTTGGCAGTCATGAAGTCCGTCGTCGTGACACTGCGCAGCGCGAGCGTATAGTCATACGTGCGGCCGTCGCCCATAACACCGACAGAGCGCATATTCGTCAGCACCGCGAAGTACTGATTCATCGTCTGCTCCAGGTGCGCCTTGGCGATCTCGTCGCGGAAGATGAAGTCCGCGTCGCGCAGGATGTCCAGCTTGTCCTTGGACACCGCACCGAGACAGCGGATGGCCAGACCCGGGCCCGGGAACGGCTGGCGCATGACCAGATACTCCGGCAGGCCGAGCTCACGGCCGAGCGCGCGCACCTCGTCCTTAAACAGCAGACGCAGCGGCTCAATAATCTCCTTGAAGTCCACAAAGTCCGGCAGACCGCCGACGTTGTGGTGGCTCTTGATGACGGCAGCGACATTCGTGCCGGATTCGATCACGTCGGGATAGATCGTACCCTGAGCCAGATAGTCGACCGAGCCGATCTTCTTGCCCTCTTCCTCAAAGACGCGGATGAACTCCTCGCCGATGATCTTGCGCTTCGTCTCCGGATCGGAGACGTCCTTCAGGCGCGTGAGGAAACGCTCTTCCGCGTTGACGCGCACGAAGTTGATGTCCCAATTCTGGAACGCAGCCTCGACCTCGTCGCCCTCGTTCTTGCGCAGCAGACCGTGATCGACAAAAATGCACGTGAGCTGATTGCCGACCGCCTCCGCCAGCAGCGCGGCCGCGACCGAAGAATCCACACCGCCGGAAAGTGCCAGAAGCACCTTGCCGTCGCCGACCTTGGCGCGGATGTCCTCAATGGACTTGCGCATGAAGTCGCCCATCGTCCAGTCGCCGGTCGCGCCGCAGACCTCATACAGGAAGTTGCGCAGCATGGCCTGTCCGTACTCGGTGTGGTTGACCTCGGGGTGGAACTGCACGCCGTAGAAGCCGCGCGCTTCATCGCAGATACCGACCGTCGGGCAGGCATCCGAATGCGCCACAAGCCGGAACGAATCCGGCACCTTGGCCATATAGTCCCCGTGACTCATCCACGTAATGCTCTGCTCCGGCAGGCCGCGGAACAGACGGCAATCGGTGTCAAACCATGTCTCCGTCTTGCCGTACTCGCGCGCGGTGTCCTTCCCGGCGGCGGTTACTTCCCCACCGAGATACTGCGCCATGAGCTGGCAGCCGTAGCAAATACCGAGGATGGGGATGCCGAGCCGAAAGATCTCCGGATCAACCTGCGGCGAACCTTCGGCGTACACGCTCTGCGGGCCGCCGGTGAAGATGATGCCGATGGGGTCAAAGGCGCGGATCTCATCCACGGTCATGGTGTTCGGCTTGACTTCGCAATAGACATTGCACTCGCGCACGCGGCGCGCAATAAGCTGGTTATACTGTCCTCCGAAATCGAGGACGATGACAGACTGATTCGGCATGGATGACGCTCTCCTTATTCGACGGTAACGGATTTCGCGAGGTTTTTCGGCTTATCGATCGCGCAGCCGTTGGCTTTTGCGACATAATATGCAAAGAGCTGCAGCGGCACGATCTCCGCCGGGACGACGAACAGGTCGTCCATGCGCGGTACGAGGATCACATCGTCCGCCTCGGAATAGATGGCGCGATTGCCCTCGAGCGCCACACCAAGCACGCGCGCACCGCGCGCCTTGACCTCTTTGACGTTGCTCATGGTCTTGTCAAACAGCGGCTCGTAGCACGCAACGGCGATGACGAGGCGATTCTCCTCAATGAGCGCAATCGTGCCGTGCTTGAGCTCGCCCGCGGCATAGGCCTCCGAGTGCAGGTAGGAGATCTCCTTGAGCTTCAGCGAGCCCTCCATGCAGACAGCGTAGTCCACATTGCGGCCGATGAAGAACAGGGACGGATTGTTTTTGTACCGCTCGGCCAGCTGCGCGATCTGCGGGTTGAGGTCGATGGCGCGCTGCACCATCTGTGGCAGGATCATGAGGTCGTCCGTGAGCTTTGCCGCCTCTTCCCTGCTCAGGCAGCCGCGCTTCTCGCCCAGATAGAGCGCCAGCAGATACAACACCGACACCTGCGTGGTGTAGCCCTTCGTGGTCGCAACGGCGATCTCCGGACCTGCCCAGGTGTAGATGACATCGTCCGAGATGCGAGCGATCGTACTGCCGACGACGTTGACGATCGAGAGCACATAAGCCCCCTTGGACTGCGCCTCGCGGATGGCGGCGATGGTGTCCGCCGTCTCGCCGGACTGCGAAATGATGATCATGAGCGTGTGCTCGTCGACGATCGGGTCACGGTAGCGGAACTCACTTGCAAGGTCGGCATCGACCGGGATGTGCGTGAGCTTTTCGAGCGCATATTTGCCCGCCTGGCCGGCATAAAACGCCGAGCCGCAGGCCGTGATCATGATCTTGTTGAAGCCCATGAGCTGCTCGTCGGTCATCTTCAGCTCGTCAAACACGACGCGGTGATCCTTCACACGCGGGTCGAGCGTGGACTTGATGGCACGCGGCTGCTCCATGATCTCTTTGAGCATGAAATGCTCATAGCCGCCCTTCTCGGCAGCCTCGATGTCCCACGCGACGCGGGAGACAGGCTTGTGCACGGGCTTTCCGGTGCAGTCAAAGACGGTATAACCGTCGGCGCGCACCTCGGCGAGCTCGCCGTCGTCAAGATAGACCACATTTTTCGTGTGCGACACAAGCGCCGTCACGTCGGAGGCGAAGAAGTTCTCACCCGCGCCGACGCCGATGATCAGCGGACAGCCGTTGCGCGCGAGGAACATCTGCTCCGGGCAGTCGGCGCACAGAATGCCGATCGCATAGCTGCCCTCCAGACGGCCAAGTGTCTTCATGACAGTGTCCTTCAGGTTGCCGTCACCGGTGTAGTACATATCCAGCAGATGGACGATGACCTCCGTGTCCGTCTCACTATGGAACCGGAACCCCTTGGCCTGCAGCATCTCGCGCAGCTCCATGAAGTTTTCGATGATGCCGTTTTGCACGATGGCGAACTTGCCGTCGTTGCTCACGTGCGGATGGGCGTTCGCCTCCGTCGGCGCGCCGTGCGTGGCCCAGCGCGTATGGCCGAGGCCAATATAGCCGTGAAGATCGCTACCGTCATGCGTTTTGGCCAGCAGATTCTTGATCTCGCCGCAGGCCTTGGCAAGCTCGATCGTGCTGCCGTCGAGCACGGCGATGCCGGCCGAGTCATAACCGCGGTATTCGAGCTTCTGCAGCCCTTCGAGAAGGATCGGCGCAGCCTGCTGCGCGCCGACGTATCCAACGATTCCACACATAGTCAGTTCTCCTTATTATTTTGAAAAATCATCGTTATCGCAATTCTATGCCGACATTGTGCAAATACGTACAAAATGCCAAAATAGCATTCTAAATATTATACCGATATCCCGTTCGTGTCAAGTTGCGCTTTGTGAACACTGCATAGACCGCAGTCCCCGTTGCCGCGGGCCGTCCGCCAAGGCAGAATGGAAAATGCAATCATCGCAACCGGATGGCGCACATCCCCGCGCGCCGGAAACAGCCGGCAAGAAAGGCAAACAGCGACAAAAAAGCTTGCAAAAATTGCATTTTTCTGCTCTGCATACTTCCATTCTGTCCGCAGAAAATAGTAGCGGGTCAAGAAACCCAAAACACGAAAAGGAGATGGAAAACGAAATGGCTACTTCCAACAGCAACAACCTTGTCAACCCCAATGCGCGTGAGGCGATGAACCGCTTCAAGATGGAAGCCGCGTCCGAGGTGGGCGTGAACCTCAAGCAGGGTTACAACGGTGATCTGACGTCCCGTCAGGCCGGCAGCATCGGCGGCCAGATGGTCAAAAAGATGATCGCCGCCTACGAAAACGGCATGCAGTAATCTGAGCAAAACCGAAAAAAGCAGGGCCGCGGAATTCCGCGGCCCTGTTTCCTATCTGCATCTATATTATTTCCCGGGATAGACAGCAAAAAACGCCTCGATCGCGGCGGCCGGGGCCGTGCACGAGCCCTGGATCATGGTCGGCTTGCCGCCGCCGCGGCCGGAGATGGCGGCATTGATGGTCTTTGCCTCCGTGCGCAGATCGACCGTGCGGCTGCCGATGATATAGCGGTAGCCGTCCGCATCGCTGCCGGTAAAGGCGGCGCAGACGCCGCCGGCAAGCAGCATGCCGGCATTGACGAATTCGCGCATGGCGGCCGGATCGTCAAAGCGGTCGATGACGCAGATACTGCCGGGCGTCTCCCGCAGCAGCTGCAGCCGCTGCGCGTTGAGGCGGCGCTCCAGCTCCGCGGCCGCGGCCTTACGCTGCGCGATCTCATCGAGCAGGCGCTGCACGGCCGGGACGACATCCGCCTGCCGCACGGACAGCTGCGCCGAGAGCGCCGCGACCTGCGCGCTCTTTTCCCGATAGTCCGCCTCCGCGTCCGACCCGCACAAAATCGTCACGCGCACACCGCCGCGGTGGCGCATGAGCGACGTGAACTTGATCGCGCCGATCTCGCCCGTGTGCGACACGTGCGGCGCGCAGCAGGCGCAGACATCATAGCCCTCGACGGTGACAATGCGTATATCCTCTTTCAGGTCGAGCTTGCTGCGGTACTCCATGTGCGCCAGCTGCTCCGGTGCCGGGTACTCTGTCCGGATCGGCACATTGCGGTACACTGCCTCATTTGCCAGCTGCTCGATGTGCATGAGCTGCGTCCATGTGAGCTCGCCGCTATAATCCATCGTGATCGCGTCTTCCCCAAGGTGGAAGCCAACGTTGTCAAATCCGTATTCCTTATGGATCAGCCCGGAGATAATGTGCTCGCCCGAGTGGCCCTGCATGCGCCGGAAGCGCTGCGGCCAGTCGATCTGGCCGCGCACCTGCGCACCGGGTGCGAGCGGCGCGTCCGTATAGTGCACGATCGCATCCGGCAGCAGCTGCACGTCCAGAACGCGCGCGCCGCCGAGCGCACCGGTATCGGCCGGCTGACCGCCGCCCTCCGGGAAAAACACCGTCTGATCGAGCACGACGGCATAGCGCGCCCCGTCCGGGTCGCAGCGCAGCACGGTCGCAGAAAAATCACGCCGGTGACTGTCGAGATCATATAATTTCCTGGTCATGGTCAAATCCCCCATTTCTCATAGCAGTATAGCAGGAATTTTCGTTGTTCTCAACCCTTGCTTATTTGTGTCGAATATCGTATTCTTGTGCCAATAACATAAAAAGGTGATAATTATGAACCAGAAACTCAGAAATCTCGTCTACACCGCCATGCTCATGGCGCTGTGCTGCGTGGCGACGCTCGTCATCAAGATCCCGACCGTGACCGGCGGCTATCTCAACGCCGGCGACATCGTGGTCGTACTCGCCGCCCTGCTGGCTGGCCCGCTCTACGGCGGCGTGGCTGCCGGTTTCGGCTCCGGTCTGGCGGATGTGATCTCCGGCTACATGAGCTACGCGCCCGGCACGCTCGTCGTCAAAGGGTGTGCGGCCGTGGTCACGGCGCTGATCTTCCGCGCCTGCCGCAAAAAGTCCTTTGGCTTCGCGCTGCTGAGCGCCATCTGCGGCGAGATCATCATGGTGCTGGGCTACTTTGTGTTTGAGGATTTCATTCTCGGCTATGGCGCAGCCGCGGCGGCAGAGATCCCGGGCAACGCCGCGCAGGCCGCCGTCGGCATCGTGGGCGGTCTGGCGCTGTACTTTGCGCTGAGCAAAGTGCCGCAGATCCGCGATTTCTCCGAGGCCGCGCTGGCAAAAAAGCAGAAATAAATCCACTCCATACGCAAAACAGCCGCTCCCGATCGGGAGCGGCTGTTTTTCTCGTTTTTACACCACGCGCACGCGAATGACCTCCGGTATGCGGTCAATCTTTGCCACCTGATCGTCATCGAGGCGGCCGTTGAGATCAATCATGGCATAGGCGTATGCGCCGTAAGCCTTGTTGATCATGTTCTCGACGTTCAGGCCCGTGCTGCAGGTGATCTCCAGGAACTGGTTGAGCATCGTCGGCACGTTCTGGTGCAGGATGCACACACGGCTGACGCCCATGCGCTCGAGCGTCGCGTCCGGGAAGTTGACGGAGTTTTTGATGTTGCCGTTGGCGAGATAATCGTAGAGCTCGCGCGCGGCCATGACGGCGGACTTCTCCTCGCTCTCCGGCGTGCAGGCGCCCAGATGCGGCAGCGCGATGATATTGTCGACGCCGACGACCTTTTCGTTGGGAAAGTCCGTGACATACTTGCCGACGCGGCCGGAGGCAATGGCGGCGAGCATGGCGTCGTCATCCACGATCTCGGCGCGCGACTCGTTGATGATGCGCACGCCGTCCTTCATCTTGGAAAACGCCCTGGCATCAAGCATATGGAACGTCTGGTCCGTGTACGGCACGTTGATGCTGATATAATCCGCCTTGGCATAGATGCCGTCGAGGTTCACCTCGTGCTTGACATCGCGCGAGAGCCGCCACGCCGCGTCCACGGACAGGTACGGATCATATCCGCAGACATTCATGCCGAGGCTCACGGCAGCGTTGGCGATGAGCGCGCCGATCGCGCCAAGGCCGATGACGCCCAGCGTCTTGCCCATAAGCTCGGGGCCTGCAAACTGCGATTTGCCCTTTTCAACGAGCGCGGGGATGTCCTTGCCCCGGCCGTTGAGCCCCTTGACCCAGTCAATGCTGCCGAGCACATCGCGCGACGAGAGTACGAGCGAGCAGAGGATCTGCTCCTTGACCGCCTCGGCGTTTGCGCCGGGCGAGTTGAACACGACGATGCCGCGGCGGCAGCAATCCTCGAGCGGGATGTTGTTCGTGCCGGCGCCGGAGCGCGCGATGGCGATCAGGCTCGGCTCAAAGGCATAGCTGTGCAGGTCGGCCGAGCGCAGGATCAGGCCATCTGGTGCCTGTATGTCCTCCCCGACGACGCAGCCGCGCTCTTCGAGCTTCTGCAGGCCATAGGGGGATATATGGTTCATGGTTTTGATTTTATACATGATGTTCTACCTCAAACTGTTTCAGATAATCCACGAGCGCATCCACGCCCGCCATCGGCATGGCGTTATAAAGCGAGGCGCGCATGCCGCCGGCAACGCGGTGGCCCTTGAGATTCAGCAGGCCGCGCGCCGCCGCGCCGCTGATGAATTCCTTGTCGAGCGCATCGTCCCCGGTGCGGAACGTGACGTTCATATCCGAGCGGGAGCCCGGCTGCGCACAGGGATGAAACAGCGCGCTGTTGTCGAGAAAATCGTACACCTTTGCGGCGCGCGCATGCTTGAGCTGCTGCATGCCCTCCACGCCGCCCTGCCGCTCCAGCCACGCGAGCACGAGACCGAGGATGTAAATGCACCAGCACGGCGGGGTGTTGTACATAGAGTCCTTGTCGATCATGCGCTGATAGCTGTACATGACCGGTGTGATGGGCAGCTCATGCCCGGCGAGACTGCGGTCAACGATCGCAACCGTCAGGCCCGCAGGGGCCATGTTTTTCTGCGCGCCGGCGAAGATCACGCCGTATTTTGACACATCGACCGGGCGCGAGAGAATGTCCGACGACATGTCGCACGCGAGCGGCACGCGGCCGGTCTCCGGCACGTACTGCCATTCGGTGCCGTAGATCGTATTGTTGGCGCAATAATAAAAATAGGACGCGCGCGCATCGAGCCTCAGCTCGCTCTGCTGCGGGATACGGGTATGGCCGCAGGTGGAGGTGTCCGCCGCAATGTGCACCGCGCCGTATTTCTCGGCCTCTTTGGCCGCGTTGCCGGAAAAATGCCCGGTCACGGCATAGTCCGCCGTCCCCTGCTCGCCCATCAGATTGAGCGGGATCATGGAAAACTGCGCCGTGCCGCCGCCCTGCAAAAACAGGATCTCATGTGTGTCCGGCACAGACAGTGCGGCGCGAAAACGCGCCTTCACATCCTGGAAGATATCCGAAAAAGCCTGACTTCGGTGACTCATCTCCATCACGGACATACCCGTGCCATGATAATTGAGCAATTCCGCCTGCGCCTGCCTGAGCACTTCCTCCGGCAGGACCGACGGTCCAGCAGAAAAATTGAACGTTTCACTTCGGGTCACGGAAATCACCTCCAGGGGTCAAAATTCATCGCATACAGCACATTCTGCATGGATTGAGAAAAGTCTAACACGTTCCGCAAAGCGCGTCAAACCAAATCCCCCACAAGCATTTGCCCGGAAACGGCAGAGATTTTGACATTTTTCACAAGTCCGCGCAGATCGTCCCCCGCAGCGCGCACCAGACAATAGTTGTCCGAGTGTCCGACCCAGCTGCCGTCATGCTCCGTCTCGAACAAAACGGGCAGCGTCTGGCCGACCTGCTGCACCAGATAGCGCTGCTTGCAGGCATCGGCCACGCGCTGTGCCTCATGCGCGCGCGCCGATTTGACCGCGTGGCTGAGCTGCTCCGGCATGGCGTCCGCCTTCGTGCCAGGGCGGCGGGAGTACGGGAAAACATGCACGGCCGCAAAGCCGACCTGCTCCAAAAACGCCACTGCGGCCGCCTGATCTGCCTCCGTCTCGCCGGGGAAGCCCGTGATCATGTCCGCCGTGAGCGCACAGCCCGGGAAATACCGCCGCAGCCGCTCGACGCAGGCGAGAAACTCTGCAGTATTATATTTGCGGTTCATGCGCGCGAGCGTGCGGTCGCATCCGCTTTGCAGCGAGAGATGGAAATGCCGGCAGACCTGCCCGGTCGCGGCGGCGCGGCGGCAGAAGTCCTCCGTGATGACCGTCGGCTCGATCGAGCCGAGGCGCAGACGCATCTGCGGCGCGGCGGCGGCGACCGTCTCCACGGCGTCGGCCAGCGTCAGCTTACCCGGCAGATCCCGGCCGTAGGACGCGATCTCGATGCCGGTCAGCACCAGCTCCCGATAGCCCTCGGCGGCCAGATGCGCCGCCTGACGCGCCATTTCCTCCAGCGGCAGACTGCGGATGCGGCCGCGCGTATACGGGATGACACAGTAGGTGCAGAAATTATTGCAGCCGTCCTGGATCTTCAGCATCGCGCGCGTGCGGCCGTAGGCCGCGCCCGCCGGCAGCGGCTCAAAGTCAAAGCGCTGGAACGGATTATCCACGCACGTGACGGGCGCGTGCTCACGGAACGCACGCAGAATGTCATCCACAAATGCCTGCTTGCTGCCGCTGCCATGTACCACGTCGGCGCCGATGGACGCCGCGTCCTCCGGGCTGAGCTGCGACCAGCAGCCGCACACGGCGCACAGCGCCTGCGGGTGCTCCTCGCGCAGCTTGCGGATCATCTGGCGCGACTTGCGCCCGCCCTCCGCCGTGACGGCGCAGGTGTTGACGACGATCAGATCGACCGGCTCACCGTCCGCTGCGGCCGTGAAGCCGTGCGCGTGCAGGAGCGTTTCGATTGCCTGCGCTTCATACTGGTTGACCTTGCAGCCGAGGGCGGTTATAATATAGTGCATAAAAACATCTCCAAATCGAGGTAAGTGATCATGGTTTATCTGGACAATGCCGCAACGACCCGTGTCTGCCCGGAGGCAGCGGAGGCGGCAGTACATATGATGACGGAGTGCTTCGGCAACCCGAGCACGACCTACAAGCTCGGCCGTGAGGCCAAGGCCGCCGTGGACAAGGCGCGCGGCCAGATCGCAAAAGCGCTCGGTTGCCAGCCGGACGAGGTGTATTTCACGTCCTGCGGCTCCGAGGGCGACAACTGGGCGCTCATCTCCGGAGCGCGGTACATGCGCCGCCGCGGCAAACACATCATCAGCTCCGCCGTGGAGCACGACGCGGTGCGCAAGTCGCTGGACTTTCTGGAAAAGGAGGGCTACGAGATCACGCGCCTGCAGCCGGACGGCACCGGCGCCATCCCACTCGAGGCGGTGCGCGCGGCGCTGCGGCCGGACACGATCCTCGTCTCGCTCATGATGGTCAACAACGAGACCGGCACCGTCAACGACATCGCCGCCGTCGCCCGGATGCTGAAAGCGGAAAACAGCATTGCCCTGCTGCACACGGACGCCGTGCAGGGGTTTTTGAAAGTGCCGTTCTCGGCCAAAACACTCGGCGCGGACATGATCACCATCAGCGGTCACAAGATCCACGCGCCGAAAGGCATCGGCGCGCTCTACATCCGCAGCGGACTGAAGCTGCCACCCTATATCCTCGGCGGCGGGCAGGAGCGCGGCATGCGCGCCGGTACGGAGGCCACGCCGCAGATCGCCGCCTTTGGTACGGCGGCCGAGATCGGCAGTGCGAAAATGGCGCAGGCCACGAAAACCATGGCCGAGCTGCGCGCCCACGCCATCGACCGGCTGACAGCCGAGGTGGACGGTCTTGTCGTCATCGGCGGCGGCTCGCCGCACATCCTCAGCATTTCTCTGCCCGGCTACCGGAGCGAGGTGCTGATGAACTTCCTCGAGGCGCGCGGGATCTACACATCAAAAAGCTCCGCCTGCAAAAAGGGCGGGCGGAGCCATGTACTCGAGGCGATCGGGCTGCCGGCGAACGTGATCGACGGCGCGCTGCGCATCAGCTTTTCGCGCTACACCACGCGGGAAGACATCGACGCGCTGTGCGATGCACTGCGGGATGCAAAGCAGTCCCTCTTCCCGTCACTTCACTGAATCATCCTTTGGATCCTTGAGCGATTCGTCCGGCACCTCCTGCGGTAGGCGCACCGGCTGCATCGTGGCATCGTCGATGTAATCCAGATCCATATATTCTGCGGTCTCCGTCTGGAGGCCGCGTTTTTTCAGCCCGTGATCGACCAGCCGCTCCAGGCCGGCATAGATCACGACGAACACCGGCACGCCCAGCAGCATGCCGATGAAGCCGAACAGGCCGCCGCCGAGCAGGATGGCGAACATGATCCAGAAACCGTTAATGCCGGTGGAATTGCCAAGGATCTTCGGGCCGATGATATTGCCGTCGATCTGCTGCAGGACGATGATGAAAATGACGTAAATCAGGCACTTCATCGGCGAGACGAGCAGAATGATCAGCGCCGTCGGCACCGCGCCGATGAACGGGCCGAACACGGGGATGATATTCGTCACGGCGACGATCACGCTCACGAGCACGACATACGGCATGCGCATGATCGCGCAGCAGATATAGCAGATGACGCCGATGATGGCGGAATCAATGACCTTGCCGCTGATAAAGCCCATGAACGCCGTGTCCGTGAAGCGAATGGCCTTGAGGATGCGCTTGGACGCCTTGACGGAAAACATGCTGTAGAGCACCATCTTGGACTTTGCGAGAAACAGCTCCATATTCGACAGCACATAGCAGGCGACGACGAAGCCGATGAGCACATCGAGGATCGCACGCAAAACGGCATAGATGCCGGTCGTCACGCTCGTGACCACCTTGCCCATGGACGGCAGCAGCGCGGTCTTCGCCCAGTCGAGCAGACTGTCGGACACATCGCCGGTCGCGGAGAGGAGCACTTCCTCTACCTCGGGATTGTTTTCAAAGAACTTGTTGATCCAGCCGGTGATCGTGTCATAGTACTCCTGATAGTTGAGCACGATGCTCTCAACGCTCGTGTAGATCTGCGGGATGATGAGCCAGATGAGGGCGGCGATAATGATCAGGGCGACCAGAATCGAGAGCGCGACGGACAGGCCGCGCGCAAGTGAGGTGCGCACCGGTTTTTTCGGGCGGAGCTTTTTGAGCAGCGGCTCAAAGAGCTTGCGCTGGAATACCTTCGTCAGCGGCCAGAGCAGGTAGGCGATCACCAGGCCCCAGATGATCGGGCTGAGGATGCCGAGCAGCGAGCTGATCGCATCGCCGATGGATTTGCCATGCTGCAGCAGCATGTAAAACAGAATGCAGCACGCGATCACGCCGAACGCCGTGATGCCCCAGCCGAGATATTTGTTTTTTGGATCAAATCGCTTCATAAACCGTCTCCCCCCATCGCGCCCGCAGCGCCCGCCAGTGTCTGTGATCAGTCGGATTTATTTTACTATCATGTGCCCGCACCGTCAAGCCGGTAATACCGGGCTTTTCGTACATTTGCGACACGGTGCGCCGTATCTTGACACGCTCTGAGCGCTTCGGTGTGCAAAAGCCTGTGTAAATTGTGGAGACTCGGACTGCTTTTCCACGCGCCCCCGGCATAGGGTGATAAGGAGAAATCAACGGAAAGGGCTGAGCATATGAAACGATGGATCTGTCTGCTGCTGGCAGCGCTGCTGCTGCTCACACCAGCGATGGCGCTCGAGCAGCCAACGGACGAGGAGCTGAAGATATCCGCACCGTCGGCGATCCTGATGGAGCGCTCGACCGGCACGGTGTTATACGAGAAAAATGCCGACGAGCACCTGTCCCCCGCCAGCGTGACGAAGATCATGACGCTGCTGCTCATCATGGAGCAGCTCGACAGCGGCCAGCTCGATACGAGCGACATCGTGACCGCCAGCGCCCATGCCAGCTCCATGGGCGGCAGCCAGATCTGGCTCAAGGAGGGCGAGCAGATGAGCGTCGACGAGATGCTCAAGTGCATCGCCGTCAACTCCGCCAATGACTGCGCCGTCGCCATGGCAGAGCACATCTCCGGTTCCGAGGAGGCGTTCACCAAGCGCATGAACGACCGCGCGAAAGAACTGGGCATGGAAAACACGCAGTTTCTCAACTGCACGGGGCTGACCGACGATCCCGGCCACTACACGACGGCGCGCGACATCGCGTGCATGTCCCGCGCGCTGCTGGCCCATCCGCGCATCCGCGACTACACCACCATCTGGATGGACACCGTGCGCGACGGCCGCTTCGGCCTCGCCAACACCAACAAGCTCATCCACGCCTACCCCGGCGCGACCGGCCTGAAGACCGGCTACACCCAGCAGGCTATGCACTGCCTGTCGGCCAGCGCCGAGCGCGACGGCGTGGAGTACATTGCCGTGGTGCTGCACGCGGAGAGCTCCAAGGCGCGCTTCGCCGACGCAGCGACGCTCCTCAACTTTGCCTTTGCCAACTATTCGCTCTATTCCGTCGCAGCCAACACGGTCATTCCGCCCGTGCGCGTACGGTTTGCCGAAACGGACAGCGTGCAGCCGGTGCTCTCGGGCACGGACGCCATCGTCGTGCGCAAAGGCATGGCCGCACCGCAGACGGACATCGCGCTCAACGAGGACCTGTGCGCCCCTCTGGAGCCGGGCGCGCAGGTCGGCACCGTAACCGTCACCGACAGCAGCGGCGACACGCTGATCCTGCCGCTGGTCGTCCCGGACGGCGCTGCGCGCATCTCGACGGCGCACCTCTGGCTGCAGCTGCTGCGCGCGCTGTGAGCGACAGATTTCCGGTTGCGAAATCCCGATTTTCGTGTATACTGGTGATATTCTTTAAGAGAGAGGGCATCGCAATGATCAAAGTGGATCTCTCCGGCGCGGCCGGATTTTTTGACCCCGCAGGGCCGGACTACGCGGCCGCTGCACAGGCACACCGCACGCTGCTCGAGCACACGGGCGCCGGTGCGGATTTTACCGGCTGGCTCGATCTGCCGGAGCGTATGCAAAGCGGAGAGCTCAAGCAGATCCTCGCCGCCGCATCCCGCATCCGCGGCCGCTCGCAGGCGCTGGTCGTCGTGGGCATCGGCGGGTCATATCTCGGCGCGAAGGGCGCCTTAGAGCTGCTGCGGCCGCGGCCGCAGCCCGGCGACCCGAAAATCCTCTTTGCCGGCAACTCCCTGTCGCCGGACGCGCTGATGCATCTGCTCGAGGAGCTGGGCGATCTGGACTTTGACCTGAACGTCGTCTCCAAATCCGGCACAACGCTCGAGCCCGCGCTCGCGTTCCGGATGTTCCGCGGCCTGCTGGAGGCAAAGTACGGTCCGGAGAAGGCCAAAAAGCACATTTTCGCCACGACGGACGCCCACCGCGGCGTACTCAAGCACATGGCGGACGAAGAGGGCTGGGAGACTTTCGTCGTGCCGGACGACGTCGGCGGGCGCTACAGCGTGCTGTCCGCCGTCGGCCTGCTGCCGATGGCCGCCGCCGGTATTGATGTACAGACCGTGATCGGCGAGGCCGGCGAGGCTTTCGCCGCCATGAGCGCGCAGTCGCCCGAAAACCCCGCCTGGCAGTATGCCGCCGCGCGCCAGCACCTGTACCAGCTCGGCAAGACGACCGAGATCCTCGCCTGCTACGAGCCGTCGTTCCGTTTCATGGCCGAGTGGTGGAAGCAGCTCTACGGCGAGAGCGAGGGCAAAAACGGCATCGGCATCTTCCCCGCCTCCGTGGAATACAACGCCGACCTGCACTCCATGGGTCAGTATATTCAGGACGGCCCGCGCACGCTCATGGAGACCGTCGTCTCATTCGAGCAGCCGCAAAATGAGTTCACCGTCCCGTTCGCCATGGGCGACCCCGACCGGCTCAACTACCTTGCCGGGCGCAAGCTCAGCGACATCAGCCACATGGCGCAGGAAGCCGTCAAGGCCGCGCACATCGCAGGCGGTGTGCCGAATCTGGAGGTGCGCGTGCCGAAGCGCGACGAGGCCGGGTTTGCCTGGCTCGTGTGCTTCTTCGAGCTGGCATGTGCCATTTCGGGCTATATGTCCGGCGTCAATCCGTTCGATCAGCCCGGCGTGGAAGCATATAAGAAGAATATGTTCTCTCTGCTCGGCAAGCCGGAGGCAAACTGAGAAAAGTTATCGTTGCAGTCGGCGCGAAAACGTGCTAATCTAGGCATAGGGTATCGCCCTGACTTTCAAAAGGAGTGTGATTGACATATGGTCCAACTGATCATGGGTCTCAAAGGTTCCGGCAAAACGAAGCGTTTGGTGGAAATGGTCGCCACGGCCGTCCGCGAGGAATCCGGTTCTGTCGTGTGCATTGAAAAGGACAAAAAACTTACGTATGACATTCCCTATCAGGCTCGCCTGATCTACGCCTGCGACTATGCGTACGCGATGGGCTCTTACGATTTCTTTAAGGGCTTCCTCAGCGGCCTTCATGCCGGCAACTACGATATCACCCATGTGTTTGTTGACAACTTCACGAAAATGCTATCTGAGGTCTCTGAGCCGCAGATCGCGGAGTTCCTGGCCTGGCTGAATGATTTCTCCGAGCGGGAACACATTCAGTTCACCCTGTCTCTGAGCATGGATCCCGCGGTGACCGGCAGCGAGATTACAAAATATATGATCTGACATACGGCAAAACCGCCGCTCCGAACATCCGGAGCGGCGGTTTTTTGCGCGCATCATTCGGCGAGCTCGCGGTACATGGCCGCAGCGTCGCCTTTTTTCGCGTTTTCCGTGACGGCGAGCACTTCCACCTTCACGGTGCGCTGGCCGAAGGCGATCTCGATCACGTCGCCGACCTTCACGTCATACGACGCCTTGGCCGTCCGGCCGTTGACCGTGATGTGCTGACCGTCACAGGCATCGTTTGCCACGGTGCGGCGCTTGATGAGCCGCGAAACTTTCAGATATTTGTCCAGGCGCATAGGCATCCTCCTGTGAAAAACGCTCCGGGTCAGGCCCGGAGCGTTTGCATCGCTTATTTGGAAACAGCGTCCTTGAGCACTTTGCCGGCCTTGAAGACGGGCACGCGCGTCGCCGGGATCTCGATCTCTTCCTTGGTCTTGGGGTTGCGGCCGATACGGGAGCCGCGCTCCTTGATGTCGAACACGCCGAAGCCGACGAGCTGCACCTTTTCGCCGACCTCGAGGTTGGCGGTGATGGTGTCAAACGTCGCGTTGACGGCCTTCTCGCTGTCCTTCTTGGACAGGCCGGTCTTTTCGGCAACTGTTGCGATCAGTTCTGCCTTATTCATGATGGTAATCCTCCTACTTCATGTTTGTGTTGGCATATGCCATGATATAGAATTCCGCACGGGTCTCTCACTGCCGTGCAGATTTCTTTCCTTCGTTGTCCGCGCTGGCCGTCTGCTTGGCCTGCTGCCAGAGCGGCTGCATCTGCGCGAGCGTGCGCTGCTCGAGCGGCACGCCGCTGTCCGCCGCTGCGGCCTCCATGGCGGCAAAGCGTCGGATGAATTTTTCGCACGCGGCATGGGCCGCCTGCTCGGGGTCGATGCCCGCAAAGCGCGCCACCTTCACGGCGGCAAACAGCAGATCGCCCAGTTCCTCGGTCACGGCGTCCGCGTCGCCGGAGGCCACGGCCTCGCGCAGTTCCCGCGTCTCTTCGGCGACCTTGTCGAGCGCCGCATCCGCGTCCGGCCACTCAAAGCCGGTCCTGGCCGCCTTGGCCTGAATCTTTTCACAGCGCCAAAGTGCCGGCAGACTGCGCGCCACGCTGTCCATCGCCTCGGCGGTGGTCGTCTGCGCGCGCTCGCGCTGCTTGATCGTGTCCCAGTCCGGCGCATCCGGCTCGTCGCGCCGGAACACATGCGGATGCCGGTAGACGAGCTTTTTGCAGGCAGCGTCCGCCACATCGTCAATATCAAAATGCCCGGCCTCGCGCTCAATATCCGTATGGAACAGCACCTGCATGAGCACGTCGCCCAGCTCTTCCTTCAGGTGCGCCGTATCACCGGCGTCGATGGCCTCGCAGACCTCATACGTCTCCTCCAGGAAGTTGCGGCGGATGCTCTCGTGCGTCTGCACCTGATCCCACGGGCAGCCATCCGGCGAGCGCAGGAACGTGATGAGCGCCACAAAGTCGCGCAGGTCATAGCTTTCTTTGCAGAGAAAATCTAACACAATTTTGCTCCTTCTGCAACCCTTTTTTCAAAAAACCATTGAAAATTCAGGATTTTTCGGTGTTATGTCATCTGATGTGCAGAACTTTTGCGAGCTTTTCGCCCTTCGGGATCAGCTGCAGATCGGCCAGCGTGATCGCGTGCGTTTTTACGACCGCAATCAGATACGCCACGACCGCGCAGACCATCGACACGAGCATGGCCAGCGCCATGCGCTTCCAGCTCAGGTCGCCGCCCATGGCGGCGGACAGGCCCGCATACACGCCCCAGGCCACGACAGCCATGATGAGCGTGCTCAGCAGCGGACGCACGAGCGCCCGGCCGACATTCGGCCGCTCACGGAGCGTTTTGCACAGGAAAATGTGGTTCATGGTGCAGATGACAAGATAGCACGCGAGCGTACCGACCGGCGCGCCGGTGATATTCAGCTCCGGCACCGCGATCAGGAACCAGTTGACCGCGATCTTCGCCAGGCCGCCGGCCAGCATGGAATAGACCGGGTAGATCTCGTGGCCGGTCGCCTGCAGGACCGCCGTCGTGATCAGTGAAATGCACACGAACACCGACGCAATGCCCAGCAGCATCAGCAGCGTTGGGCCGGCCGCATTGCTGCGCGGATAGAGCACGTTGACGATCGGGTAAGACAGCACGGCAAGCCCGATGCCCATCGGCATGGCGACCGCCGCGGAAATGCGCAGCGCGGATTCCGCAATGGTCTTCGACTGCGTATACTTTCCCTGCACGACCGCCGCCGCAATGGCCGGGACGATGCTGATCGTCATCGGCGTCACGAAAGCGGCCGGGAGATTATACAGTGTCTGCACCTTGCCGTAAACGCCGTAGAGAACGTTTGCATACGACTCGGAATAGCCAAGCGCCGTCTGCAGGCGGTACATGATGAGCTTCGTGTCCACGAGATTGATGATGCTCAGCACACTGGAGCCGAGCGCGATCGGGATGCTGATACGCAGCAGCGTGACGAGAATATGTCCGGCGGAATCCGGCACATCCGGATCCGCGACCGGTTTTTCCGGATAGTGGCGGTGATAATAGATCGCCACATAGATCAGCGCAAAAGCGCCGCCCGCCGTGACACCGAAGATCGCCCCCGCCGATGCGACCGGCAGACTCTTGCCCGCGCGCGTAAAGCTCCACGCGAGCACAAGACCGACGGCGACCTTGCCCACGACCTCGAGGATCTGGGAGACGGTCGTCGGCTTCATGTTGCTCATGCCCTGCGCATAGCCGCGGTACGTGCTCGTCAGATACACGAGCACGAGCGCCGGCGACAGCGCCCAGATGCTCTGTGCCGCGCGGACATTGTTGAGCATCCCGGCCAGCTCCGTCGGGAACAGGAACATGACCAGTCCGAGCAGCAGTCCGAAAATGGCAAACGTCAGCCAGGCCACGCGGAAGATCTTGCGCGCCTGCACGGGGCGGCCGAGCGTGTCCGCCTCACTGATCATGCGCGAGAGCGCGACCGGCATACCCGCCGTGGCCATGTTGAGAAAGACATAATAAATATTATAGGCAACGGAGAAATAGCCGTATCCCTCGTCGCCGAGAATATTGCCGAGCGGGATCTTATAGATCGCGCCGAGGATCTTGATGACCACAACGCCGGCCGTCATCATGGCCGCGCCGTGGAGATAGTTCTGCTTGCTGCTTTCCTGCAAACCGCACTCCCTCCCCCGCTGAAATTTCACGTGCCGGTATACTTTACACTACCGGACAGAAAAAATCAAGGGAATGCAGCGCATTCCCCTGATTTGCGGTTTGTTTTTCCGATCACGCCTTGCGCACGGAGTCGATGTGGCGCGTCAGGTCGAGCATCTTGTTCGAGAAGCCCCACTCGTTGTCGTACCACGCCATGAGCTTGACGAAGTGATCGTTGAGCGCGAGGCCAGCCTTGGCATCAAAGATGCTGGTGTGCGGATCGGTGATGAAGTCGGAGGAGACGACCTCGTCATCGACATACTCGACGACGCCGGCCATCGGGCCTTCCGCGGCAGCCTTGACGGCAGCGCAGATCTCATCATACGTCGCAGCCTTCTCGAGGCGGCAGGTCAGATCGACGATGGACACGTCCGCGCTCGGGATGCGCATGGAAGTGCCGGTCAGCTTGCCCTGCAGGGCCGGAATGACCTTGCCGACCGCCTTGGCAGCGCCGGTGCTGGTCGGGATGATGTTGCCGTGCACACCGCGGGACAGACGCCAGTTCTTCTTGGAGAAGCCGTCGACAACCTGCTGGGTGGCCGTGTCGGCATGGACGGTGGTCATAAGGCCCTCGGCGATGCCGAAATTATCGTTGATGATCTTGGCCAGCGGCGCCAGGCAGTTCGTGGTGCACGAAGCGTTGGACACGATCTTGATATCCGGGGTGTACGCATCGAGGTTAACGCCGCAGACGAACATCGGCGTGTCGTCCTTGGACGGGCCGGAGAGCACAACGACCTGCGCGCCGGCGTCCAGATGATCCTGCGCCTTTTCCTTGGTCAGAAACGCGCCGGTGCACTCGAGCACATACTCGACACCCAGCTCGCCCCAGGGCAGGAGCTTCGCGTCGCGGTTGTTGAGCAGCGCAACGCGCTTGCCATTGACGATCAGGGCCGGGTTCTCGCCGCCCTCGCAATCGACCGTGCCGTGAAAGCGGCCGTGCACGGAATCGTACTTCACGGTATACGCCAGCTGCTCGGGCGTCTTATCCGGCGCGTTGACGGCGACGACCTCAATATCGTCGGCGCAGATCGCGGCGCGGAACACCAGACGGCCGATGCGGCCGAAGCCATTGATGCCAATTTTAATCATGCTCTATTCCTCCTGTTATATCTGCTGCGCACAGCACGCAGCGCAATTTCTTACAGCTACATTCTATAACAATTCCGTCGAAAGCGCAACCACATTCTTATCGGCGCGGCAGGCGGCGCTGGCTATTTGCAACAAATCTCCGAATTTTTGCGTGTAAAAGCTTGTGTCTATTGACGAATTCTGCTATACTGTTTTTTAATACATCTTAGGGGGGATCGGAAAATGAGCAATACTTTGATCATCGACTCGCTCAACACGCTGTTTTCGATGAGCAACACCGCCGTGATCGGCGCGCAGGAGCAATTTGTCGCGTTTATGAACCCGGCGGCGCAGGAACTGTTTCGCGGCAACCGCACAAATCACAAACTCACCGAGCTGCTGCCGGCGCACATCACGGAGGCCACGGCTACGGAATTCGTCACGTCTGCCACGATCGAAAAGCGCCACGTCATCATCTCCGTGACATCGTTTGGTGCGTTTCGGCTGTTCTCGTTCGTGCCGCAGGATGAAAACGCCCTGCGGGCCGGCGCGCAGTTTGCACCGTTTCTGGCATCTCTCAACGCTTTCCGCACGCTCACGACGTATTTTTCAGACTACGCCATGCAGCTCAGCGACGTGCGCTTCCGGCGCAACGCCGCCGAATTGACGCAGTTTTACTACCGGCTGCTGCGCTTCACGCTCAACGCCTCCACGGCCTCCGGCCTGTACGACGGCACGCTTGCGTTCATGCCGCAGCTGTGCGACCTGGGCAAGGAATGCCGGACGCTGCTGGATAACATCCAGCCGATCACCGACGCCAACGGCATCGTGCTGGAGGTCAGCATTCCGGACGAGCCGATCAACTGCGCGCTCGACACGGCGCTCATCCAGCGCATGCTGCTCAACATCATTGCCAACTGCACGGAGCGCTGCAAGCACGGCGACCGCATCCGCTTTACCGTCACGCAGGAGGGCGACCACGCCGACATCACCATTCGGGATGACGGTGTACGCATCCCGCCGGAAAAACTCGGGACGATCTTTATCCCGCTGCGTGTGACCGGCGTGGATTTTTCCGATCTGAGCAGCAACAGCTTTGGCCTGACGGTCGCACTCGGCATTGCGGAAAAGCACGATGGCACCATTCTCCTGGAGAGCAACGAATGGGGCGGAACCACGTTCCACGTCGTGCTCAGCACGGTGCTGCCGGAAACGAATCTCTTCCGTGCGCCGAAGGTGCCGTATGGTCACGCGCAGGAAGATCCCATCCGGATCTACCTGTCCGATCAAATGCCGAAACAGGAGCTGTAAGCAAACACACAGCATCACAACGGCGTGCCGCCCAAATGGGCAGCACGCCGTCTTTTTATTCTGCTGTCAGGTAACGCGCGCGCAGCGCCGCCCGCTCGGCCGCGCCAACACCAAGCGCCTGCGTCAGAAAAGCGTCCACACTGCCGTATCGCTCCGCGACCGCATCGCGCGCAGCCGTCAGGAACGCCGCGTCCGCGCGGTCAAACGTGCGGATGACCTCCCGCTCCGCCTCGCTCAGGTCATAGTCCACGACCGCCGTCAGCAGACAGTCGGTCGAGGCGGCCATGCGCTCGTTGGTGATCAGGTAGTTTTCCACGATGACCGGCCAGTCCACACCCAGCGCCGTCAGCAGCAGCATCGTGCCGACACCGACGCGGTCTTTCCCCGCCGTGCAGTGGTAGAGCAGCGCGCCGTCCGTCTGCGCGAGCAGAAGCGCAAAAAACTGCCGGTAGTGCGCGATGGAGAATGCCTGCGTGACGAGACTGCGGTACAGTTCGCACATGAACGCCCGCTCCCGGCCGGCCATCGCTTTCGCGTGCGCGACGACGGCCGCATAGGGGTCGGCGTGCTCCTCGCGCGTCAGGCCGGCCGCCGCCTGCTGCACGATCGGGCAGTGGACATACTGCACGCCCGGCAGGACACGGTCCGGTTTCTGCTCCCGCTCGAGGTCCGTGCGGAAATCCACGACCGTGCGCAGCGGATATTCCGTGAGTGTCTGTGCGTCCGGCTCTGTGATGCCGGCAAGTTCGCCGCTGCGCAGCAGCAGGCCCGGCCGGATCGTGCGGCCATCCATGGTGGGCAGGCCGCCGAGGTCGCGCGCATTCGGCGCGCCGCGCAGCAGCCAGCGCTCAGAGGCCGAAGAGTTGTTTTCCATTTTGCAGTGTCACCTCCGCGACTTCTTCTGTGGTCATGCCCTTGATCTCCGCTATGCGCGCAGCAATGTACGGCAGGTTGCGCGAATCGTTGCGCTTGCCGCGGTTCGGCACCGGGGACAGATAGGGCGAATCCGTTTCGAGCAGCATCCGGTCCGTCGGGCAGGCGGCGATCACGTCCAGCGCCTTGACGGCATTCTTATATGTGATCGGGCCGTCAAAGCCGAGGTACCAGCCGCGGCGCAGCAGCTCGCGCGCCATCTCCACGCTGCCGGAAAAGCAGTGGAACACGCCGCGCAGGCCTGGATAATCGCACACAATGCGCAGGCTGTCGCCGTGCGCCTCCCGGTCGTGGATGATGACCGGGAGATCCAGCTCCAGCGCCAGCTCCAGCTGCGCGCGCAGCATGATCTCCTGCGTCGCCTTCGTGGAAGCGTCCCAGTAATAGTCCAGACCGATCTCGCCGATGGCGCAGACCTTGGGCTGCGCCGCCAGCGCGCGGATCTGCTCCAGACTGTCGTCCGTCCAGCCGGCGGCTTCCTCCGGGTGCCAGCCGACGGCGGCATAGACGAAATCATATTCCTGTGCGATGGCGACGGCGCGCGCGGACGTCGCAGCACAGTCGCCGGGATCCACGATGAGCGCGACGCCGCTCTCATGCACGGCGCGCAGCACCTCTTCGCGGTCGGCGTTGAACTTTCCGCTGTCGTAGTGTGCGTGGGTATCGAAATACTGCGTCATTCGGCGTGATAGGTTGCGGCCGGGCGGCGCTTATGCTCGCTGCGGCTATGGTAGCGATCGATGATGGCCTTGTCGTGCTCGCTGGCCTCGCCGGTGAGGATGTATTTGTCGATGGCGGCGTAGGTCACGCCCATCTCCTGCTCATCCGTCTGACCCTCAAAGAGACCGGCGGACGGCGCTTTGCGGATGATGTTTTCCGGCGCATGCAGCCAGGTCAGGAACTCGTAAATTTCCGTCACGGTCAGGTCGGCGATGGGATTGAAGTCATACGCGCCGTCGCCCCACTTCGTGAAATAGCCCATGTATGCCTCGCTGCGGTTGCCGGTGCCGGCGACGAGACGGCCCTCGGCCGCGCCGATGGTGTAGAGCGTGAGCATGCGCAGGCGCGGGGCGATGTTCGACGTCGCCATCTGGTTGAGCGTCGTGACGGCGGAGACCGTCTGCATGACGAGCTCCTTTTCCGCCGTGAGATCGACCGTGCGCGTCTCGATGTTGAACTGCTCGGCCACGGCCAGACCGTCGGTCATGTCCTCGCCGAAGTTGCGCTTGGAGGCGCACGGCATCATGATGCCGACCGTATTGTCGCACGCGGCCCTGCAGAGGATGCCGACGAGCGCGCTGTCCTTGCCGCCGCTGTTGCCGTAGATGACACCTTTGGCGCCGCTGCTTTTGAGCAGGTCGCGGATAAAGGCGACGCGGTTTTCAAATTCTTTTGCGTAATCTCGCATGATTTCCACTCCGTTTCTTTCGTTACTCCTGGATCATGTCCAGGAATTCAGCTTCCGTAATGATAGGCGTGCCGAGCGTGAGCGCCTTCTGATACTTCGAGCCGGTGTTTTCGCCGGCGAGCAGATAGGACGTTTTTTTCGACACGGAAGAACTCGTCTTGCCGCCGAAGCGCTCGATGATGGCACTGGCCTCGTCGCGGCTGAAGTGCTCGAGCGCGCCGGTGAGCACAAACGTCTTGCCGGCAAAGCGGCGGTCCACGACCTGCTCCCTGGAATCAAAGCTGACGCCCGCATCGCGCAGCAGGCGGATCTGGTGCTGTGATTGTGGGTTATCGAACCATGCACGCAGGTACGCCGCCGTCGTCGGGCCGACGTCAGGGATGGCCATGAGCTCTTCTTCCGTCGCCGCCATGAGCTTGTCCAGCGTGCCGAAGTGCATGGCCAGCACTCTGGCCGCCTTCTGCCCAACCTGCCGGATGCCGAACGCGCACAGCAGGCGCGCCATGCCGGCATCCTTGCTCTTTTCGATGGCGGCCATGAGATTCTCGGCCGACTTCTTCCCCATATGGTCCAGCGCCGCGACCGACTGCGGCTCGAGCGCATACAGCTCCGCCGGGGAGTGCACGAGCCCCGCCTCAATCAGCGACTGGCACAGCGAGATGCCGAGGCCGTCGATATCCATCGCCTCGCGGGAGGCAAAGTGCGCAATGTTGCGCAGCCGCTGCGCCGGGCACTCCGCACCCGTGCAGCGCAGGGCCGCACCGTCCGGGTCGCGCACGACGGGCGCGCCGCACTCCGGGCAGGTATCCGGCATATGAAACGGCACCGTGCCCTCCGGCCGCTTATCGCGCACGACGGAGAGGATCTCGGGAATGATCTCCCCCGCCTTCTGCACGAGCACCGTGTCGCCGATGCGCAGGTCGAGGTTGTCGATGAAGTCCTGATTGTGCAGCGTGGCATTCGTGACGGTCGTGCCGGCCAGACGCACCGGCTCAATGACCGCCTTCGGCGTGAGCACGCCCGTGCGGCCGACCTGCACGACGATGTCGCGCACGCGGCTCTCCTTCTTCTCCGGCGGGTACTTATATGCCACCGCCCAGCGCGGGAACTTTGCCGTGCTGCCGAGATACTGCCGCTGCGCAAGGTCGTTGATCTTGATGACCGCGCCGTCGATGTCGAACGGGAACGTCTCGCGGTTGTCGCCGATCCAGTCAATGCGCGCGCAGCAGGCATCGAGCGTTTCACAGCGCTGATACGGCACGACCGGGAAGCCCAGCGACGCCAGATAGTCCAGCGTTTCCGTGTGCGCGGCAAACGTGCGGTCGCTGTCAAACTGGAGGTTGAAGATGATGATATCGAGCTTGCGCGCCGCCGCGACCTTCGGGTCCTGCTGGCGCACAGAGCCCGCCGCCGCGTTGCGGGGATTGGCCAGCAGCGGCTGTTCGAGCAGCTCGCGCTCGGCATTGAGCGCTGCGAATACTTCGTGCGACATATAGACCTCACCGCGCACGATAAGCTTTGCAGGCGCGTTTTCAAGCGTCAGCGGCAGGTTGCGCAGCGTGCGGAGGTTTTCCGTCACGTCTTCGCCGGTGATGCCGTCGCCGCGCGTAGCGCCGCGGACGAACACCCCGTTTTCATACTCGAGCGACATGGACAGACCGTCGATCTTCGGCTCGACGGAATAATCATGCGCCTGCGTGAGCGCACCGTCCATGCGCGCGCCGAACGCGCGCAGCTCGTCGAACGAGAACACGTCCTGCAGGCTCTCGAGCGGCACCTGATGGCGCACCTGCGCAAAGGTGTTGAGCGCGTAGCCGCCGACGTGCTGCGTCGGCGAATCGGGCGAGGCGTACTCCGGGTGCGCCGCCTCGAGCTCTTCGAGCCTGCGCATAAGCGCGTCGTATTCAAAGTCGCTGATCTCGGGCGCGTCCTTCACGTAATAGAGAAAATTTGCGTGTTCCAGCTGACGGCGCAGCGTCAGGATCTCTTCGCGTACATCCATGTTGTCTACTCCACTTCCACATACGTCTGGGGCACTTTGCCGACGATGACCGTCTCGGCCAGCAGGACGTTCGTGCCCACGGTCTCGGTCTTGTGCTCCCAGGGCACCAGAATGTCGAGATCCATCTTCACGTTCAGATATAGTTGATATTTGCTCTGGTTGATCGCGGCCGACATGAGCTCGTTGTGATAGTTCACGTCCGACGTCGTCAGCACAAGGATGCGCACTGGCAGCGGCAGCTTGAGCCCCGGCAGAAAATTCACGCCGAAGAGCGTCTCAAGCGGGATGTCCAGCTCGACCTGCCCGTCGTCCCCGTCCATCATGTGCTCGAGCACGAGCGAGGACACCTGCCCCACGTGCTCGGTGTCGATGCTCACGGCCGTAATGGTCCCGTCAGCGTCCGTGCGGTAGGTATAATAGTCGCCCTGCACCTGCGCCGTCGCCGCCGTGACGGCGGCGTTGATTTTCAGCTGCATGAGGTCGCAGGCGGAGTTGACGGCCAGCTGCATGATCAGGTGCAGCACCGACACGGTAAAATACGCCATGCCGCCCAACAGAATGCATACCAGCAGCAGCGCCGCCAGCTTCCGGTTCGGCCGCAGCGGGCACCGGCGGGCAGCCGGTCTCCAGCGGCGAGGTGCACAAATCATAGCAGATCCCCCCTGCCATGCTATGCAGCGGCGGGGCAATTCATGCGCTTATTGCAGAGATTCCACAATGGCGCGGAAGGTATTGCCGCGCTCTTCAAAGTTTTTGAAGAAATCAAACGATGAGCAGGACGGCGAGAGCGTCACGATATCGCCCGGCTGCGCAAGGCCGTAGGCCGTCTCGACCGCTGCGCGAAAATCCGGCGCCTCAACGAGCGGCAGCTTTCCCGGGTCATAGCATTTCGACGCGCGGATGGCGGCGGCAATGCGCTGCGCCGTCTCGCCGACGACGACCGCCGCCTTCGCGTGCAGGCAGACCTCGTCACCGAGCGTATCAAACGGGATGTGCTTGTCGTGCCCGCCGAGGATGATGACCGGCGGCTTCGGCAGCGCGTGCAGGCCCGCGATCGTGCGCGTGGGGCTCGAGGCGATGGAATCGTTGATGAACGTAATGCCGTTGAGCTCGCGGATGCGCTCCATGCGGTGCGGCACGCCAGAGAAGGTGTGCGCGACCTGAACGCACGCCGCATTGCCGACCAGGCCGTCGGTTGCGGCAAAGGCCGCCATATAGTTTTCCACGTTGTGCGCGCCGGGAATGCGGATCTCGGCGGCGTCGAGGATCTTCTCCGCCTTGCCATCGTGCGCGCGGTAAATCACACCATCCGTGCAGTAAACGCCGTTTTCCACCGGGCCGATGCTGCTGAAATAGCGCACGCGCCCCGGCGCCTCGGCCGCGAAGCGCGGCGTGTGGGCGTCCTTCGCGTTGAGCACCAGGCAGCCGTCCGGCCGCTGGCCGCGGTAAATGCTGCACTTGGCCGACACGTAGTCCTCGAAATCCGGATGCACATCCAGATGATTCGGCGAAATGTTCGTGATGATGGCCACATCCGGCGCGCAGTGCATGCTGTGCAGCTGGAAGCTGCTGAGCTCGAGCACGGCAAAATCCTCCGGACGGATCTCCGGAATGCGGTCAAAGAGCGGCGTGCCGATGTTGCCGCCGAGGTGCACGGTGTACCCCTGCGCACGCAGGAGCTCGGCCGTGATGGTCGAGGTCGTGGTCTTGCCGTCGCTGCCGGTGATGGCGATGATGCGGCACGGGCAGAGATTGCAGAACGCCTCCATCTCGGAGGTGAGGATCGCGCCGCTTTGCGCAGCCGCGCGCAGCTGCGGCACGATGGGCAGCACGCCCGGTGTGCGGAAGATGACGTCGAAGTCCAGATGCTCCAGATAATCCGCACCAAGGATAAATTTTGCGCCCTGCGCCGCGGCCTCGTCGCCGGTCGCGCCGAGCTGGGCGCGGTCGCGCCGGTCGCACACCGTCACGTCGCAGCCGTTGCGCAGCAGCACGCGCACGAGCGGCTGATTGCTCACGCCGAAGCCGATGACGCCGATGCGCTTGCCGCGCAGATAGTCCATATAGTCCGAAAAGGTCATGCAGACACTCCTTTTCCAAAAGGTAATCATACGTGGAGATTATACCGCTCATTCGTGCCGATTACAAGAAAATAAATCACTGCCGGACTTGACGCGGTGCGGCAGGATGTGTAAAATAGTCGGGCGAGCAGGCCGGACAGCCGCGGGCACGAGCCGAAAGGCTGTGCGTGAGGAAAGTCCGGGCTCCACAGGGCAAGGATAACGGGTAACACCCGCCAGGGGCGACCCTCGGACAAGTGCAACAGAAACAAACCGCCCGAGCGATCGGGTAAGGGTGGAAAAGTGAGGTAAGAGCTCACTCGCCGGCTGGAGACAGTGCGGCGCTGTAAACTCTATCCGGAGCAACACCGCGGAGGGACATATGGCCGGCCCGGCCGTCCCATGGAGGTGGCTGGAACGCACCGGCAACGGTGCGTCTAGATAGATGGCTGTCGATTACAGAACCCGGCTTACAGGCCCGCTCGCTACGCCTGTCAAAGGAGTCCGCACGGACTTTTTTGGCAGGCTTTCGCATATCGATTTCCCGCGGCAAGGAAAACGTAAGCCCCCGCCAAACGGCGGGGGCCGCACACCGTGCATTGGCTTCGGCGGCTGAAACCGAACATAGGCAAAACGACGCCGGACAGGGCTTCCCTGTCCGGCGTCGTGGTTTTTGCGCGGTCTTTGATAAACAAAAAATCCTGCAACCGCAACGGTTGCAGGATTTTCTGGAGCTGCTACCCGGATTCGGACCGGGGACCTCATCCTTACCAAGGATGCGCTCTACCGACTGAGCTATAGCAGCATACAAAGCCCGCGGAGCTTTCGCCCCGCGGGTGGCGACCGAGAAGGGACTTGAACCCTCGACCTCTAGCGTGACAGGCTAGCGTTCTAACCAACTGAACTACTCGGCCTCGTCGCCTCAGCGCTTGTTTAATATACCAGACGATTCGACTGCTGTCAAGTTATTTTTGAAAAAATTTTCGGCGATTTTCATTTTCCGCTCTGGCCGGTCTCCTCCGGCGCAAAAATGTCTCCCGGGCAAAAAAGCCCGGGAGACACACGCGAGAAAATTACTTGGTGATCTGGAAAGCGCGCGTGATGGGCGCTGCCTGATAGTTGCCGCCCAGAGTCACGACCGTCACAACATAGCGGCCGGGCTCAGTCGGGGGTGTCGTGGTGCTGGAGTACGGCTTCCACCTGCTGGTGAAGCCGGAGTACAGGTAGTGCACAGAGGACTGATCCTCGACTTGTTCCCCGTTATAGCTCAGCGTCGCACCGAAGTCGAAGTTCTTCACGTCCGCAGCGGAGATCTTGCCATTGGTGAAGTCCTGATTCCAGTCGAGCTTCACACCGGAGTAGTGCTTTTTCACAACGAGAGCGCCCATACCGAAGCCGGTGTTGTAGTTATCGTTGTTCGTGATCGCGTAAACGGTGTAGATACCCACCTGATCCGGTGTACGCAGGGCAATGCGGACATTGTCCAGCAGGGTGATCTTGTTGAACACGTTGATGATCTGCTGCAGCGTAGCGACGTCAACACCCATCAGCTTGAGCGCTTCACGCACTACGGCATACTCGCTGCCATTGGCGATCTTGTCCAGATTCTGCTTGAGTTCGCCGACAGTGATGCCCTTGTCCATGATATCCTTGATCGTCCGCAGACCGACTTTTTCGAGCACAGGATCAACAACCTTGATGAACGCGTTGTCTGTGTAGCGCTCGGGCAGCTGCACGAACACGCTGGACACGCCGGTATAGACTGTGAAGATGTCAAAATCGTCCACGGGATCGGTGGTGACGAAGCCCTCGCCCGGCACTTCATCGGCGTAGATGCTCGTCGAGTGCACCTTGACGGAGACATTTGCCTTCTTGACCGTGAGCGAGCCTTCCTCAGCCTCGCTGGAACGATAGGTCTCGTTGCCGTTGAAGGTCACGCGGATCTGCTGCTCACCAGCGCCCATCTGGGGGTAGAAATACTGGAGTTTGCCAGCACTGATTCCCTCTTCTCCTTCGATCGGAACCCACTTTTGGAGTCCTACGTCGCCGCCAAGATCACCGGCCACGACCTTAGCCGTTGCGTAATACTCGATCGTAAAGTCGTCCGCGCTCAGCGTGCTCTTGTCGGGCAGCGTGGAATCGTCCCAATCAATGACGTATTCAAAAATCTGCTGCGTCATGGCAGCGGCATCCTTATTGTAGATGAGAGAGATGCTCGGCTTAAGGACGACGGCGCTGGCCTCGCGGCTGTCGGTCATCTCGACGGTGACTTCCGCCGTATAAGCCTGGTAGCCTGCGTTGCCGCGCCAGGTGAAGCGGATGGTCTGTGATCCGAGGCCAAATTTAAAAAGCTGGTCAATAAAGTCGCTGCCCGTCAGGCTATAATTCAAGGGCTGATAATTTTTGATAGCACCTATACCGGCGTTATACTCCACCGTCACGTCGTTGATGGAGACGTTCGGATCGGTGCTCTCGAGCAGCGCCTCGCGCAGAGCCTGCGCGGTTTCCTCGTAGTTGATGCTCTGATCCTTGTTATAGACCATCGAGACTTCGGTCACACCCTGCTTGAGCTGGAACGGAGCTGCCGCGCGGTCAAGGAAGTTCACAGTCGTTTTCACAGTGTCAGCCTTGTAAGTATCGTCGCCCTTGAAGCTGATCTGGATCTGCTGCTCACCCGCAGAAATGGCGGGATAGTTCAGGCCGTCGACCTTGCCGCCCTCCAGAGGAGCCCAGTTCTTGCGGATCTTGCCCGTAGCATAATACTCGATGGTCACGTCGTTGACCGTCAGCTTGGGCGTGGTGCTCTCCACGACCAGGCTAAAGATGTTCTCACGCAGCGCGTCAAAATCCAGCGTGCCGTCTTCCTTATACGGCAGCTTCACGCTGGCGTCCTGCTTGAGCGTGATGGACGAAGAGAGCTTCTCCGCCTTCGTCAGCGTTACTTCCGCTGTCGTGTCAGCAACACGCACCTGATAGCTGCCATCCTTGTTGTCCTTCAGCGCGGGGTGGGTAAAATTGATTCTATTATCTACGCTAGTAAACCCATTAATGGAACCCCAGTCGGTATGCGTGGCAGAGATGCCCAAAAAACTCTTGCTCTTGCCCTCGCACTTGTACTCCCACTTGAGACCAGTTTGACTATCCAGAAGTGCGCTCTGCTCTTCCTCGCTCTTCTGGTCAAAATCCTTGACCAGCGCGCGCGTCAGCGCATGGTTCACTTCATCGGTCGTCATCGTGGACTTAATGATGGCCGTACCGTTTTGCAGCGTGTAGTCGATGTCATCCGCCGCGAACACGGCCGGCGAGAACGCCCCGACCTGCGACAGCAGCAGGACCGCCAGCAGGCACGCCAGCAGACGCTGCAGTTTTTTACCTGTCATGATATTTCCTCCTTTGTTTCTATTTCGCCAAGTGGATCTTGCATGCCACCGCATGCATGGGACTGTATCATCTCACATAGGTGTTAAGAACACGTTAACAAATCACCCAAAAAATTTCAATTTATTTATTTAAAAAATTTATGATTATTTCGAAACCTATCTATTCGGAATTCTGATACAATCGTAAAGAAATGTAACGAAAAACTTTCTGCCCGAAAGCCGCATTTCCCTCTTGCATTTTTTTGCGCGGTGTGCTATATTATTTGAGCAAATGTGATATCCGGGTGTAGCGCAGTTGGTAGCGTGCTTGAATGGGGTTCAAGAGGCCGGAAGTTCGAATCTTCTCACTCGGACCAACAAAAAGTCCTGTATTCTCAAGGAATACAGGACTTTTTCTTTTTCCGTTTTTGCGTGCAAATTATCGATGCGGTGTGCAACGGGTGTGTAATGGTGTGTAATAGAAATTATTTATCGGAAAGCTGTTTCACAGACTGATTCAGCCCCGTCGCCGCCCAGTCGGACACGATGCCGACGGCGGCAGCGTGCTGATCCTGCTGGGCGCCGTCACGATCCTGATCAAGCTGCTATAAACGATCCGCGCCCGCGCTCCGATATGGTGCGCGGGCGTTTGCGATTCGACGCTTCGCGCAAAGATCGTTCCATGCCTGACAAAAAATTTGAATTTTATGAAGTTTTTTCGACGCCTACAGCATTCGACACGTTTCTGCTCCATTCTGTGTTAGACTGCGCATCGCAGCGACCGGAAGACGCGCCGGAAACCGCAAATACGCAGAACAAAAAGGAGATACCATGGACTTCAAGAAACTGTACTTCACCCTCTTCAACACGCTGAGCGACGCCGTTGAGCAAATCGACACCCACGACTATGAGGAGGCGCGGCTGCTGCTGATCCATGCACAGCAGGAAGCCGAGGAGTGCTACATCACGTCTGCATAAGCAACCATGCAGCGGCCGGGCCGCACCCGAATGGGTGCGGCCCGGCCGGCATTTTTAACTGGGATCACCCGAGCTGGCGGGTCTTTTCAAACGCGGCGTCCACGGCCGCGATGCAGCTGCCGCGAAAACCGTGCTGCTCGAGCGCGTCGACGCCGGCGATCGTGCTGCCGCCGGGGCTGCAGACCTCGTCCTTGAGCTGCTCCGGGTGCTTGCCGGACTGCAACACCATCTCCGCGCTGCCGGCGAGCATCTGCGCTGCGTAGCGGATGGCTTTTGCGCGCGGCAGGCCGCATTTGACGCCGCCGTCGGCCAGCGCCTCGATGAACATATACGCAAACGCGGGGCCGCAGCCGGTGATGGCGCAGCCGGCGTCAATCAACGCCTCGGAAATGGGGTCGACGATGCCCGCGGCCGCCATGAGCGCGCAAAACGCCGCGAGATCGCCGTCCGTGACATTGCCGTTGGCACAATAGAGCACGACGCCCTGCCCCACGGCGCAGGCCGTGTTCGGCAGGATGCGGATGATCTTCTTATCCGCGCCGAGCAGCCGCTCGAGCCGCTCCAGCTGCACACCGGCGAGCATGGACACAAAAATGCTCTCCGACGCCGCGATGGGCGCTGCCAGCGACTGCACAACGCCGTCGATCATCTGCGGCTTGACGCCGAGAAACACGAATTTGCTGCCGCCGAGGATCTCCTCCGGCGCGGCCGCACGGCAGCCCAGCCGCTCGGCCGCCGCCGCGCTGTGCGCGGGGCTGCTGCAGGCAACGGCGACCAGCTCCCCCGTGACCTGTTTGGCCGCGGCCGTGGCCAGCGCGCCGCCCATATTGCCGGCGCCGATGAAGCCTGCTTCAAACTTTTTCATAGTGTTCCCTCCTCAGCGGATCTGTCCGTCGCCGCGGATGATATATTTATAGGTGCTCAGCTCGTCGAGCCCCATGGGGCCGCGGGCGTGGAGCTTCTGCGTGGAGATGCCCATCTCGCAGCCGAGGCCGAACTCACCCCCGTCGGTAAAGCGGGTGGAGACGTTGACGTACGTTGCCGCGCTGTCCGTGCCGTTGATGAAGCGCTCGGCGCTCGCGGCGTCCTCGGTGACGATGGCATCGCTGTGGTGCGTCGAGTGCGCGAGCACGTGCGCGATGGCGGCGTCCAGACTGTCGACCACGCCGACGGCGAGGATATAGTCCAGATACTCCGTGTCAAAGTCCTTGTCGGAAGCGCTCTTGCCGTCGATGATCTGCGCCGCTGCCGTATCCAGCCGCAGCTCGACCGGTGTGAGGCCCTGCGCCGCGCGGTCATCGACCAGCGCCTTTTTGAGCATGGGCAGAAACCTGGCCGCGACCGCCCGGTGCACAAGGCAGACCTCCTCGGCGTTGCAGACCGAGGGGCGGCTGGTTTTGGCGTTTTCGATGATGCGCACGGCCTTGTCGAGGTCAGCATACTCGTCCACGTAGACGTGGCAGATACCGGTGCCGGTCTCGATGCAGGGCACGGTGGCATTGCGCACGCAGGCGCGGATGAGCCCCGCCCCGCCGCGCGGGATGAGCAGATCTACAAGGCCCTTGGCCTGCATGATCTCCGTAGCGCTCTGGTGGCTGGTATCCTCCACGATGTTGACGATGTCCGGATCGCCGCCCGCGGACGCGATGCCCTGCTTGAGCGCGGCCACGATGGCTTTGGCCGTGCGGAAAGCCTCCTTGCCGCTGCGGAGCATGCAGACGTTGCCGCTCTTGATGGTGAGCGCCGCCGCGTCGGACGTGACGTTCGGGCGGCTCTCATAAATGATGGCGACCAGGCCGAGCGGCACCTGCTTTTTATAGATCTTCATGCCGTTGGGGTGGTCGATCTGCGCGAGGATGCGCCCCGTGTGATCCGGCAGCGCCACGGTCGCGCGGATGCCGTCGGCCATGGCGTCGATGCGATCTTTGTCCAAATAGAGCCGGTCGAGCATGACATCCGAGATATGGCCGCGTGCAGCGTCCATGTCCTCGGCATTGCAGCGCAGGATGACATCGCACTCCGCCTGCAGGCTGTCCGCCATGGCGGACAGGATGCGGTTTTTGTCCTCGGCGGAAGCGTTGCAGATGCTGGGCCACGCGGCCTTCGTCCGCCGGAGAATGTCCATAGTCGTCATAGTAGTCCCTCCTCAGGAATGTGGTATCAGAAATCGGGTGCCGGCGCGCCTGCCGGCCACAATGTCATAGAGCACCTCGGGCTTTTCGCCGTTGGCAATGACCATTTCGCAGCCGGCCGCCGTTGCGATCTGCGCGGCGTGCAGCTTCGTGACCATGCCGCCGGTGGCGAGCGCGGAGCCCTTGTCTCCGGCAAGCGAGAGAATGTGCGCGTCGATGACCGGCACCGTCTCGATGAGCCGCGCATCCGGGTTTCGGTGCGGGTCGCTGTCATACAATCCGTCAATGTCCGAGAGCAGGATCAGCAGATCCGCACCGATGGCGGCAGCCACGATGGCCGAGAGACTGTCGTTCTCGCCGATGGTGTTGTCCACGCCGATCTCGTCCGTCGCCACGGCGTCGTTTTCATTGATGACCGGCAGCGCCCCCAGCTCCAGCAGCCGCGAGAGCGTGTTGCGCACGTTGCGGCTGCGCTGCTCACTGCGGATGTCCTCGCCGGTCAGCAGCAGCTGCGCCACAATATGATTGTACTCCGTGAAGAGCTTATCGTAAAAATACATCAGCTCGCACTGGCCGACGGCGGCCGCGGCCTGCTTGCCCGGCATATCCGCCGGACGGCCGGACAGATTGAGCTTGCCGACGCCCATGCCGATCGCGCCGGACGAGACGAGAATGATCTCGTGACCTGCATTTTTCAGGTCGCTGAGCACTTTGCACAGCCGCTCCATGCGCTGAATGTTCAGCCGCCCGGTCGCGTGCGCGAGTGTGGAAGTGCCGACTTTAACAACGATTCGCATAATGATCCCTCTTACTGCATGATGGCATCTATTATAGCGCATCGGGCGCAAAATTGCATCCCTTTTTGTCTTTGCTGCGCAAAAGATGCGCCAAAGATCCCGCGCGCACGGCCGGACAGTCCGGCGACCTGCTCACGGAGCATCTGGAGATCGGCGGTGCGCTCGTGACTGACCTGAAAAACCGCGAGACCGCCAAGGCCGACGACGCCCGTCGGCGCTGGTACGCAAACGCCGACGCCATCAGCGCGTTTCTTGCCGGCATCAACGCCTGCTGGAACGAAGAAAAATGGCGCGAGTTTTTTGACGGCAAAGAGGCCACGCTGCGCCTGCAGGGCGACTATGCGGCCGACATCCGCATGTTCGACCGGATCGAGACCGAGGCGCTGCGCATGGCCGACTATATGTTCTGCGGTCTGGCCATGCGCTGCCGCTGAACGCACAAGCGCTCCCCGCCGGGATGACCCCGGAAGGGAGCGCTTTTTCACAGAATTGTGCCGGATGCACAACGGGAGACACCTTGCGGTGTCTCCCGTTGCATGTGAAAGAAGAACGAACGCTTGCCTGCACTCAGTCTGCAAACAGCGGCGTCGACAGATAGCGGTCGCCGGTATCCGGCAGGAGCACGACGATGGTCTTGCCCTTGTTCTCCGGGCGCTTGGCCAGCTCGATCGCCGCCCAGACGGCAGCGCCGGAGGAAATGCCGACCAGCACGCCCTCCTTATGGCCGATCAGGCGGCCGGTCGCAAACGCATCCTCGTTGCTGACCGGGATGATCTCATCATAGACCTTCGTGTTGAGCACGTCCGGCACAAAGCCCGCACCAATGCCCTGGATCTTATGCGGACCGGCATGGCCCTCGCTCAGGACCGGAGAGGTCTCCGGCTCCACGGCCACGACCTTGACCTTCGGGCACTGGGACTTCAGGTACTCGCCGACGCCCGTCACGGTGCCGCCGGTGCCGACACCTGCAACGAAGATATCCACGTTGCCGTCCGTGTCCTCCCAGATCTCCGGGCCAGTCGTCGTGCGGTGGATCGCCGGGTTGGCCGGGTTGACAAACTGACCGGGGACAAAGCTGTCGGGGATCTGCGCAGCCAGCTCGTTGGCCTTTGCGATCGCACCCTTCATGCCCTGCGCGCCGTCCGTGAGCACGAGCTCCGCGCCATAGGCCTTCATGATCTGGCGGCGCTCCACGCTCATGGTCTCCGGCATAACGATGATGATGCGGTAGCCTCTGGCCGCGGCGACGGACGCCAGGCCGATGCCGGTGTTGCCGGAGGTAGGCTCGATGATGACGGAGCTCGGCTTGAGCACGCCGTGCTGCTCCGCGTCCTGGATCATGGCCAGCGCCACGCGGTCCTTCACGGAACCGGCCGGGTTGAAGTACTCGAGCTTTGCCAGAATGCGGGCCTCGAGCTGCTGCTCTTTTTCGATATGGGTCAGCTCCAGAAGGGGCGTTTTTCCGATCAGCTGGTCAGCGGATGTATAGATCTTACTCATGAGATGTTCCTCCATTTATGTATCGTATTATTAAAATATGTATGTTTGACTCGTGATGGACTTGCCTGCGCTCAGCCGCCGCAACAGTGCCAGCAGATACACAGGCGGCCGGAAATGCGCCCTCGCATTTTCATCGCCTACCTTCTCTATAGGTTAATAGGATTATATCGCGTTTTACCCAGTGTGTCAATAGAAAATTCACTTTTCTTTTCTGGCAGGGAAATTGTTTGCAGACACTCGAGCCGGTAATTGACCATATATGCATTATTCAACGATCGTGCGCGCGATTCGCGGGTTTGCGGCAGATGGTTGCTGCTGCCGCTGCGAGCAATGGAATGACCGGTCATTTTTTGCAGATCTTTGCGTTTGCGGCGCCTTTGCACAGCGCTTCCATAGCTTGACTTTTCAGGGCCGACAGTGTATACTAGTCGCATAAGTGTACGTGGATCGGCTGTGTTACCCGACATCCGGCATAACGGCACTTATGCACATTTATAAAAGGAGTGGAAACAATGAAAAAGTCCCGCAAACTGCTCTGCGTGCTTCTCGCTCTGGTTATGGTCGTCAGCCTGCTGCCGGTCATGGCTTTTGCAGCCGATGAAGACGTCGCAGCCGATGAAGACGTCGCAGCTACGGTCGAGGAGATTTCCCCGGAGACTGAGGGCGTCAAGGATCTGTTCGCCAAACTGCCGAACTATCTGGTTGCTGTAAAGACCTCAGACGGTCGCGTCGCTGCCGGCGCTCAGGTCGTGATCTACAACCAGAACAAGGATCAGGTCACCACTGCCGTCGCCAACTACGGCGTCGCCATCTTCTCCAAGAAGGATCACCTCAACACTTACTCCGTGTCCGCCACCTGGACCGACCCGAACACCAACATTAAGTATCAGTCCCTCGTCGGCTTCAACTGGTCCTTCGGCAAGAAGCCCGACATCGACGTCATCACGGTTTACCCGACGATCGACATGATCCTCAACACCACTGACCACAACGCTTACATCAAAGGTTATCCGGATGGCACTGTCAGCCCGGACGGACGCATCACCCGTGCCGAAGTCGCCACCATTCTGGATCGTCTGATGAAGGATCAGGTCAAGGCCAGATTCGACTCCAAGCCCACTGTCAACTTCTCTGATGTCAGCAGCGGCGCCTGGTACTATGACGCTGTGCAGATGTGCGCGAAGGCCGGCATCGTCGCCGGTTATCCGGGCGGCTCGTTCAAGCCCGACCAGGCGGTCACCCGTGCGGAGTTCTTCAAGATGGTCGCCATGCTCTACAGCGATACGCTCAACACCCCGATCACTGGCGGTATCTTCAAGGATATCAACGGTCACTGGGCAGAAAAGTACATCAACCTGCTCCAGAAGCTCGGCATTGTCAAGGGCGACAACGGCAGCGCAAGACCGAACGACAACCTGACGCGCGGCGAAACAGCTGCCGTTATGAACCGCATCCTCGGCCGCGTTGTGAATAATTCCAGCTTCAGCGATGCCAAAGTTGCTGCGGCTATGAAGACCTGGCCGGACTGCACTTCCTCGCACTGGGCCTATGCCGAGATCCAGGAAGCCACCAACAGCCACGACTACACTTGGGACATTAACATTCTCACGTACTCTGACCATAATGGAATCTTCAAGGCTTTCATTGAGAACCTGAAGAACCCGGTCACCGAGCGCTGGACTTACATCAAAAAGTAAGCTTTCCCCCAACTACCACAAAGCAGGCACCTTCGGGTGCCTGCTTTTTTGTCCCGCAAATTGCGCCGCTGCAGAAAAATCCAGCGCCGGCTGACTGCCGGCGCTGGTTTCGTTTCAGGAGCGATCAAATGCCGGATTGGTCATATAGACGTTCTTCTGATCCATCTTTTCCGTCGCCAGACGCAGCGCCTCGCCGAAGCGCTGGTAGTGCACGACCTCGCGCTCACGCAGAAACCGGATCACATCCGTCACATCCGGGTCGTCGCAAAGCCGCAGAATGTTGTCATAGGTCTTGCGCGCCTTCTGCTCGGCCGACATATCCTCCGACAGGTCGGCGATCACATCGCCGGTCACGCCGATCGTCGCCGCCGTCCACGGCGTGCCGGATGCAAACTGCGGAAAGACGCCCGCCGTGTGATCGACGAAGTACGTATCATAGCCGGACTGTTTGATCTGCTCCGGCGTCATGCTGCGCGTGAGCTGGTAGACGATCGTTCCGACCATCTCGAGATGACCAAGTTCCTCCGTGCCGATGTCCGTCAGGATCGCCGACAGCTCCGGATACGGCATGGCATAGCGCTGACTGAGATAGCGCAGGGACGCGCCGAGCTCGCCGTCCGGTCCGCCGTACTGCGAGCAGATGAACTTCGCCAGCGCGGGGTTGGCGTTGCGGATGCGCACCGGGTATTCGAGTTTCTTTTCATAGACAAACATCGCTTACTTCTCCTCCCCTTCCGGCTGCCACGGCCACGGTGCGTTGAGCCAGTCATAGACGTCTGCGCACGCGAGATCCGACACCGTGACCGGCCCGCACTGCTCCGTGTAGCGCTTGTGCCCTTCGGCACGCATACGGATGCATTTTTGCAGCGTCTCGAACGCCTCGCGGTCATCCGGATGCGTGTCGAGGTAGAGATTCAGCTCGCGGATGACGAAGTCCAGCGCCATCAGCTCGCACAGCGGCGTGCTGAGGTCGCCGGGTTTGTTGACCATGTTCATAAACGGCAGGTCCAGTCCCGGAAACAGCGTACCGCGCGCCAGTGCCATGCGCCGATCATACGCGGGTTCGCTGGACTGCTGCATGGGCGTCTGCGCCAGCGCCAGCGGCGCGCATTCCGGCAGCGGGCCCTGCTTGAAATTGCATTTGTCCACAGTCGTTCCTCCTTTTCAAATCGGGCACTCGGCCCGCATTATCCTATGCAGGCCCGGTTCGGCCGGTGCGGAACGCGACGAAAAAAGGCGGCGCCGTACGGCGCCGCCTTTGCGGAACGGAGCTTTATTTCGTTTTTGGCATCGCCATGCCCGTCTTTTTGAGCGTGGTGCGCAAAAAGAACAGCGAGAGGATCAGCGAGGCGACCTCCGCGATCGGGAATGCGAACCAGACGCTGCGCAGCACGCCGCTCAGCGACAGCAGATACGCCGCCGGGATGAGCACCACGATCTGACGCGCGATGGAGATGAACATACTGTAGACGCTGTAGCCAAATGCCTGGCACGAGGAACCGGCCACGATGCTGATACCGGCAAATATGAACGCCAGACTCATGATGCGCAGCGCGGGCGCGCCGATCTCCAGCATGGCGTCCGAGGCGTCAAACATCAGCAGCAGCTCTTTCGGAATGAGCTGGAATACGAGCAGACCGATCACCATGATCGCGACGGCGTAGACCATGCCGAGGCGGATCGTCTTATGGATACGCTCCGGCTTCTGCGCGCCATAGTTATAGGCAATGATCGGCACCATGCCGTTATTCAAACCGAACACCGGCATGAACACAAAGCTCTGGAGCTTGAAATAGACGCCGAACACCGCGACTGCCGTGGACGAAAACGTGATGAGGATCAGGTTCATGACGAAGCACGTCAGCGATGAGATGCAGCTCATGATGATCGACGGGATGCTGATGGCCGTGATCTCGCCCATGAGCTTGCCGCTCGGGCGGATGTGCCGCAGGCGCAGGTGGATCTCCGGATTCTTGCAATGATTGAGGATGACCGCCACGACCGCGCCCAGGCACTGGCCGATCACCGTCGCCCAGGCCGCGCCGGCAATGCCCATCTTCGGGAAACCGAGCAGGCCGAAGATGAGGATCGGGTCGAGGATGATATTCGTGATCGCACCGACCAGCTGCGTGATCATGGAATAGATCGTGCGGCCGGTCGCCTGCAGAAAGCGCTCGAAGGTGATCTCGATGAAAACGCCGAACGAGCACAGCACGCAGATATTGAGATATGTGATGCCGTACTCGACAATGGACTCAATGTCCGTCTGTGCGCGCATATAGGCACGAATGCCGACCAGGCCGGCGACGAGCACGAGCAAATAGCTCAGCAGCGCCAGCAGCAGGCCGTTGACCGCGACCTGATTGACGCGCTCGGCGTTTTTCTGCCCCAGCGCGCGCGACAGCAGCGCGTTGATGCCGACACCGAAGCCGACAGCGATGGAAATGATGATGTTCTGCAGCGGGAACGCCATGGACACCGCCGTGAGCGCATCCTCGCAGATGCGCGAGACAAAGATACTGTCCACGATGTTGTACAGCGCCTGCACGAGCATGGAGATCATCATCGGGACTGCCATGGACAGCAGGAGCTTATTTTCGGGCATTGTGCCCATTTTGTTTTCACGAAGGGTTTCTTCCGGCATATCGTCACTCCTAAATGTATCAGCAAACAATGTAAAACGCCACGAGTGCCTATTATAGGTTGCCCGCAGCAGGATGTCAAGGTATGTTGCATTTTTCACTTGAAAACGACACTTGGCCGTGCTATAATAATTGCACCTGTGGGATTAGTTCATTGGTAGAACACCTGCTTCCCAAGCAGGATAGGCGGGTTCGATTCCCGTATCCCGCTCCAAATCAGAAAGCCCCGGAATTCCATGAATTCCGGGGCTTTTCTTTGTATATCAATGCTTTGCGGTGCTTTTGCTTCGCTAAATTCTTTAACGCCATGTTGCTATTTCTCGAAGTCTGTTAGCACTTTTTCAGCGCAAAATGCTAACTAAAATGCTAACGCGGAAACCTAAAAAACAGCGCATCAAAGCAACAAATCGCCACTGAACGTAATGATCCAGTGGCGATGCTTCTACACTATTTAAATATTCAACTCAGCGCGCAACGCTTTTTGCAGAACCGCAGAGAAGTTGATTTCTTCGCGCTCTGCCATTGTATTCAGCCACGAAGGAATCGTCAGCGTTTTCTTTACAGCCTTCTTATCATAGAATTTTCGATAATCCATCGTGTCGCAGTCGATCAAGCTGCAGAACTGGTTTTCACCGCACTGCACTGCCGAGATATCCGAAGCTGCCGGAGTCTGTTCTTTTCGCTCTTCCATATCATAGAGCATCAGGCACAGCGCATCCTGCGCCGCTTCAATAGCCTCTGCCAATGTCGTTCCGGATGTAACGCACCCTTCCACGTCTGGGAAATACACACTGTATCCGCAATCTTCTTTTTCAAAGATTGCCGGATAAACATACTTAGTAGTCATAGTCTCTCCTTTTTCATTTACGCTCTTACATTATGTATCTTAGTCGTAGTGCAGGGGCTTTATTCAAGCCCCGCACTCTTCAAAATTGATTTCAATGTACCAGTCGGCACATCCTCTGTTTTGTGGCGTCCAACTGTGAACCGTTTCCCGGTTGCGGGGTTGCACCACACCGTATGTCCGCGCCCCTCTCTTGCAACAACACACCCGGATTTTTGCAAGAGCTTTATGAGTTCACTGTACTTCATGAGGCCCTCCAATCGCTTAGGATGGTTATATTATAGCACGTGTAAACACGTATGTCAACAATATTTCGCACGTATTTGTACGTATAGCAAAAATTCCCGGAAGGCCGAAGCCCTCCGGGAATGGTTAATTGAATGAATCCATGCATTATAGTTTATTTTTTATTGCTATCATCAGTATTAATCTCATTGTGCTTTTTTTCACCGCACTTGTCTTCAATGAAAAAGAGAAGCATTATGCAAGCAATAGCCATAATTATTGCGATGATCAACATACTAAGAACCGACACATCAGTAAAATCATATCCCGCACTATTAGCAAATATCTTCAGAAGCGCCGAAGCTACTATCTCTACCGTCGATCTAATCATTGAAAGAACTGTAATTAAGAGCAGCATAACCACTACTAAGGTATTCAGTTTTCCGGCGGACGTCTTAAACTCCAAAAAAAACGCATTACTTAACACACTAATCAGGCTAGATAAAACTTCACTGTCCTTGTTTCTCTTTCCGTCCCTATTTTTCTTCTCCTTTTTCATCAGTCTCTCTCCCTCTATCTTTTATCGCCACAATTGCGGTAAACAGCAATCCAGTGCTACCTAAAGTTAACGAAATTAAATACCACGGATTTATAATGACCGTCCTAAGGCACACACTTAAGATGAGAGTAGTGAGAGAAGAAACGGAAAGTATTAACAGAATCAAAATAGTAATGACAATCTCTTTGGGTAACGTAATCAACATTTTATCATCTCGCTTTGCTGCGGATTGATTGCTGCCCTCTTTGCTTTCATTATACGGTAAAACACTTGAAATATTTGTCGTTTCTTTCGCTGCACATTTCCACTCTGCGTAGTTTGAATGAGACCAATCATACTCAATAGCATTTTTAGTTGCTTCAGGATCTCGTGCTCCGCGCACCGCATCTGAATATATGATTCTAAGTAACTGCTTAACCCCGCAGCCATCGTCTTCCGAAAGCACTTGATCAATCATACTGGATTGCTCATTGAGCCACTTTTTTTCATTAAAATCAGCTACTTGCCCTTGCAAGCGTGTTCTCTGCTCATACGCTTTCGACCATACATTAGGTTCGCCGACTTGCGCTCTCATCATCTACTCCTTCATCCGGATTTTCCTCTGCAGCTATTCCATTCCCGTTTTTGTACTTTTTTTCGTAATCAATCATCTCTCTCAAAAAGCCTAAAGCAAAGCGCTTCATGCTTTCAGCAGGAATAGATACATTAGAACAAACAACAACTTTATCAGTATTTTCGGTTTCCTGGATCTTAGCAAATTGAATATTCATTTCTTTTTCTGACGCATTAAACAGGAAGAGCTGACAATCTATTGGGCTTTCCGCTTCAGCTAAAATTTCAAGTTCAAAATTTTTTCCGGTTTCCAAATGTTATCACTCCTCGGAAAAACGCAAGGCACACATATTGGCAATTTCATTATTCGTAAAAGCCGCTAAAATGCGTACATCCCGTTGCAATTCTTATCATTTCTGGCAATATTTTATCACATTTGATCGGTTTGTCAATCAGGCTCTTTGCCATTTCATTATGTCATATCCGCAAAAGCCGCCGAAGTTGAATCATCCCGGCAGTCTTGATATACATATTATGTATAAGCAAAAAACCCGGAAGGCCGAAGCCCTCCGGGAATTGCTTTGTCTTTATAATTATTTATTTATCCGTCAGCTGCTTGACGCTCTGGTTAAGCCCCGTCGCCGCCCAGCCGGACACGATGCCGACGGCGGCAGCGTTGAGCCAGTCGTGCGCGGGATAGTCCGGCACGCCCATCGCCCATGCGACGACGCCGAGGATCAGGCCGGTCGCGCCGCAGATGATTGGGATCCACTTATCTGCGGCCTCGGTCGCCTTGACGGCCATGCCCACAAGGTAAGTGATGGCGGTGATCGCCGCCACAGATGCAATACCAAGTTCCATAATGATGTCCTCCTCTTAATTTTTGTGCTCCAGATCATCGATCCGGTGATTGGCCACCTTGATGCGCTCGCCGAGGAGCTCGGTGCACTCCTCCAGCTTATATGTACGCGCGATGACCTGATTGTGCTTGTCCACCTTGCGCTCGAGCTGCTCAATGCGATACGCCTGCAGCTCGTCGCGCTTGTCCAGCTCCGCGATCAGCTTGTTGTGCTGCGCGCGGCTGTTGATGAGGCCGACCACAATGGCGGCCGCTGCGCTGACCAGCGCGGCAATGATAACCTCCGACATTCGCGCCTCACTTCCCGCCGCCAGCGGCGTCCACCATCCGCTGGCACACGAGCATCGTGCGCAGCATATCCAGCGACAGGTCGAGCCTGCCGTCGGCGTCTCCTTTGAGCGCGCCGCGGTCAACGAGTCGCTGCGCCTCTTCCTGCGCCCAGCCGGGCATGTCCTTGATCGTCTCGTACCGGGGGTTGCGTTCCGCTGCGTACTTGGTGCCGACCACAAGGCCACGGATCATATCCATGGACAGATCCAGATTGCCGCCGCCCACGCCGCCGAGTGCGCCTGCATCCACCAGCGCGCGCACCGTGTCCTGTGCCCAACTCGGGACTTCCTCGATCGTGTTGTACCTCACCATGTCATCCTCGTCCTCCTCGTCTGTAGTAGTGTTTTTCGGCGTCAGCATGGCCAGAAATGCCGTCCACTGCGCCGGGTCATCCACCCACGGCATGGGGCAGCGCTTGCCCGTCACGTCGTAGTGCCGCAGCACGTGCTCCGTGTCGATGCCATAGCGCTGCATGATCTCCCGCGCCAGCGCCGCGGCGTTTGCCACTGTCTCCGGCTTGATGTAGTAGCTGCCGTCGGCGCGCTTGCGGCTGCACATCTCGATGCCGATGCTGTTGGCATTGCGGCACTCGGGATGCCAGTACGCCCGCGCGCCGCAGTGCCACGCCGTGTCGCACTCGAGCACGGACTGCATCGCGCCATACTCGTCGCAAAAATAGTGTGCGCTGGCCTGCAGGCCGCCCACGCGGTGGTAGTAATCGCAGTTGTTGCGCGCGGTGTCGCCGTTGTTTGCCGTGTAGTGCATCACAATGTACCGCACCGGCTGCGTGCGCCCGGCGCGGTAATTTGACGGATCGCAAGAAACAAATTCCATCAGCTGTTACCTCCTTCATCTCTGCATCTCATCAATCCGATGCTGTAGGGCATCCTGTAAAATCAACAAGAGGCTCTTTTGAGGCTTATATGATTTCTTCGTTTGTAGTAACAATTACATTTTCCAGCGTGTCGTAGAGCACGATTGAAAAATAGGCTGCGCCATTTGAACTGTCGAATTTAAAATCGGCAACTCCATTGGCGGCATTAAAGTTTATAACAGGCCCTGCTTGGCCTTTTTCGAGATTGGCCAAAGATGTATATCCGACTTTGACTTGGGCTCGGTCAGCCTTGAAAAACTTGATAGATTGATATGATATATCAGTGTTCCCTTTCCATCGAATACGCACGACATCACCCTTTTTGACCGGGAGCAAGCCCGTGATATTCGTCCCTGAGTGTGCAACAGGTGCACCGCTGCTGCTATTGTATCGCATATTTTTATACATAGGCGTATGCCCGATGACGTTTCCATCCATGTCAATCGCGGCATCAAGCAGGTTTGTATATGCTGGGGCTTGGGCTACAGCGGTTGCCGTGATAACAATATCGCCGATCACCTCTGGAATAGCTATGACCCCATCTTTGTAAAATGTGGACACGTCCTCACCTCCCATCATGATTTTTACATTACTGACTTCGCACCCCGTGTCGGCAGTTATCGCAGTACAATAAGACTGCCCGTCAATGACATACGCGCGTGGGTTGCTACTTGTGCATTTTGTCAAAGCGACCCGTACAGCTCGCCTCAGCACGTCCGTGCTGCCACGCAATACAGCAGCAGTCACGTCCTTCCCGCCCATCGTCACTTTGATGGATTCAATCAATTTGCCGTTCGTGGGAGTGATGCTTGCTACGAACGGCTGGTACTGCTGCACAGATGCCGCTCCGTTGCTGACTGTGACATCAGTGAGTGTTTTTGTGATGCTGTACGTTGCGATATCTGCCGTCACTGTCTCCGGCGTCCCGTCGATCATAGCTGCTCGGAAAGCGTTGATTTTTTCGATTGTAATGCCGCACGACACCATAAAATTAACCACCTTATCGCGGAAGGTCGCACCAGGATAGGCATTCAAGTAGTTAATCTCGCGCGTCCACGGCGTTTCGTTCCTGCGACGGGCTTCCGCATCTGTGCTGACGCCAGAATAAAAACTCGTGAGTTCGTAATCCTTATCACAGTCGGATTGTGATACCCCAAGTATCGCTTCGCACAGCAGAGCGACCACGCCCGTTCGATCTGCGCCCGCAGAGCAGTGGAAGTATGTCGGCTTGTTTGCGATGACATAATCGAAGAGCGGGTCGAAGATCGCCTTGATATTCCCGCTTGACTTCTGATACGCAAGGTCGTTCCATGTCATATCAACCCACAGCATATCTACGGTCGGTCCAAAGCCACTTTCTGTCCTGCCGTTCAGTTCAGCCGCAAAACGCAGGTCAATTTCCTTGAGGATTCCGAGCATATCAATCGCCTGTTGTCTGCCGTCATCGGTCAGATATCCATACATCTCGCCGCCCCTGAAGAGCAGCCCGTACTTTACCATGCCACCATCGCAATCCCAGCCTCCAAGATCGCGCACGTTGTCCACGTTCGGCAAATGAATCATGCGGCACGCTCCGGCCGGTTTAATGACGCCCTGCTGGATAACTTTTCCGTCAACAAGCAGCACAAAAGTTGATATCGAGCCCGGTGTGCAGTTATAGATTGTGATTGCTCCTGCGCTGACCGGCTGCGAAACACTGTTACCTGTGTACCCGTCCACGATTGTCAGCGTTCCGGCGGACTTCATCACAATGTCTACGCCAACAGGTCGGTTTGCGCTCACTGTCGTCACATATTCGGGTATCTGCGAGACAGCGTAGTCCGAGGGGTCGTAAGTGACGTTTTTCAGATACCTGTCTACCTCTGCGCGGCACTGGTCAAATGTGTACACTTCGGTTTCCACTCCAGTGTTCAAGCAGCGCCTCACAGCATCGCCCATCTCCGCGACTTTGTATTTCGTTGCAGTGCCATTTTTCTCGCGGATAGCTGCTGCAATGTCCTGTACGGCGGTTTCTTCGTAGAGCTTTTTCATCTCAGTAGCTCACCTCGCTCCCATCCGCGATCTCCACTGTCTTAGCCACACTGCCGTCATAGGTAACGGTGGTGCTGCCGATCTTGATCGTCAGTTCGTTTGGATTTTTCAAGGCCGTGGGGATAGTGGGGATATCATCCATAGATGCCAGCCGCGTATCGCTTGCCTGCACAGTGCCATTGACGATGGCGATAGTCAGCGACTGCGCGGGGAAGCCCATTGCGGCCAGCGCTCCAGAGCCCGAAAATATCCAAGTATTAGCTGCGGGCATTGGGACAAACAGCGGAAGTGTTGCTGTATATGCGCCCAGCGCGCACCGGCAGACAAGATTATAGCCTGAATTATAAGCCGCCTTTATGTCGTCCATAGCCACTTGGCACGTGTAGTTGGGGTATTTTCCCGCAAGGTCGATATAAAAGACGAGGTGAATGTCGTCGATTATTTCTTGCTTGTCTGCTGCTGTCCAATAGTCGGTTCCTTTAACGGGCGTGTGACCGGAAGCACCCGGTGCGCCGCGAGATGGCTTGCCGGTGTCGGTCGCGCCAAGATACCAGTTGCCATTGTCGCCGATGTGCGGCGTAACACCGTCCGCACCAGCAGCCCCCGGTTTGCCATCGGCGCCGTCTTTGCCCGGTGCTCCGGTTGCTCCACGCGATGGCTTGCCGGTATCGGTGCTGCCAACGTACCAATTGCCATTGTCACCGATGTGCGGCGTAACGCCGTCCGCGCCAGCAGCCCCCGGTTTGCCATCTGCTCCATCCTCGACCGTGGCAATGGCTGCGCCGTCCACGCTGATTGTTGTCGTCTTGCCGGACTTAGTGGCCGTTACCACCGGGCTGTGACCGTCTTTACCCGGTGCACCATCCTTGCCCGGAGCACCGTCCGCGCCCTTGAGCTCGGCCACGGCGATAAGGTTTGCCCACGTCATGCCGCCGTCGCGGCTGTACTGGATGTAGCCGTCCGCTACGCGAAAGCTGCCGCCTGTCCGTGCCGCCTCGTTGATTGCCGCCACCAGCGTATCCTTTGCTTCCGTCGTCAGGTCGGCAAGGTCGCCGATCTGGCGCTGGATCGTCTGCAACGTCAGCTGGTCTGTCGGTGTGTATACATACCCGGCGGGCTTTGCGCGTTTGTGCACGATAAAGTCCTGCTGCACCATCGTGTACGCGCCGGTGTCGTCGGTTACGTAGGCGTAGGCCGTCAGCGGGTGCCAGTCCTGCAGCAGCTCGTCCGGGATGATGGCCGTGCCGTCGTCCCCGACATCCACGTCCACGCTGCAGCCAAAGCACTTATTTTGATAGTGGACCTGCTTGACGCCGTTGCCATCGGTGATCTTGACCCGCCGCCCGGTGTCCCACTGCCACAGCGCACCACGCCCGTCTGCGATTGTGATAGTCATATGGTTGCCCCCTTTACTTGTACCTGCCCACAACATAGTAGCTGATCTGCGGGCTATTAACCGTCGCGTCAGATGCTCTCACGCACTGATACGCCGGCGCGTGCGTCAGCCGCGTACCTATGTCGTTTTCCGTGTTAGTTGCAAGCCAGATGTTGCCGCTCCCAACCGTCGGCGTCGCAGACACGACAGGGTTCTCAACAAATGCAAACGGATATTGGCGTGCCGCCTTATTGGCCGCGAGACCCATCCACGATGCGGTATACAGTGCGCCCCATGTCTGCGTTTCCATTGCAAGCTCGTCCGTATCAAACGTAGCCCACATCTCTGCGATGCCCGACAACCACTTGCGCCACGTCCATTTGCCGGTCGTGCCCTGCGCAACGACATAGTCCGCGCCGACACCGGATGCCGACGATCCGGAAGGACCGCCGTCGGACGTGTTGTAGCTGCTGCCGGATTCGACGCTGTTGCCAATCGACGTTTTGCCGGAAAAAACGAATGTGTAATCCGTGATGATTGACGGGTATTCCCTGCCGTTGATGTCCTTGACGATAACCTTGTCGAAAATATCAAGCCGCGGGTCGGCCGGAAGATCTCCAGAGAATTTATAGATCGGCTTTTCTTTCAGCTGTTCGTACACCGTCTCTGCGACTGCTTCAGCAGCGACCGTAATTGATCCGGACGGTCCTTCGATGCCCAGCCACAAATTATCGTCATTCAGTTCAATAACGTAGCCTCCGGCACCGAAAAAATACGTGTGCTCTTGCCCGTCACTGGCGAATGTCTTTTTCACACGCACTCCAGTGACTTCGACCGGCGTACTTGCCACTTCCAGTTGGTTAATCCACTGTGTTAACGTCACATCTGCTGTAGACGTAATCGGTCGCACGTACAGCGCATCCCCAGACACCATGGCATTGCCACCGCAAGCCAGTGCGATAGCTTCAATCACCTGCCGAATGGTATGTTGTGCATCCACGGTCGCCAGTGCGTTATATCCCAAGTCGCTATCAATTGCGCTGGCTGTCAGGCCAATCTGCTGCGCCGCCAGCTCCCACAGCTCTTTGTAGTTATGGTCCCCCTGCATCGCTGCCGGACACAGCACATCCGCCGCCTTCATGGCATCGTAGCAAGTAAGCGTGGTAACTTCGTGCACGGTTTCCACTTCATAAACTTTAAAGCTGCCCATTGGAACCAAGTATCCATTGCCGTCAATGGTGATATTGGCGTTCAGGTGCACTGTCGCCCCTTCGTATAGATTCCGGTTATCTACGTTTTGCCACCCATCATCGTACATTTCAATTGTTGCACATTTGCACGCAGAAAGCCCAACCGGGTAACTGCCGGATGATATCTGCGCTGTGATTTTCGTCCCGCCCGGGCGGAACTGCGAGTTGCTTGCCTGCAGGTGCTCTCCGGCCTTGACCGTCACAGTTGTTCCGGCATAATACACCAATGTCACATCGTGATCCCACGTAAAAGATGCTTCGACCACAAAGTTCGTCTGCGATGGATAGACGCTTGTGATTTGACTTTCGACTGTTCGCATATCATGTCACCACCAATCACGTCAGCGGATTGACGCTGACCATGTTAAAATCCAGGGACGTAAACAACTCTTTGCCTTCGTTCAGCCGACCAATGTCAAGCTGCCCCTTGCCGACGTAAAACCACGACGTACACCACGCGCCATAATAGGCGGAAAAGTAGTGCAGCTGGAATTGCTGGCCTTTGGCGATAATCTTCAGGATCTGCGACAGCATAGTTTTGCTGATCGACGCCCGGCTATATCCAAGTGCTTCGACCGTGAACAGCGGACTGACGACGGCCGCGCCGGTCTGGGTGCGGCCGCTGTCCGCCGTGTAGGTCGTCTCAAAGTCGTACGACAGCGCGCCGGAGTCCGGCTGTGGAAGCACCAGCCATTCATCCGACGGACTTTTTCGAATTTTAATGTATTCCTGTGCCATGTGTTACACCGCTACAAGCGGGTTTTTACCCGTTTGCCCTTTCCGCAGTTTTGCTTCGGTAATGACTTCGTCAAACAGCGTCCGGCGATCCAGCCGCGCAATGAATTCGTATCGGCTGCCAGCGCTGCCAGCTTCTTCGCGCACGATTTGGCGCAGCAGGGATTCCGGCGCTTCCAGGTTGTTTCCGTTGCGCTGGTCGCCCAGCACGGCAAGGAACTGCCGGTTCGCCGGGATGACCGCGCCGCGCGCCAGCATCGGGATCTGCGGCACTGGCAGTGGATTCACGCCCCACATATTCTGGAACGGTGAAATGCCGAGGAAGTGCGCATTGCGGATCGTATTCAGCATGGAGTTGATCCTGTTGAACGGCACGGCAATGATCGTGTTCATGCCGCGGATAATGGCATTGACGACCGCGCGGAAGGTATTTTCAATGCCTTCCTTGATGCCTGACCAGATACGGCCGCCGGTCGAAAACACGTCTTTGACCTTCTGCCATGCATCGCGGAATTTGCCCTGAAACCATTCCGGCACGGATTTGAACGCGTTTTTGACGCCCTCCCAGGCGGATAAAGCGCCGGAGGCGACTTTTTCCCACAGGGATTTGAAGCCGTCCTGCAGGCCGCCAATCGGGTTCATTAAATCCAACAAACCGAGACCTACTTTTTTGATGCCTTCCCACACGTTGCCGTCTAGTATGTCGGCGATACCTTCCAGCACCAAACCGACGCTGCTAAGAATCCACGCGATTCGCTGCATCGCCACATACAAGACGGTTTTCACGATGAACTGCACGACCGGAGAATCCCAGATACGCTTCAGGGATTCGATGATTGAACGCAGTGCTTCGCCGATTTTCGCCAACCCAGCCTGGACGTTGTCCGGCAGCTTGACCTGGCTGACGCCGCTAAAATCAGGCGCGGCAGACCCGCCGCCACCGCCTCCGCCGCCGGAACTGTCGTTCGATTCCCAACGGTTCATTTCGTCCAGCCCCGAAAGCTGCCGCTTCGCTTTTTCCGCCGCGTCACCGGCTGCGGATGTGGCGTTTGCCTGCTGGTACAGCGCTTTGGCGTTGGCCTGTGCCTGCGATGCCGTCTGACCGAAGATTGCGCCAAATACAGACGAAATAACGGCCGTAAGCTTCGCCAGCCATGACAGCAGCGTCCGAATGGCGGGAAGAACAAAACTATAAATCGGCGCGAAGGCCGTCAGTAGATTGCCCCTGATCTGCGCAAGGGACGCAGACATTTGCTTGTCTGCGTTGATGGTGTTCAGCAGCACAGACCGCATGGCGCGCAGCGCCTTCGCGATCATCGTAAAGATAAACACTTTCTTCGCGATGGTGGCAATGCGCTTTGCGAATTTGCCCATTTGTTCGGACACTTTCGACGTCGATGCAGCCGCTGACTGCTGCTTCTGCATGTAGGCGCCTATAGCGTCGTTTGCCTTGGCCTGGTCCGCCTGCAATCCCTGCAACTGCAGTTGCGCGTCTTTCATCTGCTGCGTCGTTTTCTGGATTGCATCGCCGGTTTCCTGCGATACTGTCCCGGTGCTTCTGGTTTTCTTTTCGTTTTCGGCAACAGCCTGCAGTTCTTCCAGCTGCTGCCGCAGCGTGGCTACCTTCTGCGCGGCCTTGTCCACGTTGTTCGCGGCCTTTTTTGCGTTGTTTTCCAGCTTCGCAAGGCCAGCGTCAAACTGGCCACTGTTTATCGTTGTATCAAATACCAGATCGCCGACAACATCAGCCATCGCGCACACCCCCTGTCATCAGCTGCCGGATGAATTCATCTTCGTCATCGGTCAGATGCGCCGACTTGAAATCAATCAATTCCCGGTTTTCGTCGTAGTATTCGCGTTCCCACTTTTCCAGCTCCTTGTGCTTGCGCAGCTTCCGCCGGATGTCCAGGATCGTGGAAAATGTGCAGTCACCGATCTCCATGTAGTAGCCGACGAACGTCCACCAGTGCATATACGGCAGCGCGCGCACGTCCTGCCCAGCTACGCGGTTGATCGGCGCAATGATCATCGGGAAATCCTGTTCCCAGTCCATCTGCTTCGGCTGCTGCCGCTGGTCGCCGCGATCCACACCGCCGTCTAAAAACCACAGCATGAATTTCACCGCGGCGGCCATGTCCGTGATCTGATCCCAGTCCGGATAAAAGATCTTGACCGCCACTTCGGCGCGATCCTGATCTGTCAGCTCTGGGTCATTCAGCGCGGCGCAGATGTCCAGAATTTCTCGGAAGTCGCTTCGGATACGAAAACACCGGCCGCCGATACATGCTGCCTTCGGCAGGCCGGTATTCATGATCTGCGCTTCTTCCTGCGCTGACCGCCGCTGTATTTATCCAGGTATTTTGCCTGACGCTTCTGCGCGGCAGCGGTCGCAGCGTCCATCTCGCGCCGGATCTGGCGCGAAACCGCTTCCAGGAACGAAATGATTTGCAGGGAACCGGACGGCGTGAGCGAAACGCAGTAGGCTTTGCCGAACACTGTATCGCAGACGGGCGAAGGGAACGCCGCGTCCACCTGTTCGCGTGCGTAGGCGTCCAGTTCTCGGATCGTCGTGCGGGCGTCCGTATCGCTTTCCTGCGTGCCCATTTCGTCGGCTTTGGCCTTGATCGCCATCGCTACCGCTTCCAGCCGGTCGATGATACCGATGTCGTTCGGGTCAAAATAGATCTTCCGGTTTGCGTCGCCATTGATAGTGAACGCTTTCAGGCCGGTTTCAAAAGAAATGTTATTGCTCACGCCGCCACCCCCTTATGCCGTCGCCTTCGTGAACGTGGCCACGCCGTCCGCAATGGCCGCAGTGCCGACCGTGCGCGTGCCGCCGTAGGTCACGTCAAACGGCATGTCCACCGTCTTGTCGCCGCCCAGCGACTTCACTTCGATTGCGCAGCCGCTATAGCGCTCGGCAAACATCGCCGTGTCCTTCGTGCCGGCATAGCAGTGCACGATCATCATATCCTGTTCGGCCAGCGCTGCGACATCCTGATCCTTGATTGCCAGCTGCCACAGCTTCGTCAGCGCGGTTTCGCCGGCGTCCAGATTGCACGGGTCAAAGGTCTGCGTGATGGTCGGCGCGGACATGGTGGTAAACGTGTTGCCCAGGATGTCCTGCGTGGTCTCCTTGTTCCAGTCATATTCCTGACTGCTGTCTTCCACGCGCTTGCCGACGATCGACCAAACCGGCGCGGAAGACGTGCCGGTATTCAGGAAGGCCATCAGCAGTTTGCGGGCAATCGTCTGTCCCGCGGTTGTGTTAAAAGTCGTACTTTCAGGCATAATGCATCACCTTTCAAAATTATTGTCGTACCGCATCGACAGGGACACGGCCCAGTCTTCCACACCGTCGGCGTAGCGCCCGGCCAGATAGGCCGCCGACACCTGTACAAATGCAGTGATCGTCCGGCCATCGCCGAGGTCCGGCCACGCGGCAAGCGTGTGCTGCTGGCCGTCCGCCGTGATCGGCTGTTTTTCCAGCCAACGCGCCAGTTTGTCCAGCCAGCCCTTGATGTGGATGCGGTCCGTTTCCGACTGCGGCACGGCGCGATATACCACCTGAAACGCATAGTTGCATTTCTGGTACACACCGCCCATGATGTCGGTCGTTTCGCTGATCACCGTCGCCGCAGCGGACGGGTAGATCCCGACGCCGGACTTGTCGCCCAGCTCGCCGAACCGGATTTCCCGCGCGCCAATGGCCGGGAAACCATTCAGCAAGCCGCTCAGGATCGTTGAAAAATCTTTTGTGTCAACCATTTGATTCCCCCAGGATGATCCGCTTGCACTCCGCGGCCCATTCCTTGCCGTGTTCGTTTTGGGCCACTTCCGCCCAGTGCGGCACGCCGGTCGCAAACCGCAGATCGCGGTCGGTCGCAACTTTCACAGCGTCCTTGCGCGCCCACGGTGAACCGGTTTCCGGGTCGACCATGACCTTACCCATATACAGATACCGTGCATATGGGCCTGGGAACACAACCTGCCGGCCACCTTCTGCGACGTATGAACGCTGCTGCAGGCTGCCGGTTTTCAGCGGCATATACAGCTTGCTGTCCGCCAACACCTGCCGGCCGAGCCATTCCTGCGCTTTGGCGAATCGCGGGCCGTATTTGGCGAACCGGAGATTTACCCGGACGTGCCCTTTGACATAGCTGACGTCCTTATAGTGCTTGATGCCGCTCATGACGCTGTCACCTCGAAGTGTGCAATCAGCGGAAACCACGCGCAGGATGTGATGCGGTGGCACTCCGTGACTTTGCATAGCACATCGTATTCCGCCCAGTCGTGCTCGCCGCGGCAGAAATAATCGCCCGGCTGAAACGCAATCATGCCGCTGCGGTCATCCGCCGCCTGGTACACTTCCGGCGTCGCATAGGTCAGCGCGCCAATGGCCGCTTTCGGGACAAGCAGCAGCACATAGTGCCCCGGCACATCGCCGGTCGTACCTGGCGTCATAGCGGTTTTTGCTTCCACCTTGACGCCGGCCAGCACGTACCGCACCCACGTATCGGCCTGACCGCGCGCACCGCGCACGCGCGAAAAAAGCGTGATCGTATCGCTATGCAGCAGCATCAGCATGTCACCCCCGCGTATAGCACAAGGACACCGTCCACGGCCACGCCGGAAAGCCAGCGCCGGAGCAAGTCAAACACCAGCTCGTCACGTGCCGCCGTAGTCTTCGCGGCGGCCGTGTAGCAGCTGTCAGCCGCTTTATATGTGATCGATTCGCTGCCGGACGACACCGACGCCACAGGGCCGGCGGTTTTTACGCCGCCGACGTCTGCGGTTTCAGCCGCGCTGTCACGCGCCTGGTCAATGCGGTAAAGGCATTCGGCCAGTTCGCACGCGCAGTCCTGCAGCTTTTCGGCGTCGATCGTGGATTCCGGCAGCGTGCCGCCGAAGCGGTCGAACGTAAAGCGGTCGATCTCCCGCGCCGCCGCACGCAGGTAGCGCGTGGCGGTCGATTCATCGCAGAAAGGGGACAGATCGTCCCCGTACCGTTTTACGTATGTGTCAAAATCCGCGTACACCGTGATTCACCTGCCGATCACGCGCTTGCGTAGGACTTCACGTGCACCTGCGCAGCGTCCAGCACACGCAGGGCGGCGTTTTCCTCGACCTGCGCCTTGGTGCCAGCGAACAGCTCGGAGTCGACCATGCGGACGATGCTGAAGTTATCGCCGACACCGAAGGCGTTCGGATCGTACATGATGAATTCCACCTTCGCAAGGTTCGCCGCCGTAACGCTGGCCTTCGTACCGCCGTGCGGATAGTAGGCAAGATCAGCGGACGACGCGAAGCCGTTGACTTCGATCCAGGTAAAGCCCATGAAGCTGCCTACCTGGCCGCCGGCAGCGGCGGCGAGCAGCATTTCGTTGGACGTCGGGGTATACTTCTCACCGGCGAACTCCAGCATCGTCGCGAAGAAGTCCGGGCTGCAAAGCACGATGGTGGGGTTGGCTTTCGCCTTGACCATGGCTTTGCGTTCGGCCAGTACCTGCGCCTTGAAGTTGGCCGCAGTGGTCTTCGTGGTGTTGGTGGATGCAGTACCCTCGGAGATCAGGCAGGCAAGCGCGCACTGATTCTTTGCCTCCGCGACTTCGCGGGTGGCAAGGGCCAGATGCTCCTCGGCAATCGGGAACGCCACAGCAGCCGCCTGCACGCCGTAGATCTTCTTCGACGCCTGCAGGTTGTTGTTGAAAACGGCCTGAACCAGCGTGTCAGCGGCAGCGGTGTCCGTGAAGTCACGGCCGGGCGTGCCGACAGACGCGGCGGTGGAGGTCAGCTTGTGCCAATAGCAGCCGCCGGCGCCGTCGACCATCACGTCCTGATAGGTCACACCGGGTACAAGCCAGGTCTTATAAAACAGGTTGGGAAGAACAGTTGCCTTGTACTGCTCATCCACGTAAAGGGAACCATACTGGATAGACATAGATCATCATTTCCTTTCGTAGTCTTAGCCCCTGAAAAACGGGTTGTTTTTGTATTTCTGGGCTACGTATTCTTTTGCGCCCCCCGCCGGCGGCACCATGCCGCTGTGACCGGACGAAAAGCGCGCCTTGCTGGCGGGATCGGCCACAAGGATGCCGGGAATCTCCTTGCCGTTCTGATCGGTGACAAGGCCGGTAAACAGGTCGTCGATCGACTTGCCGCGCGCATCGTCGGAACCCAGAGCTGTCACAAGCTTGTCCGTGATGCTTTCGCGCGTGATGTCGTTGACGAAATGCTTGCCCGACAGGAACGTGTCCACCGTACTGCGCAGCTTCACGGCGGCAGCGTCCTTCTTGCGGTTGTCCCTCTCGGTCTGCAGGTCATTGGTCAGGGTCGTGATCTGACCCTTCAGCGCTGCGACATCCACGCCGTCAAAGGCGGCAAGCTTGCCCTGCACGTCTTTCAGCGATGTGTCCAGCGCGTCGTGGCGTTCCTGCAGCTTGGTGAATTCCGCCACGGTCTTGTAGTTTTCGGCGACGGCCTTGCGCAGATCCGCCGCCTTTCCTTCCGGAATCGTGATACCGAAGTCGGAAAGAATGGTCTCGATGTTCTTCATGCGTAATCCTCCTGAACGTGATTTTTAACAGCCCGTCGACTGTACGGATTGAGCCGGATGAACCACCGGCGGGGTCGTGATATGGCAAAGGGGCAGCCGGTTTCCCGTCCGCCCCTGCGTATCCTGATTTGATTTTTGGTATAAGAAAACCACCTTGCCGATTGGTAAGATGGTTTTCGCGCGTGCGTGATTATTATATAAAATAATTTTCTTTTCAGCCGTTATTTATGCGTAAGTTTTTCTTCATAACCTATCCCGTTGTTACATTCCTTCTGCTTGCTCGGATTTGATCTGAACATATGGTCAACAGGTATTCCATCGGGGAAGGCGTCACAGGCGCATTTCCACCCGTCAATATTTTCTCGTTGGTGGATGCACTTATCACAAGGGTAATCTGTACAAATCATTTTCTTCCCCCCTTAATATATTTATCATATAGCGCTTTTGCTTCTTTCGGGACTTCTGCATTTCTGCTTAACAGGACTTCCACTTCCGCAATGCACTCGGCACCATCACTAAAGGCTGTTGCGCTGATACCTTCTATGTGAACATTCCCTAAAGCTGCATAGAGTTTTTCGACTTCTTCAACACTCAACCCGTGTATAAGCTTTGCATGACCACACTCATGTATAACTGCTTCTTTAAGGCTTTGCGGCAAATTGCTTTTGGTATTTGCAATCATTGCGTCAGCCTCTTTAATAGTCAATCCGCCAAGAATCCGGCTGTTAATATTGATTTCGGCTAATCCGTACTGATTAGTAAACACCTGAAACAGAGCAGAGCTTCCGGTTGTATCATCATAAAAATCGCCAAACCGTGCGGAAGAAATGTACATATCTCCGTTCGATTCAAATTCTTTTATTGTTTCGCCTATAGTGTCCGATACTTCCGGAAGGATATTTTGGGTATCCGCCATCATTTTGAAGTCGTCAATGTCAATCGATTTTATTGTACTACTATTTTCGGAATTTTCAACCGCTTTTGTAGGCAGCCCAGACGGGAGCTGCACACCGGTGATCTTCTGTTGTACCCGCGCCGCCGCAGACGCGGTTGACGCCGCCGAGCGATCCCAGCCCGCAACGGCCAGCCGCTCGTGGTATGGTTTCAGGTCGTTATCGGCGCAGAACTTCGTGTAGGCCGCGTTCTGCGCCTGCAGGCGCTTGGCGGACTGCGTGTATTTCTCCTGCAGCTTTGCCTTGGCTGCCGGATCTTCACAGTTTTTCACGGCCGTATGCAGCGCCGCACACTTGCGCTTCTGTGCACGGATGCGGCGTTCCATCGCGCGCTGCGTCTGCGACAGCTCATACGCGCGTCGGTTGGCTTCGGTGTCGATAGGCTTGTTGTGATTCTGACTGACGCCCGGCAGGAACGGCGTAAAAGAATGGCAGCAGTTATAGCCGCACAGGCCCAGCGGGTTCTCCGGGTAGCCGGTCGCATCCAGCAGGTTATCAAACTGCGCGTCCTTGCCGTCGATGCAGTACACCTTGCCCTGCCAGCCGGCATGATCGGCGATTGGGTCGGTATCGGACACACGCGCGCCAAGATGCTGCGACACCAGCACATGATTCCAGCCCATGTCTTTGCACTGCTGGATCGTCATGTTCCCGGATGACTGCGCCACGCCGGTGCGGATGCAGCGCAGCACCGCCACTTCCAGCGTGTCCTTATGGCCGGACGGATAGCGCACGATCGGCTGCACCTGCCCCAGCGCCTTCACGCCGTCGAGCATGGCAGCGGTATAGGGCTGCGCGCCGGTGCGCACTTTCCAATACGCCGCGTCGCAGATGTCGATAAACGCCTGATTGGTCACGCCGGCCGTTGTGCGCGTGATGTTGGATATTTCACCGACCGTGCGTTCATAGGCGTCTGTAATGATCGCCATCATGCGGGGCGACAGGCCGGAAAACGTCACAGCGGAAGCTTCGGCGTCTGCCTTTGCCGCCTGAATACCGCTGTCCTTGAAGATCTTCGCGATTTCCTGCTGCGATTTTCCGGTGTTTTTGGCTAGCGCCTTCTGGATTTCATCCAGATTCCCTCCAGCCTGTTCCAGCACCCACGCCTGCCACTCGTCCGTGCCGGTCAGCAGCTTCTTTTCTCCGCGGCCGAACCGGATCATGAAGCGCTCGATCATGTCTCGCGCGATCCATTCCGTCAGGCCGTCCAGCAGCGGCAGCAGGGTTTCGCCGATTTCCTGAAACTGTTCCGGGGTAATCATTCGGTATCAGGGAACAGCCCCGGTTTCGCTGTGTTGGCTTCGGCATAGGCCGCTTTTGCGTCGTCCTCGCTGAACCCTTCAAAGCGCACCAGATACATCCACCACGGCAAAACGCCCAGCTGGCAAAGGCTTTTCGTGTTCTGCCGGTCTTCTTCGTAGCTGTACGTGATGTCGCCGAAATTATACGCCACGGTATACGTACCATAGGGCGCCAGATCGTAGATGTCGGCGTAGTCGTTCAGTGCCTGGATCAGATCATCCACAGCTGCCTGGATGCGGTCGCGGATGTCCTTGATGCGCTGGATGGTACGGCGGTCATCGGCTTCCACCTGCGTCGCGGTGGCAAGGCCCTGCTTTTCGTTATAGCTGAAATAGCCTTCTGAAAAGCCGCACTTGGTCGACAGGCTTTGCAGCAGCAGATTGATGCCCGTCTGGCGTTCGCCTGTTTTCAGCTTGCGGTCAATTTCCTGATAGAAGCTTTCGGCCGCCGAGCCGGCAACGTTTTGCACATAGCGCGGCAGCCGCACGGAAACATTTTTCCGGCCGGGCTCGCGCAGCAGACGGTCATCCACAAGGGCGATCGACCGGGAATCCTGAATTTCGTCCACCATGGCAGACCATGCAACATCCAGTCCACGCAGCTCCGGCAGGGCGTTGGCATAGATGGACATACCGCAGGCGCCGCCGTCGATATTGTTGGCGTCTGGCATGGTGCACACGGCAAACAGCGGCGCGGTATCATCCAGCACGGCGTCCGGCAGGATGCCCACCCAATCCGGCACTTCGTCCAGATTCGCACGGGATGCCGCTGTTTTGCCCTTCGCTACCCGGAACGCGCGGTTGGAAACCACATAATGCGTCCCTTCATAGCGGTGGTATTCTGCCTTGACGTAGTAATAATCCGGCGTTGCCTTCGTGTCGTACAGCACCACGCCGGTCACGCACTTGCGGTTATCCACAGCCGTGATCGTAAATTCCGGCGGCGTGTACAAGCCGATGCTGTCCGGCGTGGGTTTCAGCAGGAACATACCGGCGGCGCAGCCAACGTCCACCATGTCACGCAGGAACGGAATCAGTTCTTCGTTCAGACGTTCCTGCAGCCAATCCGCGCGGGCCGAGCCGGACAGTTCGACGCTGACGCCCATCGTCGCAAGGCGCGCAGCTTCGCCGGTCACGGCCTTCGCAAAATTGATGGTGCGATCCTGATCGTTTGCCCACGGCGGGGTGCCCGTCCAGATCTGCATCCACAGGTCTTCCGCTTCGCGCATTTCCGGCGTTACCAGCGGCGCAATGCGGAATTCTTCGCGGATCTGCTTTTTCACGCTGTCCAGCGGGATATTGATTTTCACAGGCAGCCAACCTCCTTGAACACTTCGCACATTTTCGGAAACTGCGAAGCAATCCAGTCCACGTATGTTTCGTCATGGCCGTATTCCGGATGCGTAAAGTTTTCGGACAGCCCGCTTTCAAACAGAAATGCATGAATGATCTCATGACGCATAACTTTTTTCTGATAGACGCTAAAGTCTTTCAGGTCGCAGTCTTTGGCCTTTTTTGAAATAACAATGGTCTTTACCGTTTTGTCGCAGTAACCATCGCATTTTTCAAGCATTGCATCTTCGGCCGCCGTGGCTTCAATGATTTCATATTCCGTCCCCAAAATATTTACAGTCATGCACTTGCCCCCCTGCGCATCGTCAGCGGTTCCAGTGCGTACCGCGTGGCGTCGATGCTATGGTTATTCACGTCCGGGTATCCGGTGACGATGTTGCCGTCCCGATCCCGCTCGTATTCGTATTCCTGAAATTCCTTTGCCGCGTTCGGGCAGCGCACCGGGTCGATGATGATGCGCCTGCGCTGCAGCCACTTCATGCCGTGTTCGATCGACCCCGGGCCTTTGACAGCACCGGTGACAGGCAGGCCCATTTCACGGTGGTCGTTGACGCTTTTCGGTTCGGCCGAATCCGCCGTGATGGTGTAATCGTCATAGCCGTGCTCGATGATCCAACGCGCCGTCTGTTCGTTCGATTCCTTGCTGACGTAGTGTTCTGCGAAGATATACACCGCCTCGCGGTCGCTGTCGTAGTAGCAACGGATGAAGCAATACGGGTCGGGATACCAGCCCCAGTCCTCGCCCTGGAAGATGCGGTCGAAATGTGAAATCTCTTCGTCTGTGATCTCCCGCTGTTCCAGATAGTCAAAGACGCTGCCGCCGTCGCCGTTGGCCACGCCCTCGTATTCGTGTTCGTATGCTGCCGGGTTGACTTCCTTCAGGTGCTCCGCATCGGAGATAAACTTCGCGCCCAGCCATTCCGGCGGCGCTTCCGTGTAGCTGGAATGATGGAAAACGCGCCCCGGATTCGGGACAAGCCGCTCCTTGTTGACCCAGCTGGATTTGCTTTTTGGCGGGTTATAGGACGAAAAGTCGTAAGAATCCGCGCCGCCACGCAGCACGGATTGGTTGATAGAACGTTCTTCTTCCGGCCCGCAAAGCTGGTCTTTTTCTTCCTTCCACAGGATGCCGATATAGCCAAACGGCGGCTTGATGGATTTCAGTTTCAGCGGGTCGTCACAGCCGCGAAAATAGATCGTCTGGCCGGTTTCTTTCAGCACGATTTCCAGCGGCGACAGTTTGCAGTTGAATTCGTCGTAAAGCCCCAATTCATTGATTGCCCATTTCATCTGGGCATACACGCTGTCTTTCAGGGTGTTGCCCATCTTGCGGATGATACAGGCGTGCATCGTCGGGTTGTTTTTCAGCAGCTCGACGATTTTCAGGGATATATACGACGATTTCAGGCCGCCGCGGCCGCCCTCGAAGACGTACGTCATGTTCGGCTGAATGCGCCGGTTGATGTCGACAAACGCCCGGCCGATGACGCGCGCAGGCAGCTCATAGTGCGCAGATGCACGCGCCGCCGCCCTTGTTTCCTGCTCTTCCTTGATGCGCAGCGACTTCTCAAGGTCGCCGGCTGCGCGTAGACGGTCAGCGATGGAGGTTTCGATGCCGAACTGGTCTTTTTCCTGCCCACGCATGATCGCCGTGCGCAGCTCCTGGATCTCTTTCAGGGATGCCGTGCGCTCGGATTCGATTTTTTCCTGCCGCCGCGCTATATAGATTTTTATGTCAGGTTTTGTCAGGTTTTCCGCTCCGATGGATTTGGCGGTTTTCGCCGAGTACCCTGCTCTGCGCGCCGCCTCGGTCGCGTTGCCCAATTCGATGTAAAAATCCGCAAAAGCGCGCTGCTTTGGCGTGAGATTCATGGGATCACCCGCTATAGATTTTCGCCAGCGTTTTTACGACATCCGCCATGCTGTAAGTCTCCAGTACGCGCGTGCTGATATGCTTCCCGGTTTCATCGGTTTCTGCCTTTTCCAACACGTATTTTGTTACCATCCGGCCAAGCCGCTCGGAGTAGTGCTGTAACTGATTGACTTTGTAATGCTCGCCGCGCTGGTTCAGCGCCGCCTGCAGTTTGTAGGTAAGTTGTTTCAGATTCATAACCGCACCAGAATGCACAAAGCACCGAACCCGAAACCGGGCCGGTGCTTTGCTTTGTTGAGAGACAAGAGAAAAAGCCATGCGTACATTCTGCAAAAAGAATCAAAGGAAGAGAGGTATATCACAAAGTGACTTGCGGGACCGGTCTCTCTCGCAATCCCGCGATATCACTTTAACACAGATTCCCGTGAAAATGTTCCCGATTTTTTCCCACGTCACGCTCACGTCTCTGTGAGGCCGTACATTGTGATTGTAAAATTCCGCAGTGCGCAATCCTTCCAACGGTAAGCGGTCGTTTTCTCGATGGCCAATTCCCGGCACAGCCGCTCAACGCCGCCGATGCACGGCGTGATGTAAAAGCGCTGCAGCACGCAGCGGTCCCGCTCTGAGAGCTGATTCAAGGCACGATCCACGCGGCGCACCCGGTTCTCGGTCAAGCGCTGCGCCTCTTCCAGCCGCTCGCGCTTCAGGATGTTGTTGACGAGCGCATCGTCCCGGCCGTTTGAGCCGCCGGCGACCGGACTGCCGTCCGCCGAGGCACTGCGGATGCTCGTGATCTCCGTCGCCAGGTCAGCGATCTGATCGCTGATGTTTGCAATTGCCGCCTTTCGGTTCATGTAGTTGCGCAGCTCATCAGCCGCCTCCCGCTTCCAGTCCAACATCCTCACCTCCTTTGTCAGTCATCATTTCACACCGCCTCGCTCCCCGGGACGATGCGATCCCAGCACTCTGTGCATATCTGCGGCACGCTTTTCTTTGTATTCCAGTTCTTTTCGCATAGACATTCAGTACCATTTCCCGGCTCATATCCGTATTCCTCCGGACATCCCGCACACCCGCCGATGAAGCATGCATCCACCTTGTCCGGATGCTCCATAACCAGCAGCTCGCGGAATGTGCAGCCGTGCGACTTCCTTACAAGCATATCTACCCGAAAACCGTCCCAGTCTGCCGTCGGCACGCCGACATAGTCACACCACGCGCGTTCCAGCTTCGCGCCGGCGGATTCCACCCAGTCCGGAAGGAACACAACGTAGTCCACCGCCTCCATCTCAGCGAAGCAGATGCGCATATAGTCCAGCTTGGTCAGCCCCTCCGGCGCTGTGACCGGATTGATGACCGTCGCGCCCAGCCGCTCAAGTTGTGCAACCGCTCGGGCGAATTTTCCCTTATAGTCCGGATCACCGGCGATTTTCCCTGATATGTAGATTTTCATGGTTGTCCTCCTTTCAGAGCACCGGGCGAATTTCCCCGCCCAGTGTGCTATCGAATCACTGCATGATGACGACCTTGCCCTGTTCAATCAGGTCTTTCAGGCCGCGCTCGAAATACTCAGCGATGTTGCGTTTCGCTTCCAGACGCCAGATGCCGCCATCCGCCTCGAAAAAGGCGATGCCTTTCTCGCTGTCCACGCGCAGGAGAAATTCGCTTTCCGGCTGCGCGACCTCGAGGAACGTGCGGAACGGCTGCAGTTTAATCCGTGGCCGCACATTAACGACTGCGTTGAGCGCAACGCCCTGCCGCGCCGTCACGGTCTGCGTGACGCCATTATCGTTGGTAGACACTGTGTTCTCATCGGACATACGGCTGAGCAGATCCAGCAGATACTCCGTGCCTCCGTTCGGGATGAACAGACTGCGCAGCTCGATCAGCGCAGTTTCTCGGTCACGCCAGCCAGTGCGCATGCCCGGCGCGTCCGCCTGCGCACGATACAGGACATTGCGGGAGAAGTCCGGCAGATACGTCGTCATTACTTCGACCTTGTTATAATCCCGGACATGTACCATGATGGTCGTCCCAACCTTGGCGATCTCGGTGCGCACCAGCTTGCAGACAGCATCCAGACCGCTGACGCTGACGGAATCGGGACGATCCACATGCGGCGGGATCCGCGTAAGATTGGCGTCGGAATAGGTCTGCCCATCAATTTCGAAGATTTTGGTTTCTTTCAGGCTCACGATTTTGTCGATCATTTCTGCGAACATTGTCATATCCTCCTTCGTTATTCGGCTGCCTGCTGGCTGGCCTGCAGCAGATTCAGAATTTTCGGTGTTTCCTGTTCATGCCCGTCCATGCGCATCTGGCCGGGGAGCTGCGGCACCATTTCGGCAACGACCATTTCCCCGTTGCCATCAGTGGTAACGCAAAGCGACGTTGCGACCGGATTGGTCGCCGCGAGCGTGGCCTTGGCAACAACATTCACGCGGATCTGCCGGCGGTCATCGTCCGGTGTCAGCTCGATCGTCAGCGTGATCTTGCGCTTTGCGGTTGCTTTGGTGTTGACGTCAAGGATGTTGTCAACACAGCGCTGCATCTCATAGTCCACGCGCTCCTGGAATGCACCCTGCGCCATCTGCAGGATGCTCGCTCTTTGGGTTTCGTGATTCATGGTTGTCCTCCTTCGTTTTTTACATAGCCACCGCATCAGCGAGTGCGGCCATTGTCTCAATTTTCCCGGGCACTGCATACTCCGGGAGGTTCGCTGCCACAACGGCCGCAGCCATCGGCGGGCAGACGGCATTGCCGCATCTGGCTACTTGCTGTGTCTTCGGGTAAGGCTTTCCGGCCGCATCATGGTCGATGATGTAATCCGGCGGAAAGCCCATGGCGTTGTACAGCTCCCGAGGCGACAGCATCCGCAAGCCGATATCCGCGATATAGTACAGCACCCCGCCGATTGACAGGAGCAGCAGGTCATCCGTGCCCAGTGCGTAGCCACAGTACCGGTTCAGCAGATCGCGGATCTGCGGCCAGTAGTGAAGCCGCTCGGATGTGCCGATTTTACAAAGCACTGCCTTGCAGCAGCCAAACACGCCGCCCGCTGTCTGTGTCGGCAGCGGCTCCGACGGCCGTGTGCCGACCTCGTCCCGCTTGTACTTGACTACATGTGCAGCAACCACGGCTTCCCGGTCGTGACTCGTGACCGCATGCATCGGGCTTTGCACATCCAACGGCCGGCCTCTGCCGTAATACTCCACCAGATTCGCGCAGGTAAGGCCGTAACGGTTCGAGGCGTCCACCGTGCAGACGGGCTTATCCAGTCCAGCCGCTCGGGCGCTTTCTGTTTTCTCCGTGTGGTACTGGATCAGTGACGGCGATAGCAGCATCTGCCCGCCGCCTCCGCCTGTACGGACTGTGTTCATTGGTTCGGAGACCGGTGCCCCGACACTGTTGCTGGTGTTCGTCATCGTCAGCGGCGTGAGGACCGTCCGGCAAATGCCACCGGTGTGCTTTGCCGTAATCGTTTTACACGGCTCTTGGCTATCCGTGACGTGCCCACCTCTGGAATGGTTACAATCAACGATGAACGGTGCCCCGGATTTGATCGTGAACTTGTCCACGCCGCGAATAATGCGGCGCATGGTGTTGTCCGCCAGCGGCCGGACGCTGGAAATGCCGTACCGCTCGTGGATTTCATCCTTCGTCGAAAAAATTGAAGGGCACGGCAGCGACCAGTCGATGATCTCCGCTGCGCTGCGCCATGGCAGCAGTTTTCCGCTGCGCACTTCCGCACTGTCTCGCGGGGCGTGTGTGCGCTCCGGCCAGACGATCGCACGTCCGTCGCAGCGGGCAATCAGCACCAGCCGACGTCTGGTAGTCGGCGCACCATAGTCGGCTGCCACCAGCTCGCGCCATTCCACGGTATACCCAAGTGCCCGAAGCTGCCCGACAAACTTCTGGAACGTCGTACCGGCCAGTTTCTTTACCGGCTTCCCCTTACGCACCGGCCCCCACGTCTGGAACTCTTCGACGTTTTCAAGGATGATGACGCGCGGGCGCACCTTCGCCGCCCAGCGCAGGGCAATCCACGCAAGGCCCCGGATCTTGCGGTCAACAAGCGCCGCGCCCTTTGCCTTTGAAAAATGCTTGCAGTCCGGCGAGAACCATGCCAGCGCCACCGGCCGCCCTCGGCAGACCGTCTCCGGATCCACATCCCAGACAGATGCCTGGTAATGCTCCGTGTACGGATGGTTCGCCTCGTGCATCCGGATCGCTGCCGGGTCGTGATTGATTGCCACATTGACGACGCGCCCAAGCGCTAGCTCGATTCCCGTGGACGCGCCGCCGCCACCGGCAAAGCTGTCAACGATGATCTCGCCGTCAAGCGTCTCCTGTGTACGCAGCATCATGTCGCCTCCCCCGCGCCGAGCGCGAGCTGCCCGGCGGCATACAGCTCGTACACCGTCCGTCCGCGATCATCTGCCATATACGGCAGGAAGATCTGCTGCATCGGCACATCGCAGGATTCGATCAGCGCCATTTGCGCCAGCACCCAGTCGCGCACGTTCCGCCACGCAGTCATTTCCGCCTGCTCGTGGTCGGCCTTGATCTTCTGATTTGCAAACACCCGCAGCGTCCCATCCACGGCCGCCGGCAGGCGGAAGCCACGCGGCCCAACCGGCGTGTCGATCCCAAACGCGATCGCCTGCGGCTTACCATTATCGTAGTCAATCATGATCTTGGTGGCGCCGTGGCGTGCAAGCGCGCCTTGGATTTCCCCGATGGACGTATATACGTCCACTTTCGTCGTATAGTTTTTGATTGCCATGTGCCCACCTCACTCCGGATCGCCGAGAAACAGGATCACGCCCCGGCGCATCTGCACCCGGTACGGCTCCAGCTCCTCGGCTGTCATGTACTTATGGCCGAAATGCTCCTTCATCCGCCACCAGACTTCCCACGGCACGCGATAGACCGCGCGACCGCGCAGACACACCAGCACAAAGACCAGTGCGCCCTTCTGGGCGTGCGACTGCATGGCATATGCCTGCTCGTGCGTCACCGCGCTCTGCAGGATGCGGTCTTTGTCCGTGGCCTTGGCTTCAAATACAACGCTGCGGCCGCCGTCGATCGTGCCCTGAAAATCCGGCTGCGCCTGCTTGGTGAAAACCGCCTCGAACGACCAGCAGCCGCTCGCGTTCTGATGCCGGCCGGAAATGACCTTGATCGGCTCCGGCGTCTTGTCGATCTCCGCGATGCCATGCGCCCGGTAATACGCGCAGGCCGTGAGAATCTGCGCCTCAAAGCCTTCCCCGGTCGCACGGCTGATACTCCCCTGTGCCTGACGCGCCGGGTTTTTCGCCGACTCCTCGGCGTGGAAAAACTGCAGCGCCTTTTCATACGCCACAGGATCCAGCTTGCGCGCCGCCTGTTTCTGATAGCGCGGCGGAAGGCTGTCCATGCTGATGCCCATTGTAGTTGCTCCTTCCTATGTAGTGTCTTTGATCTCGTAATACTCCTGCCACGGCCAGCCGCTCAGCTCATGCCAGCCGCTCTTATACTCCGACCCATCGTCAAAGCGATAGAGATGCATCCCCCGTCTGGCCTTCGGCTCTTTTCTCCACGTCTCGGCCTTGGTCACCTGATAGCGAATCTCCGGCTTGGCCATGCCGGCGCTGCAGGTATACCGCCGGCGGCGGATGCCCTGCTCGCGGCAGCGGCGCATGGTGGAGCGTGATTCCTTGATGAGGTAGGACGCGAGCTTTGCGTGGTTCTTGCGGTCATCGAGCATCTGGAAGCTGATAGAGCCCGCGCCATTGGTCACCTTTGTCCAGGCGGCGTCGATGATCTGCGCATCAAAGCGCGGCAGGAGGATATGATGATGCACGTTCGTCATGTGCTTGGTTTCGAGCACGGCGATGTATTTCAGGCGCTTGCCCGCTTTGGCGTACGCCTTACGCAGCTCGCGGAAGAACGCGGCTCTGTCCCGCTCGGCTTGCTCTAATGTGATGGTTTTGCACCAGTAGTGCAGCACCAGATGGAAGTCGCCATAATGGTAGTTGCAGTTGATGAGCCAGCGCAGGTGCTCCTCTGCCACGCGCTCGTTGATACGCTCCTGACACTTGGAGGTCTCCTTCTCGGATGATCGCTTGCGCGGCTTGACTTCCTTGCTGTGCACACGGGATGAATACATCTTGCGGTGCTCGACCGTTTCCCCGCACACGACGGTGCGATGTACATACGGCATGATTGCCTCCCTGTCTGTCTCCGGTCGAGTTAGTAATTGGTCTTACCGAAGCTGAAAACGCCTTGCGGCGTCAGCGTTTTTCGGCTTGCAGGGCGGGCAACTGTATGCTATAATATACATATAGTGTAGCGCGCCCTGTGCGCTATTGGGTTTTCACCGCCTGCGGGTTTGACGATCTTCGCAGGCGGTGTCTTTTTATGTCTCCGGCGGCGCCCACATGACGCGCGCCCCGTGGACGACTTCCTGCCATGGGACGCCCCACAGCTCCGCCGCGCACTGGATCGCCGCGAACGGCGATGCGCACGGTACGACCACGGCCTTGCGCCCCGGGAGCGCCACCCGCGCGCGGCCTTTTGCGGCCCAGCGGTCATTCCGGCGTCGCATGGCCAGCTCTGCCGGTGACATATATACGACCTCCGGACGTCTCATGCGACGCCGAGCGCAGCGAATAGGATGTGAAACAGCCACCCCGCCAGCGCGATGCCGGCGATAAAGGACGCGCAGACGATGCCGTCTTCGGCACCCCAGATGATGTAGCGGCGCACCTTCGCCTTGGCGCGCGGATCTCCGAACACCTTCATTCGTCGTCACTCCCCTCTGCCGTTCGGTACAGCATCTGCATGTTGTTCGCGCAGATATTGCACACCGGCGTGCCGTGAATGTACCGGATGTCGTTCACGCTGCCGCAGAACGCGCAACCAGGCGCGTACTTGCGCAGAATGATGCCTTTCCCGTCCGTGTAGATCTCGACAGGGTCTTTCTCCTGGAGATCGAGCGCCCGGCGCAGCTCCCTCGGGAGCGTGATGCGGCCGAGCTCGTCGACCCTTCTGACGATTCCTGTTGCTTTCATTGGTTTCTCCTTTCTCATTACTGATATTTGATCGCTGCGCGCAGGGTGTCGATGGGGATATCCAATCCCCGCCCGAGCGCGAGCAGGTCGTTAATGGTCATGCCGCCAATGTTCTGCAGCCGGTTCGCCGCCGTCTGGCGGCAGCAGCCGATCAGGGTCTCCGGCTTGACGCCCTGCACCCGGATCTGACCATAGAGCAGCGTCTGCAGTTGGTCATAGCGGCTGGTGCGCTTCCTCAGTTTTGGCATATGTACCTCCCTCCTTTTCTTGCCTGTTCCTCCTCGCACGTGGTAGAATCACAGCGAAGGAGGAATTTTTATGGATATTCTTGAATTGCAATATGAAATACTCTCGCGCTTGAGCTCGCAGTGCGGCAGTTTGAATCTGAATGACTTCCAGCTTGAAACCGGGGAATCGGCAACAGACATCGAAGCAGCCGCTCGCGCTCTCTGGACACATGAACCGCATTTTGTGAGAGCTTTCGGTGAGAACATTGACTTTCTGAACATCACCGACGCCGGCCGGCTCGAACTCGCTCGCCTCAAACAGGAGCGGGAGCAAAAAGCCAACGAGGCCCAAGCTGTTGCCAACCAGATTGCGGAGCTCCGCCGAATCGCTGACGCTGCATCCGAGCGCGCGGAAATCGCAAGACAGCAGGCTGTTACCGCGCAAGAGCAAGCCAGAAAGGCCGAAAAAGATGCTACGTTCTCGAAAATCGTTGCCATAGTGTCACTCGCTGCATCCATCATCATTCCGCTGGTTACCTGACAGCCGCTCGAGTGCATCTGTATACATCTTCTCGGTTGCCCGCTCCCGCTCGAACGTGGATTTCAGACAGTCATTGCAGATGTGATTGAAGATCGCAAGGCATACAAGGAAGCCGACAAAGCAACAGATCACACCAACGGCGACCAGCGTCTTCAGGGTGTACATATTTTCACCTCCCCTGCGCGGATGTTTGTTATTGCAGAATAGTTCTGTTAAACCTTACTGCTTTAGCAAAAAAATATCATCAATGCCTACATGATAAATGCTGCACAGCTGAGCAAGTTTATTTGCGGTCGGATATGTCTTGCCCTGTTCCCAATTGCTAATCGTGGAAACGTTGACATTCAGGCGCTTTGCAACGCATTTCTGCGTAAGGCCACTATTAATCCTCGCCGCCTTCAAAGACAACTTCATATCTTCACCCCCTTCTCACTAGTTCTGTTTAACCTTACCACTTGATTTCAGAATTGTCAATAGTTTAAACCGAACTTTTTCCGTTTTATATTGACTTTTTTCAGGTTTAAGCGTACATTATGTAACTGAAATGAGGTGCTGCCCTTGAACAGCGAAATATTCTACGATAAAAAAATCTTCGCACAGAACCTTTGCCGTCTCATGAAAGAGAGCGGCGAAAGACAGACCGACATTGCAAAGCTGTTAAAAGTAAGCAAGTCTACTGTATCAGAATACTGCAAGGGGCAACAAATGCCCCGTATGGACAAAATCGAAATGCTCTCTATTCACTTCGGAGTCTCTAAGTCCGAACTACTTGAATCAAGCGAGCTTACAGGCTCAACTTCGCCAAAGGATGCGCAACGGCCAGAGCGCAAAAACGTTGTCCGCATTGCCGGCCGCGACGGTTCTTATGTCGAGAAGAATTTGAGCGACGAACAAGTCGCCGCTCTGAAAACGCTCATCGATCAGCTCCCGGAAGCCGATGACCTCTGATATAATCTGCAAACTGATCGTATACCAGCCGCTCGAGCGGTGAGGTCAAAAAGCGCTTCCGCCAGTAAAGCTCCTGCATGCGCGTCCAACGGAATTCGGCAGCCGCTCGGCTGATGTCGCACAGCCGCTCGATGTCCTCAGCCGACTGCACGCTGCACCCCCATAGCACACAGGCCGGGGCAAGCAGACGCGAGGCAAACACGTTGGCCGCCTGCTCGATGGGATTGTCGTCCGGGGCTGGCTCACGGCACACGAGGTCATACCGGCCGACGTGGCCCAGGATGATGTGGCCCAGCTCATGCGCGCAGGTAAAGCGCTGCCGCGCCGGGATCGCCAAGCTGGACACCATGATCGTCGGCGCGCCGCCGATGACGGTGGACATACCGTCGTTGTTGTCCCGCTCGGCCGGCGTATACCGCCGCACAGACACGCCCAGCGCCCGGCACACGCCGCTGATCTTGACCGGCAGCTCCGTCACCTTGCAGTCGATCAGGATGCGCCACGATGCATCGCGCGCGTCTTTGTAGTCTTGATAGTTCACTTCCATCGCCTCCGCGCTTATTATGCGCAGGGGCGGCGGCGTAGCACAGTCCCTTTTATCGTACATCAAAGAAAGAATAGACATTTAGACCATAAAATGATAAAATTGGTTTAAATCGTTGTAAAGCGAAAGCAGATAAAAGGGGTGGAGTGTCATGAGTTTTTGGTTTAAAAAACGCAAAAAAGCTTCAGCGGCAGCGCCAATTCCGAAGCATCCGGGTGAATATGCTCAAGATTGCAATCAAAGCCTCCTCAAGGATGGACGATATGATCCAACTCGCGTTTCCAGCCATGAAAATGACGTGGTTAAAGAAGTGATTTTGGCATCTCGAAAAAAATATTCACGTCCATATCAAGGAATTGGCCTTGCAGTGGAGACTTATTCCGTTATCTACAAGCCGAGATATATCTTGTATGAATATATAGTCCAGAAATACGGTCACTCAAGTAGTGTTTTTGATGTTCTCGCAACCGCCATAGCATACAAAGAAAAGGGCGCCGCCTATAGACGCCTCTCACTCCAATATTTTCAGTTGTTCTTCCAAAGCGCATCAAGTGCTGACATTGCAAAGCTACCACGGTCATACCCGCTCTGGTCTATTTACAATATGATGTCAGACCTATATGAAAGCACTTACGACCTAGAAAGCGCGCTCGATTACGCAAAAAAAGCCGCAGCAGAAAAGCGGCGGCTTAATTTCATTTCTCCATACGACGTTACGCATACAGGAAAAATTCTGTTGAAAATGCGTCCTGAACTTGCGGTTGACTATTTTGCGGAATGCCTCAATGATTCAAATCTTAAACAATTCAAGACCATTATCCAGGAATCGCTTGACGACGCAAAGGACAAGGAAAAAAGAGGGTACATATACAAACCACGCCGCAAAATTATTGAACCTGATCAATTCGACATCGAAATTCAGAATCTTGTGCGTGAACGATACATCAATTTGTAAGATGGTGGCACGCATGCAGGCAGAAATCTATAGCATCATGTACCGCATGATCCACAAATACGGCTGGAATTGGGGCACCACGCGCGGCCTCATCAATCGCCGGTTCGGCACGAACTATACCGCCGATGAATTGAAAGAGCTGTACAGGCGGTATTTCTTGTCTAAGAGAAAATGAAAAAGTGCTTGCGCACAATTAACGGCACAAGCACTCTTTCCACCAAATAAAAATCTCTTCAAAAACAAATAACTCCTAGCCAAATTCCTTACACAGAATTATGGCTAAGCGTATTATATGCACAATGAGCGTAAAAAGTCAACATTTTTATCAGTTAAATTATTGGTATTATACTAAATTTTATGGAGTAACTTATGGAACTATCTATTACTAACGATTTATTTCAATTTGCCTTCTGCGGCACGAAAGATCAGTGGTACAAAAAGCTAGACAGACTTGCCCAGCTTGCTTTGCCCGAAAAATGGTCTTACCGAAATCCACTGCCCACAGGCCAGAACCAGAAAACCCCTATACTAGAAAATTATATTCTACACACTTTTAAGCGGCTCGCATTTGAGTACGAGCAAGCTGAAACCGACCAAGAGCGAGAAGAAATATTTTCAGTTGTTGGAGACAAGCTCTGTTTTAACACTGGACTGTTTACAACAACATACGAAACGATTTATGCAGCTTTCCAGAAAAATAGAGTTCCAGGGAAAGAACCATGGTATTTAACGTGCTTTTCTGATACTGGCGACCCTTTTTTCAGAGATTTCTTGCATCTTCCACGTCGCGCACAGTATTTTTCAAAAATCAGCGAGCTAATTTATGATACAAACGCCGAGCTTCGTGTCAACACTGCACACATACTACAAAACGACCGAAATCGCGAACGCCTCCCAGAATCCTTAAATGATTCCCCGTACCTAACAACTCTATTTAACGGTGCTGTTGATCTTGCAAAGAAAAAAATCGAAGCAAATTACAAAGCAGCAGTTCCTCAGTTCTACGATAATCAACTCTGCTTTCTGCTTCCTATATGCCTAACAAACATGGATAACGCAGATCTTTCCCTCGCCGTTAGATGGCATGATGGTTACTATACGGGTCACACATGCCTAACCCTCGACATGGCCTATAATAATGCCAGACTAATCGCGTGCCCGAATAGCGAGTGGCTCAAGCCCTGATTCCACTATGGTGCATTGCGCCATGATGAAAATCAGATTCCGTATAGCAAGGAGGAATACCATGAAAGTCCCCGAGCCGCGAAAATTGAAAAGTGGAACATGGTTTATCCAGATGCGGCTCGGCGGCGAGAGCATACCGGTATCCGCCCCGACGCGGACGGAGTGCATCAAACAGGCGGAAAAAATCAAAGCCGACTACCGCAACGGGCAGCGCCTCCCCTGCAAGAGCACGCAAACGCTGGAGCAGTGTGTGACGGCGTACATCGACGCCAAGCGCGGCGTGCTGTCGCCGTCAACGATACGAGAGTACAAATCCATGGCGCGGAATCGGTTCACCGCGCAAATGAAAAAACCAGTCCGTGAGATCACGAACTGGCAGGCGATTGTGAGCGCAGAGGCAAAAAGCGTGAAACCGAAGACGCTGAAAAATGCGTGGATGATGGTGGCGGCCGCGCTGAAATTCGGCGGGTGCGACGTGCCCAAGGTAACGCTGCCGCAAGTGCCGCCGAACGAACGCCAATGGCTAGACCCAGAGCAAATCAGGGTATTCGTGGCGGACGTTGCAAACGAGCCGTTTGCCATTCCCGCGCTGCTGGCGCTGCACGGCCTCCGCCGCTCGGAGATCATGGCGGTTAACTGGTCGGACATAGACCTGACCGCAAAGACGATCCGCGTATCCGGTGCGGTCGTCATCGGCGAGGATCAGCGGCCGCAGCAAAAGGCATCCAACAAAAACCGATCTTCCACGCGCACAATCCCTATCATGATACCGGAGCTGCTGGCCGCGCTGGAGGCCGTCGAGGACAAGTCCGGGCCGGTCGTGCACTGTAACCCGAACACGATTTACCACCAGATCAACCGCGTGTGCGCGCGCAATGGGCTGCCGCAGGTCGGAACGCACGGGCTTCGGCACAGCTTCGCGTCGCTGGGGTATCACCTCGGCGTGCCGGAGCTGGAAATGATGCAGCTTGGCGGATGGGCAGACAACCAGACCATGATACGCATTTATACGCACATCGCAAACGCTGACCGGGTCAAGGCAGAAAACGCTATGACCGGATTTTTTACGCAAAATGCTAACAAAAATGCTAACCGCAAGCAAAAAACGTAGTGTTTTCAATGGTTTTGCGATGCTTTTCAGCGGGTTCGATTCCCGTATCCCGCTCCAGTAGCCGCTGCGGAGGGATCTCTGCGGCGGCATTTTTTGCCATGACCTTGAAAAAGCCTGACGCAATCTGCGTCAGGCTTTTCGTTTATCCCGCAGCAGCCCGCCGTGCACGGTGCGCATCCAGCTTGGAAAACACCAAGCAGACCAGCCCCATATAGACAAAGAGAATGGCAAGCGCCGGAAGCTCATACAAAAACGGCACCGGTATCCACTTCCAGAGCAGGTTCAGGATACTGACGTCTATGTCCTGCCCGAACGCGAAGAAATAATTTGCCTGCGGACAAACGGTGTGCCGCAGCAGCAGGTCCACAAGGAATGCCGCAAATGCAGTCGTCAAAAGCGCCCCTGTGACGCCCGGCAGATCCTTCAGCCGAGGCCGGTAAAAGCCCAGTGTTGTCAGGCTGAACCCGCAGATTAGGATCAGCATGTGCGTGATATAATATCCCAGCATCCGCGGCAGCCACAGAGAGTAGCCAACAAACGGCGCCTCCGGAAACACAAGCGCCATGAGCGCACCGAGCGGCGCGACGAAAAAGGCAAACCCGAGCAAGGAGCGCCGGTGCGTCAGGATGCCGATTGGGATCAGGAACATGTTGATATTGCAGAGCTGCAGCGGCAGCTCGTTGAACCAGTTGAACCGGTCGAGCCCCGACGCCTGCAAAAACTGCACATCCCGGGACAAAAAGCCTTTATAGACGAAAAATCCGATGATGTTCACTGCACACAGCGCGATAAGCACGGCGGCACGGCAGCGCTCCGACCGGCCGCGCAGCAGAGCCCACAGCAGCACGACCGCTCCGGCGGCAAACGCAAGGAGCAGCAGATAGGCAGCATTAAACGGTCGTATGATCATGGTGAGACCTCCTCTTGGAAAACAGATACGTTGTCAGCGAATGCGCGGCCACGGCAAGTGCGCAGCCGGCGATGAGATCCGCCGCAGAGTGCTGCTTGACCAGCAGTGTGGACAGGCAGATCAAAATGACCAATACAGCGGACGCCAGACGCAGCCGCTTGCGCGCACGCAGCGGCGGCATGCGAAACGTCGCCAGATGCATGACCAGCGCCTCATAGCAGTGCAGGCTCGGAAACACGTTGACCGGCGCATCGTTAGCATAGATCAGGCGGCACAGCGCACGAGCCAAGCCGGGCCCCGCTGCGCTCGGGCGAAAATCCACACACGTCGGATAAAGCACAAACACGGCCGCACAGACAAACGCACCCGAAAACAGCGCCGCCACCTGCCGGTAAAACACATCCCTGGCCCGGAAACAGGCCCAGAGCATGCACCCCGGCACATAGAAATACCACAAAACATAAAACACGATAAAGCCCGGCCAAAACGGAAGCCAGTCATCGAGCGGCAAATGCACGACATGATACCGCAGCCCGAGGTGCTGCGACACGAAATAAAAAACCGACAGCGCACCGAAGAGCAGAAACCAGAGCGCGTGCCTGTATTTTTGAAACAACGACTGCATCGTCCGCCCTCCTTTGCGTGAGGCAGTATAACACACCACGGCACCTTTGTGCGGGGATTCGGCCATGTTTCACATCTTAATTCGACAAAGTGCGCAAAAACACACGACATAAGGCCCGAAGCCGATGGCTCCGGGCCTTTGCATAGAAACGTATTTACAGCAGCAGGATGCCGGCCCGCTCACAGGCGGCGGTCGTCTCGTCGTCCCAGACAGACGCCTGCACCTCACCGATATGTGCCTTGCCGAGCAGCAGCATGGACAGGCGCGACTGGCCGATGCCGCCGCCGATCGTCGGCGGTAGCTGGCCTGCCAGCAGCATCTTGTGATAGGTCCGCTCGCGGCGGTCGTCACAGCCGGCAATGGTCAGCTGACGATCCAGACTCTCGGGATCGACACGGATGCCCATGGACGAGAGCTCAAACGCGCAGTCGAGCAGCTCGTTCCAGAACAGGATATCGCCGTTCATCGTCCAGTCGTCATAGTCCGGCGAGCGGCCGTCGTGCGGCTTGCCGGAGCGCAGCGCGCCGCCGATGCCGATGATGAACGTCGTGTGGTGCTCGCGCACGAAGGCGTGCTCGCGTTCCTTCGGCGTCAGGTCCGGATAACGATCTTCCAGCTCCTGCGCCGTGACAAACGTCACCTGGCGCTCCAGCTCCGGCAGCACCTGAAGCTGCGGATAAATCGCGCGCATGGTGCGCTGCGTGTCACAGACAGCGGCAACGATATCCATGACCGTCGACTTGAGATAGTCCAGATTCCGGTCGCTGCTCTCAATGATTTTTTCCCAGTCCCACTGATCGACGTAGACCGAGTGCAGATTGTCGAGCACATCCTCGTCGCGGCGGATGGCGTTCATGTCGGTATAAAAGCCCTTGCCGGGATAGAAATCATAGCGGTGGAGCGCCATGCGCTTCCACTTGGCGAGCGACTGGACGACCTGCGCCTCCTTGCCAGCCTGGGGAATATCGAACAAAACCGGGCGCTCGTAGCCGTTGAGATTGTCGTTCAGGCCGCTGGCCTCTTCCAGAAACAGCGGCGCCGAAACGCGAAACAGATTCAGCTTCGCGGCGAGCTGATCCTCAAACAGACGTTTGAGCAGGCCGATGGCCTTCTGCGTGTCATAAACGCCGAGCAGGCTCTTATAGCCCTCGGGGATGTAGGTGTTCATGCTTTGTTTTCCTCGCTTTCTGTGAGCATACGCACGAGCGTCTGATAGACATCCTCCGCGTGTGCCTTAAAATAGTGCTCCATCGTGCGCGCCTGCGCCTCGTCGGCAGCCAGCAGCTGCATGGAAACGATCCGGCCGATCCCGTCCGAAAGCGAGAGATGCACATTGCACCCGCCCTCCGGCGTGTTCGTATGCTGCGCGACGATCATGGCGGCGCGGCGCATCTGCTCGGCGATCGGCTCCGTGACGCGGTCGGCCTTCATGCGCACGGAGTACGGCAGACTGCTGGCGACCTCCCTGACATTGCGGCTGCCCTTTTCCGTGATGCGGTACTTGCCGCCCTCTTCCGTGATGTGCGCCGTATCCACCAAATCCGCAAGACAGTCAGCGTAATCAAAATAGCCGATGCCGTTGTCGCAGAAAACGAGGTCGGACAACGTCTGCGCATCCACCGCCGCGGGTAAATGATTCAAAATGTAGAGGATGAGGATCTTAATGTCGAGTTTCTCGTGAATGAAACCGAGCCCTTCCATGGCGCACCTCCCATATGGGATAATAATATATTATAACGCGGAAAGCGTTTTGTGTAAAGCGCTTTCAAAAGGAATCACATCGAAAACCGCCACGCATACACTGTTACTGAAGCGTGCTTCAATCTGATGCCAGGAGGTTATGAAATGGCAGACAAAGTGGTACCGGGACCGGTCGAGGGCAGCGCCGCAGTCCGGGAAGCGGTTTGTATCCATACGCGCAAGATCTTCGACTCCTGCCGCGACAAAGACTGCGTGGAGGACCTGCGGGTGTATCCCACGGCCTGCTCGCAGGCGAAGCTGGACTGCGCCCTGAGCGTGCGTCCGCGCAGCGCCGAGCTGCTGTGCGCCGACGTGCACGTCAAGGAGATTACCTTCAACAAGGGCTACTATACGGTGGACGTGACGTACTTCTACCGCGTGCGCGGCGAGACGTTCCCCGGCTGCGAGCCGGTGTGCGGCCTTGCGATCTTCGATAAGCGCGTCATGCTCTTCGGCAGTCAGGCGAGCGCAAAGGTATTTGCCTCCGACGACTGCTGCTGCGATCCGTGCGAGAACGGCCTGCCGATCGGCGTGGTCGAATCCGTCGACCCGATCGCCCTGCACATGAAGTTGGTGGACAGCGGCAGTTCCGTGGAGTCCGAGCAGGAGCCGCGCGCCATCCCGCAGAAGATCCTCGACGCCATGGGCGAAGAGCTCTCGCTGACTTGCTGCGGCAAGAAGCTGTACGTGACGCTGGGGCAGTTTTCGATCATCCGGCTCGAGCGTGACACGCAGCTGCTCATCCCGGCCTACGACTACTGCATGCCGGACAAAGCGTGCCAGGGCTCGACCGAGGACGATCCGTGCTCGATGTTCAGCCGCATCCACTTCCCCATCGACGAGTTCTTCCCGCCGGACTGCGTGACGCCGGACGAGGACTACCGCAGTCTGCTGTAAGGCCGCGGGTGGCAGCAAAAATCCCATCGGCCTGCGCCGATGGGATTTTGCTTTTATTTCTTGTGGACGACCTCGCCCGAGGACTTGAGGATGCTGTCCGCCGGGATGACGCCGCGCACGCACGACACCGGATAGATGTTCGAGTGCCGGCCGATGACCGTGCCGGGGTTCAGGACGCTGTTGCAGCCGACCTCCACATAATCGCCGAGGATAGCGCCGACCTTCTTGCGGCCGGTCTCGATGTGCTCGGCCCCGTTTTTGATGACGACGAGCGTTTTATCACTCTTGACGTTTGACGTGATGGAGCCCGCGCCCATGTGGGACTTGTAGCCGAGGATGGAATCGCCGACGTAGTTGAAGTGCGGCGTCTGGACATTATCAAACAGCACCACGTTTTTCAGCTCGCAGGAGTTACCAACGACGGCGTTTTTGCCCACGATCGCATTGCCGCGCACGAAAGCGCACTGGCGCAGCTCAGCGCCGTGGTCAATGATGCAGGGGCCGGCGATATAGGCGCTGTCAAAGATCTTGGCATCGCGCGCGATCCAGATGTTCTCGCCGCGCTGCTCGTATTCCTCCGCCTGGAGCGTCGGGCCGAGCTGAAGAATGAAATCTCCGATCTCCGCCAGAGCCTCCCACGGATAGGTCTTGCCCGCAAACAGCGGGGCCGCGATCGTCTTGCTCAGGTCGAGCAGGTCTTGTATCGTCATCATATCATCTCACCCGGATCAAATGTCCGCTCTTTTGCATGGCGTCGATCACAGACGCAACATTTTCCTCACACAGCGCGTGCGTGGCCGCCTCGACCATGACGCGCAGCACCGGCTCCGTGCCGCTCTTGCGCACGAGGATGCGTCCCTCGTCGCCGAGCCGCTCGGTGACGGCCTGCTCCGCCGCAACGACCGCGGGGTCATGGAGCGTGGCGTCTTTGTCATCGACCTCCACATTCGTGAGCTGCTGCGGATACTCGCGCACCGGCGCGGCCAGCTCGGAGAGCGTCTTTTTGCGGTCGAGCATGACCTGCATGAGCTTGATGGCCGTCAGCAGTCCGTCGCCAGTATTGGCATATTTGCCGAAAATAATGTGCCCGGACTGTTCGCCGCCGATCAGGTGTCCGTTGGCGCGCATATTCTCTGCGACGTATTTATCACCAACGTCCGTCTTTTCATAGCCGATGCCGGCCTCGTCGAGCGCCTTGTACAGGCCGAGGTTGGACATGACCGTCGTGACCACTTTGGAATTGCCGAAGCGGCCCTCAGTCTGCATATTGCGTGCGCAGACATACAGGATCTTGTCGCCGTTGACGACCGAGCCGTTTTCATCCACGGCCAGGCAGCGGTCGGCGTCGCCGTCAAAGGCAAAGCCCACGTCCAACCGGTTGAGGCGGACATACTTCTGCAGGTTCTCGATGTGCGTCGAGCCGCAGTCCCGGTTGATGTTCGTGCCGTCGGGTTCATTGCCGATGACATACGTGTCCGCGCCGAGCGCGTCGAAGATGTTCTTCGCCATCATCCACGTGCTGCCGTTGGCGCAGTCCAGACCAACCTTCATGCCCTTGTACGAGTGCGTGGACAGGCTGATGAGATAGCCGATGTAGCGGTTGCGGCCGGCGGAATAGTCCTGCGTGCGGCCGATATTCGCGTCCGTGGCAAACGGGATCTCCAGATTGCCGTCGAGATAGTTCTCGATCTCGTCAATGACGCTCTGCTCCATCTTTTCACCGGCGCTGTTGAGCAGCTTGATGCCGTTGTCCGTAAAGGGATTGTGGCTCGCGCTGATCATGATGCCGCAGTCAAAATCATCCGAACGGACGATGTAGGACACGCTCGGCGTCGTCGTCACGTGCATGAGATAGGCGTCTGCGCCCGAGGCCGTCAGGCCGGCGGACAGGGCATTTTCAAACATATAGCTGGATCTGCGGGTATCTTTGCCGATCACGACCGAGCACTTGTGCTCCCGGCCGTAATACCAGCCGAGAAACCGGCCGATCCGGTAGGCGTGCTCCACCGTCAGGCCCACGTTGGCCTCACCGCGGAAGCCGTCTGTGCCGAAATATTTGGACATGGATGCTTCCCTCCGATCAGAATCGCCCGCAAACGCCGCGGGCAACTATTGATTATAACTGCGCAGCAGCGTCCGCGTCAAGATAAACCTCGACATCCGTATGCAGCTGCAGGAACGACGCGGGGATAAACGTTTCCGGACGGCCCGTAAGCGTGGCGTTGGCCGCCTTCGCGCAGCGCGCGCCAAAGCCGACGAGCAGGATCTTTTTCGCGCCCAGGATCGTGTGGATGCCGATCGTGATGCCGTGCTCCGGCGTCTGCTCGAGCGTGCCGAAGTCCGCGGCGATGGCCTCGCGCGTCACCTCCGCGAGCTTGGCAATGTGCGTTTTCTCGCCAAATCCCGCGCCCGGCTCATTGAACGCAACGTGGCCGCGCTCACCCAGACCGAGGATCACCAGATCGAGCCCCCCGGCTGCCTGAATGGCGGCGTCGTAGTCCGCCGCGTGCTCGGCATCCGCGTCCGGGTCCGGGGCGTGCACGGCCGCAAACGGCTTTGCCGCCGTGAGCGGCGAAAACGCCGTGCCGACCGCGTGCGCGCCCTTGCCGGCCGCGCCGCAGTATTCGCACGCCTGAAAGAGCGTCGCCCTGTCAAAGGCAATGTCGCTGGCAGCGAGCGCATCGAGTACTTCCGCCGGCAGATCCACCGCCGAAATGGCGATGTTCGCCTCCGGCTTGCTTGCGAGCACGGCCGCGACCTGTGCCGTCAGCTCTTTTGCAACATCTGCTTTCGTTCCGATGATCGTTTTCATGTCTTGTGACCTCCTATACCATCATCGTGGCCGCGCTCAGAGCGTGACCGTACCGTCAAACACAAAGGCTGCAGGGCCGGTCATATACAGCAGATCCTGCGTCCGATCCCATGCGATGTGCAGCGTGCCGCCGCGCAGGATCACATCCGCCTCGTCGCCGCACTTGCCCAGCCGCGCCGTGACGGCCAGCGCCGCCGTCGAACCCGTGCCGCAGGCGAGCGTCTCGCCGCTGCCGCGCTCCCACACGCGCACGCGCAGCGTGTGATCGTCCACGACCTCGACAAACTCGATATTTGCCCGCGCCGGGAACATCTTATGGTTTTCAAACGCGGGACCGATGCGCGGAAAATCCAGCGCCATGGCATCGTCCACGTAAGTGACGCAGTGCGGATTGCCGGTGTTCACGGACGAAACGATCCACGTCTCGCCCAGCACATCGATCGGCTGCTCGAGGAAGGTCTCCCCCGCCGCCGCGACCGGGATCTTCTCCGGCCGGAACTCCGGGCTGCCCATGCACACACGCACGGTCTCGACCGCGCCGTCGGCCACGTTCAGCCAGAGCGTCTTGATGCCGGCGCGCGTCTCGATCGTGAGCTCGGTCTTGTCGGTCAGACCGCGGTCGTAGACAAATTTGCCCACGCAGCGAATGGCGTTGCCGCACATTTCCGAGCGCGAACCGTCGGCATTGTACATCTCCATGCAAAAATCCGCGACGTTCGACGGGCAGATGAGCACCAGACCGTCCCCGCCGACGCCGAAGTGGCGGTCGGACAGGCGGATGGCCGCGGCCGAAGGATCGGCCACTGTCTCGGTGAAGCAGTTGACATAGATATAGTCATTGCCGCAGCCCTGCATTTTTGTAAACTTCGTTTTGGACACCTCCTACGCGGGTATGAACCCGCACGAATCGGAAAAACTAAACCAATCTGGAAAGGTGGTAATCTCATGGCGATCATTCTCATCCGGACACTGATCATTTTTCTTGCGCTCATCGTGGCCATGCGCCTCATGGGCAAGCGGCAGCTCGGCGAGCTGGAACTGTCCGAGCTGGTGGTGGCCGTGCTCATCGCGGACATCGCGTCCATTCCACTGCAAAACCCTTCCCTGCCGCTGAGCTACGGGCTCATTCCGCTGCTGGTGCTGTTTTGCTGCGAGCTGATCTTCTCCGGCCTGACGTACAAGAGCATTCACCTGCGCAAGCTGCTCTACGGCCGGCCGAACTTCATCATCGAGCGCGGCCGCATCGCCCAGCAGGCCATGCACCGCAACCGCTTCACGCTCGACGAGCTGACGCAGGAGCTGCGCAATCAGGGCATTCTCGACATTGCGAGCGTGGAATACGCCGTGCTCGAAACCAACGGCCAGCTCAACATCATCCTCGCCCCGGCACAGCAGCCGGTCACGGCCGAGCAGATGCACATGGAAACCGAGGACACCGGCTATTTTTCCATCCTCATCAACAACGGCCGCATCCTGCGCGACAATCTCAAACGCATGGGGCGCGATGAGCGCTGGCTGCAAAAGCAGGTGCAGCAGCGCGGCGCACAGTGCATTGCGGACGTCTACCTGCTGATGATGAACGACGCCGGACAGGTCTACTTTGCGGCAAAGGAGCTCGGATGAAAAAGGAACTGTTTGCAGGTGTGCTGCTGCTCGTGCTCATCGGCCTGTGCGCGTGGAATCTCCGGTATCTGTCCCGGATGTGCACGCAGCTCGACGAGGCCGCGGCGCAGGCGGAGGCAAGCTGCGCTGCCGGAGACCCGGCGCGCGCGAGCGAGACGCTGCGCGCGGCGTCTGCGCGCTGGAGCGAAGCCGAGGACTATGCCCACTGTATGCTCCCGCACGAGAGCACAGACGCCGTGACGGAGGGCTTCCGCCGGGCGATCCGCACGGCGGAGACCGGCGATCCGTCCGCCGCGGCGGACATCGCCCTTCTGCGCGTGCGCATTCAGGGGCTCGCCGACGGGGAGCGCATCACGCTCGGCAACATTTTTTAGCCGCGGTCGTTGAGGAGCTTCGTCAGCTCCTGCATGAACGTATCAATGTCCTTGAACTGGCGGTAGACCGAGGCAAAGCGCACATAGGCGACCTCGTCCACGTCCTTGAGACGCTTCATGACCATCTCGCCGACCTGCTCGGTCGTGATCTCGCGCTCAAGCGCGCTCTGCAGCTCCTGCTCGATCTCGTCAGCGATCTTTTCGAGCACCGGCAGCGGCACCTTGCGCTTGTCGCAGGCGCGCACCATGCCGTTGATGAGCTTGCTCTTGTCAAAGCTCTGGCGGCTGCCGTCGCGCTTGATGACAACGAGCGGGAGCGTCTCGATGATCTCATAGGTCGTAAAGCGTTTCTGGCACGCAAGGCACTCGCGGCGGCGGCGGATGGTCGCGCCCTCCTCGGCCGGACGGGAATCAATGACCTTGCTCTCGGCAAAGCCGCAAAACGGACATTTCATATGTGGATCCTCCATATATCTGGTTTCCGATTACTTTACATAATTCCGTACAGTACTATACCACAGGCCCGGCGCATTTGCACGAAAAATTTCGCCGTATCTGGTGTTTTCTCCCCCGGATACGGCGATTTTCAGCTATTTGCACAGATTCCGAAACGCCTCGCGCGTCATGAGCGCGTTGAGCACCTCGAGCAATGCGTTCGTGCTCAGACGCTCCGGCAGATTGAGCTGCTCAAGCAGCCGCTGCCGGGCAGCCCGGCTGTCCGCCCCGCCGGTGAGTCCGGCGGCGTAGAGGTCGGCCTTCGTGATGCGCGCGCCCGGCAGCGGCGCGTCCTCGCCCTCGATGGTCGCGCCCGCGCGGCGCAGCGCCTCGAGCAGCACCTCCGGCCGCATGCCCTCCACGCCGAGCTTGCCCTCTTTCGAGGCGGTACGCTTGCGCCGCTCCTTGCCGGCTACGTCCGGGATATAGGCATGCTTGACCTGCGCCGGGTCGATCGCTCCGCGCAGATAGTTGCGGATGACAAAGCCCGCCCCGTCACTGTCCGTGAGGACGATGATGCCGCGCGTTTCGGCCAGGCGGCGCAGCAGTGCCAGGCGCTGGCTGTCGTGGAAGATGCCGAAGCCGGACGTCTCGAGAATGGGCGCGTCCACGACCTGCGCGAGCGTGTTTTTGTCATACCGGCCCTCGACGATGATGGCCTCGCGGATGCGGATCATGCCGTGCCTCCCACGGCGATGCGCAGCAGCAGCTCCTTGAGCAGCTCGGCGTCGTCCGCGCCGGTGTTTTTCATGGCAAAGTCTGTCTGCGCGCACAGGCGCACCGCCTCCTCGAGCTGGCGGCCGGAGAATTTCCGGGCCGAGCGCAGGAGATTTTCCGCAATGAAGTCATATGGCAGGCCGAGCAGCGCGCGCAGATCGCCCGTGCCAAGGCCCGCGTGCCGCGCGAGCCGCGCGGCATAAAGCCTGCGCATCTGCTGGCCGATGACGGCGAGCAGGAAGATCGGTGTGTTCGCCTTGTCGGCGAGGAGGTCCGCGAGAATGCGCATGGCGCCGTCATAGTCCTGATCGGCCAGCCGGTCGGTCAGTTCGTAAGCCACCGCCTCCGGCAGCCGGTGCGCCACGGCCAGAATGTCCGCGCGCGTGACCGTGTCGCTCGAAACGTAGGCCGCGATCTTGTCGATCTCCGGGATCATACTGTTCATCAGGCCGCCGGTGAAGAAAATCAGCTGGCGGGCGTCCTCGGGCGAAATGTGCTTCTTGTGCGCGGCAAAGCGTTTGCCGACCCAACGCACAAGCGCGCTCTCCCCCTGGGCGGTGAACTGGATGAGCTCACCGTATTTTTTGAAGGCCTTCGTCGTCTTCAGGCGGCCGTCCGGCTCAAAATCCGTGCTCATCAGAAACACCAGCGTGCAGTAATCCGGCAGGTCGCCGATGACCCGGACGAGCGCCTGCGCCTCTTCCTCGCGGCACTTATTCGTGTCGAATCCACGCACCTCGATGAGCGTGCGCTCGGTCAGAAACGGCACTGCGTCCACCGCGTCCGCCAGCGCCTGAAAGTCGAGCTCCGCCCCGTCAAACCGGTGATAGCTGAAGTCGTCCTCGCCGCCGGGCAGGCAGAGCTTTTTCAGCTCCAGCAGGTACTGCTCGCGCAGGTAATCCTCCCGCCCCCAGAGCAGGTACAGCCGTCCCGGCCCCTGCTCGCGCAGGCTGCGCACCTGTGCGCCGTAGTCGAGCACTTCCGTTTTCTTTTTTCCTTTAGCTTTTGCCATAGCGTTTCCTCACGAGAGATGCACCGTAATGTCGCCCATCTGATCGGTGCGGTAGATCGGTATGTGGTGCGCCTGCAGGCGCTCGAGCGTGTCACTCGTCGGATGACCGTAGCTGTTGTAGCCGACGGAGATGATCGCTGCGTCCGGCGCGATGGCGTCGAGCCATGCGTCACCGGTGGATCTTTTCGAACCGTGGTGGCCGACGAACAGCAGCTCAATGTCGGGATAGGTGCAGGTGCTGAGAAACTTTGCCTCTGCCGTCGTGTCCACGTCGCCGGGCACAAGCGTGTCATAATCGCCGATGGAGGCCAGCACGATCATGCTGCCGTCCTCCTGTCCGGCGCAGGGCTCCGGATACAGGCGCACGGAGATGCCGCCGGCCGCGATCGTCTGTTGCGCGTCCACGCGCACAACGGTCGTATGGTTCGCCTCCGCGAGCGCGAGAATGTCGCTCAGCGGGGCCTGCGTGATATCCGCAGCGGCCGGGATGACCAGTGTGCGCACCGGAAGCCAGTGCATCAGGCGCAGCACGCCGTTGACATGATCGTCGTGCGGGTGCGTGAGCACGAGCAGGTCAAGGCTCCGGTGCCCCTGCGCGAGCAGCTTGCGCGCCGCGAGGTCGCCCGGATCTTCCGCCGTAGAGCGGCCGCCGCAGTCCACTACGGCGCAGGATCGCCCGCTGGAAAACACGATACTCTGCCCCTGACTGACATCGAGCGCCGTCACGGTCGATGTGCGCTGCAGCTGCACGGCATTGACGGTCAGCACCGCGCACAGTGCCAGCACGCTGCACGCAGCGGGGATCCAATAGCGCACCTTACGCCGCCGGGAGAGCAGCCACGCCGCGCCGAACATGGCATACACCAGCACGAGCCACCAGACGACCATGCGGCTGCCGGTGAACAGCACTGCACCCGGAAGTTTTGAGAGCACGTTTGCCACAGCGAGGATATACCGCAGCGGCCACGCCGTCACCCACGCGAGCGCCGTGCCGCCCCATGCCCAGACAAGGCCGAGCAGCGCCGTGAGGTAGCAACCGATGAACGCGGCCGGCAGCAGCCACAGGATGAGCAGGTTCGTGACCGGCGCGATGAGCGAAATGTTGCCGAAATGCAGCGCCGTGAGCGGCACGGTAAACACCATGGCGCCGACGGAGCTCGCCGTTGTGGCACTGAAAAAGGCGCGGATCTTCCGCCGCGGACGCGAGAGCTTCACATCGGCGGGCAGCAGGCGCGCATCGAGCGCGCGGTACAGCGCACCAGAGACACAAAACAGGCCCGCCATGGACGCAAACGAGAGCTGCAGACTGATACTCGCCGCTGCAAATGGATTGGCCGTAAGCAATATGGCCAATGCTGTCAGCAGCGACGTCGGCGGGTCGTTCTCCCGCCCGAGCAGCGGCGCAAAAAGCACCAGCGCCGTCATGAACGCCGCGCGCAGCACCGACGGGCTGCATCCGGCCATGACGACAAACACAACCATCATCGGCAGGCCGATGATGGCCGTCATGCGCCGGTTGCCGGTGAACAGACGCAAAAAGCCCAGCAGAAACGCCAGATGCAAGCCGGAAACCGCGACCGTGTGCATGATACCGGTCGTGCTGAGCGGAATGTCCAGATCCTGCGCGTAGAGCGCGGATTTATCGCCGAGCATGAGCGCCTGCGCAAACGGCAGCACATCCGCCGGGAAGGCGGCCTGCGCGCTCGTTTTGAGCGACTGGGCGACGGTTTTCGGCCAGTAGAGCCAGCTGCGGCTCCAGACGCCGGTGCGCGCAAGCGTTTTGTCCCGCACACTGCCGATGAGGTATATGCCCTTGGTAATGTAGGCGTCCGTCTCCTCCCCGTAGCGCAGCGTGGATGGGCGGAACTTCACGTCCGCCGTGATCTCGTCGCCGGGGCGCAGCGCAGCGGCGTCCGCATCGGAGACGTAGAGCCGCGCCTTGCAGTTGGGCACGTCCGGGCTTGTGAGCAGGGCGGTCAGCCCATAGCTGCGCGCATATGCGACAGGATACTCCGTCACGCGCGCCGTGACCGTCTGCACATCGCCGGAAACGTTCTGCACAGGCGTCAGGCGCAGGGCCGACGCCGCAGCGTACCACCCGAAGCCAATGGCTGCCGACAGCAGCGCGGCCATGACCCTGCGGCGCGTCTGCCCCGGGAGCAGCAGCGTCACGAGCGCAAGCACGACTGCCGCGAGCGCACCGGGCAGCACCCAGCGCGCCGGCAGCAGAAAATGCGCCAGAAAGATCGCAGCCGAAAATCCGCCTGCGCAGTATGCCAGCTTTCGCACGCCCGCTCCCCCCTCTATCTCTGGGGACATTATAAACAAAAACGGCGGCCGGAACAAGTCCCGCCGCCGAATTTCGTTGCCTTTACAGCAGCTTCTCGCCCATCGGCGCGCCGCCGAGGACGTGGAAGTGCAGGTGATGCACGGTCTGGCCAGCATCGTCGCCACAGTTGGAGATGACGCGGTAGCCGCCGGTCAGTCCCTCCTGCGCGGCGAGCTTCGCAATGACCTCAAAGCACTTGGCGACCACAGCGGAGTTTTCCGCCGTGATGGCCGCGACCGAGTCGATGTGCTGCTTCGGGATCACAAGAAAGTGCACCGGCATCTGAGGATTGATGTCGCGGAACGCATAAACATCATCATCGTTGTACAGGCAGGTGGAAGGGATCTCCCCCGCCGCGATCTTACAAAACAGGCAGTCGTTCATAATGAAACCTCCTTACAGTCCCAGCTTTTCCGCCACGAAATCGTCCACGATGGCCAGCGCGTCGTCGATCTTCAGCACCTCGCTGCCGCCGCCCATGGCGGAGTCCGGCTTGCCGCCGCCCTTGCCGCCGGTGACCGCCGACACGGCGCGCACAAGATCGCCCGCGCGGATGCCCCTGGCCACGGCGTTCTTACCGCAGACGGCCACGAACGTGACCTTGCTCTCCGTCGCCGTCGCAAGCACCGCGACCGTGTCCGGATCCTTATCACGCAGGAAGTCGCCGAGCTTGCGCAGGTCGCCGGCCTCGAGGTCGGTGCGCGTCGTCGTGATGACCTTGATGCCGCCGATGTTCTTCGAGGCATAGAGGAAACGGTCGACGTCGCTGTGCAGGATCTTCTCTTTCATGCGCTCAACGTTCTGGCGCGCCTCCTTGAGCTCCGCCGTGAAGCCCTTTGCCTTGGCAATGAGGTCGGCGGGCTTGGCGTGCAGCACCTCGGCCGCCGCGTACATGCGGCGGTTGACGGCCTCCATCTCGCGCAGGTAGGCCTTGCCGGTGATCGCCTCCACGCGGCGCACGCCGGACGCGACCGAGCTCTCGCCCGTGATGCGGAACGGGCCGATCTTGGCGGTGTTGTCCACATGCGTGCCGCCGCAGAGCTCAACGGACTTGCCGCCCATGTTCACCACGCGCACGAGATCGCCGTACTTCTCACTGAAGAGCGCCGTCGCGCCGCTGGCCTTGGCCTGCTCCATCGACATCTCGGACACGGTGACGTCCATGCCGTCAAGGATCCAGTCGCCGACGATCTCATTGACCCGCTCCAGCTCCTCGGGCGTGATGGCCGAGAAATGCGTCAGGTCAAAGCGCAGGCGATCCGGCTCCACGAGCGAGCCCGCCTGATGCACGTGATCGCCCAGCACCTCGCGCAGCGCGGCCTGGAGCAGGTGCGTGGCCGAGTGCGCACGCATGATCGCCTTGCGGCGGTCGGTATCGATGCGCGCCGTGACGGTCTGCTCGACCTGCAGGCGGCCGGAGTGCATCACACCGTGGTGCAGGAATTTGCCGGCCTTGTCCTTCTGGACGTCCGTCACCTGGAAGAGCGCGCCGTCCGTCTCAATGACGCCGTTGTCGGCCACCTGGCCGCCCATCTCGGCATAAAACGGCGTGCAGTCGAGCACGAGCACGCCCTGCTTGCCCTCATCGATCTCCGAACAGACCTCACCGTCGCAGACGATGGCCAGGATCGTGCCCTGATCGACCGTGTGGTCATAGCCGGTGAATTTCGTCGGCGTCGTGTCCAGGCCGAGGTCCACACCGGCCCATGCCAGGTCGCCGAGCGCCTCGCGCGCCTTTCTCGCGCGCACGCGCTGCTGCTCCATCAGCTCCTGGAACGCATCCTCATCCACGGTCATGTCCTGCTCCTGCACCATCTCGCGGGTCAGGTCGATTGGGAAGCCGTAGGTGTCATAGAGCTTGAACGCATCCGCGCCGGAGAACACCCGCTCGCCCTTGGCCTGATGCTCGGCGAGCAGGTCGGAGAAGATGTGCATGCCAGCGTCGATGGTCTTGGCGAAGTTCTCCTCCTCGTTGCGGATGACGCGGGTGATATACGCCTGCTTCTCGCGCAGCTCGGGGTACTGGCACTCGTTTTCGTGCACGACCATATCCACGACCTGATACAGGAACGGTTCGTTGACGCCGAGGAGCTTGCCGTGGCGCGCCGCACGGCGCAGCAGACGGCGCAGCACGTAGCCGCGGCCCTCGTTCGACGGCAGGATACCGTCCGAGATCATCATGACGGAGGCGCGGATATGGTCGGTGATGACGCGCAGGGACACGTCGGTCTGGTGGCTGTCACCATAGTGCGCGCCGGTGATCTCGCTGACCTTGTGGGTGATGTTCATGACGGTATCGACGTCGAAGAGCGAATCCACGCCCTGGCAGACAACGGCCAGACGCTCAAGGCCCATGCCGGTGTCAATGTTTTTCTGAACGAGATCGGAGTAGTTGCCGTTGCCGTCGTTGTCAAACTGGGAAAAGACGTTGTTCCAGACCTCCATATAGCGGTCGCAGTCGCAGCCGGGCGCGCAGTCCGGCTTGCCGCAGCCGTAGGCTTCGCCGCGGTCAAAATAGATCTCCGAGCAGGGGCCGCACGGGCCGGAGCCATGCTCCCAGAAGTTATCGTCCTTGCCGAGGCGGGTGATGCGGCTCTCGGGGATGCCGATCTCGTCGCGCCAGATGTTGAACGCCTCGTCGTCCTTTTCATACACGGACGGGTACAGCCGCTCGGGGTCGAGACCGACCCAGTCCGGGCTCGTCAGAAACTCCCACGACCAGGCGATGGCTTCATGCTTGAAGTAGTCGCCGAAGGAGAAGTTGCCGAGCATCTCAAAATACGTGCCGTGGCGCGCGGTCTTGCCGATGTTCTCGATATCGCCGGTGCGGATGCACTTCTGGCAGGTGCAGACACGGTGGCGCGGCGGCTCCTTGTCTCCCTTGAAGTAGGGCTTCATCGGCGCCATGCCGGAGTTGATGAGCAGCAGGCTTGCGTCATCCTGCGGGATGAGCGAGAAGCTCGGCAGACGCAGGTGTCCCTTCGTCTCGAAAAAGCGCAGGAACATTTCGCGCAGTTCATTCAGACCATATGGTTTCATAATCATCTATCCTCCAAATCAAATTCTCTTGCTTCACTCTTTTTGCAGCCGCTCGGAAAGGCTGGGCGCGTCCGCGCGGTAAAACTCCAGCTTGCCGCAGCGCCTGCAGGCATAGATATCGACCTCCAGCGCACCGGAAAAGAGGTTGGACAAGTGGCCGGTCAAAAGGCCGTATTGCCCGAGCTGCAGGGATTCCTGCCCCAGATGCTCCATCTCGCCATGACAACGCAGACAGTCCATAACACGTCTCCTTTCAAAAAAAGATGCCTCCGCCCCATGGACAGGGGCGAAGGCATTCGAGCATTCACGGTACCACCCTGATTGCCGCTCACGCGGCGTCTCAAGTCGTCCTTAACGCGGACAGACGTCCCGGTCGTCCCGGGCCGCTCCGGAGCGGCCGCCATGCTGCCGGCCGAAGGGCTTCCACCGTCCCCTTCTCTCTGCTGACCGGGTGCTGCACAGTTCTTCTCCATCCAAGCGTTCTGTTCTGGATTTTTATATTTTACCACATTCGAGCCGAATGTCAACCGTTTCGGCGGGTAATTTCCGCCGCACGAGCGACAGCGGCGCAGCCCTGCACGGCAGCGGCATGGTAAAGCGCTGCATCGGGTGCGGCACGCTCTCGAGTGGAAGGCCATCGGCATCGCACAGATCCTGCGCCGTGAAGGTCACGGGCGGTGCGGCGTTCGTGACGAGCTCGAGCGTATCGCCGACGGAAAACTTGTTGCGCTGCGTCAGCACGGCGCGCCCGTCGGGCGCGGTGCCCTCCACGACGGCGCAGACCTCCGCACCGGCAAAGTAGGCGGAGTTTTCCGTGTACTGCCCCGGCTGGCCGAAGTAGAACCCGGTACTGTACGGCCGGTGGCTGATCTGCAGCACCTCGCGCTGCCAGACCGGGTCGAGCGGCCGCCCGGCGACGGCATCGTCGAGCGCGTGGCGGTAGGCATTCGTGACCGCGCCGACATAATAGGCGCTCTTGGTGCGCCCCTCGATCTTCAGGCTCGTAATGCCGGCCGCCAGCAGCTCCGGCAGGTGATCGATCATGCACATGTCGCGGGAGTTGAAGATGTACGTCCCGCGCGCGTCCTCCGTGATGTCAAACACCTGGCCGGGGCGCTTGGACTCCGTGAGGCCGTACTTCCAGCGGCAGGGCTGGGCGCAGCGGCCGCGGTTGGCATCGCGCCCGGTGAGGTAGTTTGACAGCAGGCAGCGGCCGGAAAACGACACGCACATTGCCCCGTGCACGAATGCCTCGAGCTCCAGCTCAGGCGGTGTGTGGGCGCGGATGGCAGCGATCTCGGCGAGCGACAGCTCACGCGCGAGCACGACCCGCTGCGCGCCGAGATCATACAGCGCCGCCGCAGCCGCCGAATTGACCACGCCGAACTGCGTGCTCACGTGCAGCGCGACGTGCGGCGCATAGCGCTTTGCGAGCGTGATCACGCCAAGATCGGCCGCGATGATCGCATCCACGCCAGCGTCGTCGAGCAGCTCCAGATACGCCGGCAACTGCGCCATCTCGTCATCGCGCGGCAGAGTGTTGCACGTCACGTGCACGGCGGCGCCCTGCACGTGCGCAAGCTGCACGGCCGCGCGGATGCCGTCCGGCGTGAAATTTTCCGCCCCGGCGCGCATGCCGAACTGCGCACCGGCCAGATATACTGCGTCTGCACCGAAATGGAGCGCCATTTGCAGGCGCTCCAGATCTCCGGCAGGGCATAACAATTCCGGTTTGTTCATATTCGTCCCCGCTTATTGTGAATAACTCTGTTTGGCCACGAACGCCTGGAACTCGCCATAGTTCGTGAAGAACTTGTGCGTACCGGACTCGGCGTCGAGCGCGTAGTACAGCGCCTGCGTGCTTGCCGGCGAGAGCGCCGCCTTGATGGACGCAAGGCCGGGGTTTGCAATCGGCGTGGGCGGCAGGCCCTTGTTCTGATAGGTGTTGTACGGGCTGTCGATCTTCGTATCCTCCACGGTGAGCACATCCTTGTGCTCCGGCAGGACGTACATGATCGTCGAGTCGATCTGCAGCGGCATGCCGGCCTCGATACGGTTATAGATGACGGCGGCGATCATGGCGCGCTCATCGTCGTTGGCCGCTTCCTTTTCGATCATGGACGCGACCGTGACGACCTCCTGCATGGTCATGCCGCGCTCGTCCGCCTTTTCGAGCATCTCGGCCGTGATGCGGTCGTGGAAGTTCTCCAGGAACTTATTGATGGCGCTCGATGCCTGCATGCCCTGATAGAACTCATACGTGTCCGGGAACAGGAAGCCCTCGAGGCGCTTGGCGTCGCCCTGCATGCTCTGGTCGATGAACGAGTAGTTGTAGGAATAATTGGCCGCCGCGTCCATAAGGTCGTCATACGAACAGACGTTTTCATCCTCGAGCTTGCGGAAGATCTGCTCCATCGTATAACCCTCGGGGATGGTGACCTTGGTCGTGACCATAGCGCCGGAGCCGACCTGCATCTTCTTGACGAGCGCGCGGTAATCATAGTTCGTGCTCAGCTCATACGTGCCGGGGTCAATCTTCGTTTTCGCGTGCGAAACACTGCAGTAAAGCTCGAAGAGGCCCTTATACTTGATGATACCGGCATCCTTGAGCTGCTTTGCCACGTAGCCCACGCTCACCTGATGGCCGGAGCGCTCCTTGGCATTGCCGTCGGCGTCCGTGTACGAAATGGTGACGTCCTTGAACTCGGACTTATCGAGCGTGACCGTCGCCGTGACCGGCTCTTTGTTGAGCGCGAGTACGTCCGACGCCGCCATCCAGCCGACGCAGGCGAGAATGATGCTGATGCTGACGACAAAGGCAAAATAGATCAGGCCGCCGAGGCAGCCGCTGCGGCCGGCGCGGCGCGGCGCTTCCGGCTCTGCCGGGCGCGCAGCGCGCTCGACAGGCGCTGCCTGTACCTCCGTTTCCGGCGCTGGGCGCGGGGCCGGCTGTGGGCGCGCGGCAGGCGTCTGCTCCGTATGGGGGTGAGCCGGCCGCTGCTGCCGCGGCTGTTCGGCGCGCGGCGTCTGCGCCTGGGCCGGGCGGGGCTGTGCATGCGGCTGCACGGGATGGGGACGCGCGGAGCGCTGCCCCTCCGGGCGCACCGGATGCGGCTGGGCCGGACGCGCGGAGCGCTGTCCTTCCGGGCGCACCGGATGCGGCTGTGCCGGGCGCGCGGGGCGCTGCCCCTCCGGACGTGCCGGACGCGGCTGGGCCGGGTGCGCGGAGTGCTGTCCCTCCGAACGTACCGGGCGCGGCTGGGCCGGATGTGCGGGGCGCTGCCCCTCCGGCTGTGCCGGACGGCGGCGGGCCGGCTGCGCGGCTGCCGAACGCTGCGGGCGGGACGAATCCTGCTCGTCGCGGAACAGCTCATCAAAGTTCTTAAAGTGATCAGACATGGTTCGGTCTCCCTGTCAACATGGAATTCGTTCCTGCCGCCCACACGGCGCAGGAACCCCCATGCCCCGAGGGGCATAAGATAAGGCGACGGACGGAAACGGCGCCGTTTCTCCGGTCACGCCGGAAAACATTGCGCCAGATCCATGCACCGCGCGGGGTCTGGCCACGCAAAAATCAGTTGCGCGGAGAAAGGGTTTTGGTTATGTGCTGCGGAAATAATAATAGCTGTCTCTGGATCATCCTCATTCTGATCCTGCTCTTCTGCTGCGGCGGCTGGGGCAACTGCGGCTGCGACAACAACAATAACAACGGCTGCGGCTGCGGCTGCTAACGGCCTGACACCGATCGGGGCTCCTCCGGGAGCCCCGGTTTTTCCTGTGGGCGCAAAACGCCGTCCTCGGTTATGACGGCGGAAACCGGCACATCGTTCCATTCGGCCGGCAGCGCGTCGAGCAGGAACGCCGCGCGGATCAGCCCCACGGTGCAGCAGTCCACACGCGCCAGAAAGCGGTCATAGTACCCGCCGCCGCGGCCGAGACGCCGCCCTGCGCGGTCATACGCCAGCGCCGGGACGAGCATCAGGTCGCCGGGCTGCGGCAGCAGCGTCCGCGCGCTGCGCGGCGGTTCGGGAATGCCAAAGCGCCCGGGCACGAGCGCACCGTCAAAGCGCGCGAACCGCATCTGCCCATCCGGCTGTGTGACCGGAAGCGCGACCGTCTTGCCGCGCCGCCGCGCCTGCGCAAGGATGGCGTGCGTGTCCACCTCGGGCACGACGCTGCAATAGGCAAAGATCCGCTCCGCCGCCTGAAACGCCGGCAGCGAGAGCACCTGCAGCGTGATGCGCACATCGCACGCGGCGTTCTCCGCCGGGTCGCTCTGCGAAAGCCGGGCGCGCAGCTGCGCACGCAGGGCATCCTTTTCCCCGGAAATGCTCACAGCGCGCTGCGGATGATGGAGAAGATCTCCTCGTGCTTTTCTTCCAGCGCGCGCTCAGCGCCGTCTTTCATAAACGGCACGATCGTCCAGCCATAGTGCGCGGCAGCGAGGCGGCCGATGCGCAGGCAGTTTTCCAGATAGGACACGTCCTGCTCATGAATATCGGCCTTGGTATTCTGCTTTTCCTGCCGGTGCTGCATCCGCTTGAGCGAGGTCGGCAGGTCCACGTCCAGATAGAGCACCAGATCCGGGCGCGGCAGGCCCATCTTGCCGTACTCCAGATCGTACAGCCAGTCAAAGAAGGCCGGCAGCTCCGCCTCCGGCAGCTTGGAACCCTGATGGATGGCGTTTGAGGTCGTGTAGCGGTCCGAGAGGATCAGGCCGCCATTTTCATAGATCTCGCCCCAGTCGGTGCGGTAAGACGCATAGCGGTCGACCGCGAAAAACGTGGACGCCGCATAGGCGTTGACATCCGACGGATGCGCGCCGAACGCGCCGTTGAGATACATGCGGATGAGCGCCGACGACTCCTGGTCGTAGCGCGGAAAGACGATGTGATGATAGGCCATGCCCATCTCGTCAAAACGAGCGCACAGGCGGCGGTACTGCGCGGATTTTCCGCTGCCGTCAATGCCCTCCAGTACAATCAGTTTACCCTTCGCCATGGTGTTTCTTCCCCCGAAGTTTGCAGCCGATGGCCGCAAACAGGAATTTCGGCAGCTTCATCATGCGGCCGATGCGCTTCGGCTCTTTGAGGAGCCGGTAAAACCACTCGAGCCCGAGCTTCTGGAAAAACTTCGGCGCACGCTTGACATTGCCGGCGAACACGTCCAGACTGCCGCCGAGGCCGGCCATGAGGCCGACGCGCAGGCGCGGTGCGTTGCGCTGCATCCAGAGCTCCTGCTTCGGCGCGCCGAGGCACACGAGCAGCAGATCCGGCTGCGCAGCGTTGATCTTCTCCACCACGGGGTCGTCGTCCTGAAAATAGCCGTCGTTCGTCCCGGCGATGACGAGGCCGGGAAAACGCTCACGCATTTTCTCCGCCGCCGCATCCGCGACGCCGGGCTTGGCGCCCAGCAGGAACACGCTTTTGCCCTCCTGCCCCATCTGCGCCATCAGCGCCGAGGCAAAGTCGATGCCCGGCAGCTTCGCGCGCAGCGGCGTGCCGAGGATCTTCGCGCCGTAGATCACGCCGATGCCGTCCGGCAGCACGAGATCCGCTCCCTGTACGGCCTGCATGGCCGCGGGATCGTCACGGCAGAGCATCACGATCTCCGGATTCGGCGTGACGACATAGGCCGCGCGCCGCTCCGCCATCAGGTCACGCGCACGCGCGACCGCTTCGTCCATCGTCAGGCTGTCAAACCCGACGCCCATTACGTCAATTCGCATGAAAACCTGCTTCCTCCGTTATACCTGGGCAAAGACTTCGCCGATCTTCTCATGGATGATGAGATTTGCCTGATCGTCATACGGCGTGGCGCTGCGGTTGATGAGCACCAGCTTGCTGCCCCGGTAGTAATTCAAAAGTCCGGCCGCGGGGTACACGGCCAGCGACGTGCCGCCGACGATGAGCACCTCCGCCTCGCGGATATAATGGACTGCCTTGGACACGACATCGTCGTCCAGGCACTCCTCATAAAACACAATGTCCGGCCGGATGATGCCGCCGCAGTCACAGTGCGGCACACCGGTGCCGTGGTTGACGCGCTCCGCCGGATACGGCCGGCCGCAGCGCATGCAGTAGCAGCGGTGGATGCTGCCGTGCAGCTCGAGCACATTCTTGCTCCCGGCAGCCTGATGCAGGCCGTCGATGTTCTGCGTGATGACCGCCTGGAGCTTGCCCTCGCGCTCCAGCTCCGCCAGACGCAGGTGGGCACGATTGGGCTTGGCCCCGTCGACGACGAGCTTATCCCGGTGAAATTTGTAGTACTCCTCCGGGTGCGCCATGAAGAAGGAATGACTCAGGATCGTCTCGGGCGGATAATCATACTTCTGGTTATACAGGCCGTCCACGCTGCGAAAATCCGGGATGCCGCTCTCGGTCGAGACGCCGGCGCCGCCGAAAAATACGATCCGGTCGCTGCCGTCGATCCACTGTTTTAGCTGCTGAATGTTGTCCATGGACACTGCCTCCTGTTACACTGCCCCAAAAATGGGGGCAAATCTTATCATACAACGCTTCGCGCGCGGGGTCAACTTTGCGCGAGCAGAAAGCGCTCAATGGCCTCGGCCACGCCATCGTGGTCGCAGTCGGGCATGACATACCGCGCTGCGGCCTTCACGTCTGCGATCGCGTTGCCCATTGCGAGCGGCAGGTCGGCGTCGCGCAGGAGCGGGCGGTCGTTTTCCGAGTCACCGATGGCGATCGTCGCGCTGATGGGAATGTTCAGGCAGCGGCACAGCGCCTGCAGCCCGCTCCCCTTATCGGCGCCGATGGCGTTGATCTCCACACCCGCACTCTCGCACGGGACGACCCAGGCGCGCACATCCTGCACACGCGCGAGGTACTTGGCGCGCTCGGTGGAATCGACAAAGTAAAAATCCAGCTTCTCCACGGGATAGGGCGCTGCGAGAAAGCGCCGCTCCATGTCCTCGCAGGCCGTGCAGTGGGATTTGAAATTGTCCACATAGGCATCCATGCCGAAGCGCTGCGGGTCATCGAGCAGCTCCGGGCGGTAGAGCGCCTCGCCGTTGAAGAAGAGGATCGGGAAGCCGTCGAGCCCCTCGAACGCGCGGACAAGCTCTGCCGCGACATCTGCCGGGAGGTTCTGCGCCGAAATGATCCGATCCTGCACGCAGTCGGCCACGGCAGCGCCGCTGGACGTAATGGCATAGCGCATGGCCGGAAACTGCGCCATATACGGCACGATCTGCCGGTAGCAGCGGCCGGTCGTCATGACGACGTGATACCCGCGCGCAAGCGCTGCCGTAACAGCGGCCTCCGTGCGCGGTGTGATCTCTTTTTGGGAATTGAGCAATGTGCCGTCCATATCGACGGCGATGAGCTGATATGCCATGGGACGTTCCTTTCTGCACAGTTTCACAGCATATATTGTACCCGTTTCAACCCGACCTGTCAACCGGACGTGCGGGACTTGAACCCGCACGCCAAAGCCGCTATAATGGCGGCAGACCGATTTTTAAGGAGTTACCGCTATGTATGTTGACCAGAATTTATATCACGGCCGCCCAGTGAGTGGGCAGCGGCTGGACAAGGAGCTGCGCTGCTACGACCTGCTCGACCGCCTGGGGCTCGCCTACGACCGGGCCGATCACGACGCTGCCGACACGATCGAAGCCTGCGCCGCCGTGGAGCAGGTGCTCGGCGCCGGGATCTGCAAGAATCTTTTCCTCACGAACCGGCAGCAGACGGCATTTTATCTGCTGCTGATGCCGGGGCACAAGCCGTTTCGCACGAAGGATCTCTCGCACCAGATCGGCAGCGCGCGGCTGTCGTTTGCCTCCCCGGAGCATATGCTCGAGCTGCTGGACATCGCGCCCGGCTCTGTGAGCGTGCTGGGGCTGATGAACGACCATGACGGGCGCGTGCGCCTGCTCATCGACCGCGACCTGCTGCAGGATGCGTACCTCTGCTGCCACCCGTGCATCAACACGTCAACGCTCAAGCTGCGCATGGCGGACGCCATCGACGTGCTGATCCCGGCGCTGGCGCACGCACCGACGTATGTGGACCTGCCGGTGTACGAACCGCAGACCTGAAAAAGCAAGAAAAAAATCCTGCATCCGAAGATGCAGGATTTTTTGTTTGCATTAGTAGTAACGCTTATTCTTGTTCTTGCGAGCAGCCTCCGACTTTTTGCGGCGACGAACGCTGGGGCTCTGGTAGTACTCCTTGCGGCGCAGATCAGACATGACGCCGGCCTTGGCACAGCTGCGCTTAAATCTCTTGAGCGCGTTGTCCAGAGACTCGTTCTCCTTGACGTAGATTTCAGACATTTTATTCCCTCCCTCCAAATACGCCTTGCGGCGCTTCAAGGGCCATCATGCATGGCTTTAGCGTTAATATTATAATTGCAATTACCGCCGATGTCAAGATGAAGTTATGCCTTCGGCTTCAAAATCAGGTTGACGAGCTTGTTCGGGACGTGGATGACTTTGACGATCTGCATGCCCTCCATCTGACGCTGGACCTTGTCGAGCTGCAGCGCCGCGTCGACGACGGTCTGCTGGTCGCTGTCCTTGGCGACGGTGACGGTGCCCTTGAGCTTGCCGAGCACCTGCACGGCCATGGTAACAGTCGTGTCAACCGTCTTGGTCTCGTCATACGTCGGCCAGTCGCACTGGCAGCACATCTTGCCGTACTTGGCGGCAAAGCCGAGCCGCTCCCAGAGCTCCTCGACGATGTGCGGCGCAAACGGGCTGAGCAGGAGCAGCAGCTGCTCCATGTCGCCCTTCGTGCAGCCGTTGGCGGCAAACTCGTTGACCATGGTCATCATGGACGCGATGGCGGTGTTCATCTTCAGTTCGTCGATATCCTCCGTGACCTTCTTGATGGTCTTGTGGATGATCGCCTCGTTCTTGTCCGAGATGGCCGGATCGTCCGTGCAGCTCTCGGCCAGATTCCAGACACGGTCGAGGAAGCGCTTCGAGCCCTTGACGGCCTCGTTGGACCAGGTGACGGCCTTCTCAAAATCGCCGATGAACATGATGTGCAGGCGCATGGTGTCCGCGCCGTACTGATCGACGATGTCGTTGGGATTGACGACGTTGCCGCGAGACTTGGACATTTTTTCGCCGCCCTCGCCGAGGATCATGCCATGGCTCGTGCGCTTCTGATACGGCTCCTTGGTCGGCACGACGCCGATATCATACAGGAACTTGTGCCAGAAACGGCTGTAGAGCAGGTGGAGCGTGGTGTGCTCCATGCCGCCGTTGTACCAGTCGACGGGACTCCAGTAGTCCAGCGCCTCTTTGGAAGCGAGCGCTTTGTCATTGTGCGGATCCATGTAGCGCAGGAAATACCAGCTCGAGCCGGCCCACTGCGGCATGGTGTCGGTCTCGCGCTTGGCAGGGCCGCCGCACTGCGGGCAGGTGGTGTTGACCCAGTCGGTCATCTTGCTGAGCGGACTCTCGCCGTCGTCGGTTGGCTCATAGCTGTCCACCTGCGGGAGCACGAGCGGGAGCTGATCCTCCGGGATCGGCACCCAGCCGCACTTCGGGCAGTTGACGAGCGGGATCGGCTCGCCCCAGTAACGCTGGCGGCTGAAGACCCAGTCGCGCAGCTTGTAGTTGACCTTTTCCTTGCCGAAGCCCTGCTCCACGACGTACTTCTTCATGGCGGGGATGGCTTCTTTAACGGTCATGCCGTTGAGGAAGCCGGAGTTGACCATGACGGCGCTGTCGTCCTTGGCAACGAAGGCTTCCTTCGTCACGTCGCCGCCGGCGACAACCTCGACGATCGGCAGGCCGAACTTCGTGGCAAACTCCCAGTCGCGCTGGTCGTGGCCCGGAACGCCCATGACGATGCCGGTGCCGTAGCCCATGAGGACGTAGTCCGAGACGAACATGGGCAGCGCCTTATGCGTCACGGGGTTCATGACCTCGATGCCCTCGAGACGGACGCCGGTCTTTTCCTTGTTGAGCTCGCCGCGCTCAAAATCGGACTTGTGCGCAGCCTCTTCCTGATAGGCGGCCACGGCGTCCCAGTTGGCAATGTGCGGCTGCCACTGCTTGAGCAGCGGATGCTCCGGCGAAATGACCATGTACGTCGTGCCGAAGAGCGTATCGGCACGGGTGGTGTAGACGGTGATATCGTCGCCGACATTGGTCTTGAACGTGATCTCCGCGCCGGTGGAGCGGCCGATCCAGTTGCGCTGCTGGGTCTTGACGCGCTCGATGTAATCCACATCGTCCAGATCGTCGATCAGGCGCTGGGCATACTTCGTGATGGCGAGCATCCACTGGCTCTTCTCCTTGCGCACGACCTCGCTGCCGCAGCGCTCGCAGACACCGTTGACGACCTCTTCATTCGCCAGCACGCACTTGCAGCTCGTGCACCAGTTGACGGGCATGGTGGTCTTATAGGCCAGACCGTGCTTATACATCTGCAGGAAGATCCACTGCGTCCACTTATAGTAGCTCGGATCGGTCGTATCGACCGCACGGTCCCAGTCAAAGCTGTAGCCGAGCATTTTGAGCTGCTTGGTGAAGTTGGCAATGTTGTTTTTCGTCACGACGGCCGGGTGGATATGGTTCTTGATGGCGTAGTTCTCGGTCGGCAGGCCGAAGGCGTCAAAGCCGATCGGGAACAGAACGTTGTAGCCCTGCATCCGGCGCTTGCGGCAGATGATATCCATCGCCGTGAACGGGCGCGGGTGGCCGACGTGCAGGCCCTGGCCGGAGGGGTACGGGAACTCGATCAGGCCGTAAAACTTCGGCCGCGGGTCGCCGGTGACGGCCGCGAAGGGCTTTTCTTCCTCCCAGCGCGCCTGCCATTTTTTCTCGATCGCCTGGAAATCGTACTTCATAGCATTCACTTCTCTCTGAAAAATCAAAAAATCATAAGTAGGTCACGGGGCGGAACAAGCATCCGCCCCGGTTGGTTTTGTTTTGGCGCTCAGGCGCGCATATCGGAAATGTCCACGACCTCCGCGTCGCTCCAGAGCCGCTCCAGATCGTAAAACTTGCGGGCCTCGTCCTGGAACACGTGCACGATCACACAGCCATAGTCGAGCAGGACCCAGCTGCCGCTGCGGTGTCCCTCCCGGCGCAGGACGGGTTCGCCCACGTCGTCCGCCGCCGCTTCCACGGCGTCGGTCAGGGTCTTCACGTGCGTCGAGGAGCTGGCCGTGCAGATGACAAAATAGTCTGCCAGCGTCGTCAGGTCCTGGGTTTTGAGCAGCTGAATGTTCTCGCCCTTTTTTGCGTCCAGCGCCTTGACGATGACCGCAGCAAGCTCGTTAGCAGGCATCATAATGCTACATCCTTCCTTTTTGTTACCATTTGTTTGGGCCCTGAACCGTGCCGGAAGTGGCCACGACCTGCCCATTGGATTCATAGAGAATGTCCACATCCGCGGACGTGATCTCCTTCGTATAGGGGTTGAGCCAGGTGTTGAGATAATCCAGCCACTCGTCCACGTGGATGAACACGTAGGACATACCGTTTTTGGTGCCACTGTAATTGGCGGGAATCGTCTCAAACGAGATGGCGCTCTCATCGAGCTTCAAAAACTCCTTGACATAGAACATCACATTGCCTGCCGACAGGTTTGTGGTGACATCCTTTTCATAGATGTCAATGAGTTTGTTGAGATTTGGGATGTTGTGCAGCTTCAAAAACTGGCTCGTCATGGCCTTAAGCAACTGGTGCTGCACGTCGATGCGGCCGATATCGCCGTTGGCATACGTGTTGCGGAAGCGGAACACGCCCATGGTCTGATAGCCGTTGAGGTGCTGATAGCCCTTCTGGACATGGATGCTCAGATCCTGACCGGGGTCGTCATAGTCCATATCGACCGGGACGTCAAAATCAATGCCGCCCATGGCGTCAATGAGCTCGACGAACACCTCCACGTCAAAGAGCGCATAACTGTCGACCCGGTAGCCGAGAATCTGCTCCGCGCCGCCGATGAGCGCCTCCACGCCGTCCCTGCCGTTGTTTTCGGCCGCGGCATAGTACTGGTTCATCTTCTTGGGCTTGTAGGACACGTTCACGGCCGTATCGCGCGGGATGCTGACAAACTTCAGAGACTGATTCTCCGTGTCGAGCATACCGACAAGTACGGTGTCCGTCAGGCCGGCCGCGCGGTCCTTGCCGGCGATGAGGAACGTGTAGCACCCTTTCTTGCGGCCGTCTGTGCTGACGCTCACATCGTCCGAATCGCCGTCGCTCAGGCTCGGCGGGCTGACCCAGTGGTTCATCAGGATCGCAAACTCGCCGATGAGGAGCGCCAGCACCACGACCACGATGACCGTGATGCGCACTTTTTTCTTTTTCTTGCGCTTTGCCTGCGACTGCTGCGCCTGCACGCGGTGGTTCACCGCCGCAGATGCCTCGGAAAACGGGTCGTCCTGAAAGCCGCTGCCGTCGTCGTAGGAATCGTCATAGCCGCCGTCGTAACGGTCGTAACCCTGATCGTCATATCCGCCGTAATCGCCCGGATAGCGATCGTCACTCTGTCGTCTTTTCATATTCTTTTTCCCTGCCCTGATACCAGTTTAATGCCTGCACCGTGTTCTCGTGCGGCGTGATGCCGCCGGCCTTCAGATCCTCCAGGCTCATCTTCAGCCCGAGCACCATGGCCGCATCCAGATCGGTGTAAGCGAGCCGCCGCAGCTCGTCCACGCCGTCAAAATCCCGCGACGGCTCGATATAGTCGGCCATATACAGGACCTTTTCGAGCGTGGTCATATCGGGCTTGCCGGTCGTGTGCCAGCGGATGGCATTTTCTATCTCAAGTGGTACGCCGAAACGATCCCTGGCCACGGCAGCGCCGGTTTTGGCGTGCAGGAGCTTGGTGTTGGCCGTTTCGACCGTATCGTTTATGATACCATATTTATCAGACAATAGCAATTGGTCAGATAGCTCTAATTTTTTCGTGCAATCGTGCAAAATTCCGGCCTCTGCGGCAGCATCCGGATCGCAGCCCCAGCGCTCGGCGAGGTGGCGCGCCTCGTGCTCGCAGCCCCAGACATGGGAGATACGCCGCGGCTTGAGCATGGGGTAAGCCTGCTCGCGCAGCCAGTTGAGATCGGGCTTTGCGCCGTAGAGCCGCTGCTGGATGATGTGCGCATACACATTCGGCGCGAGGTACTCGCTGCCCCGCCGCCGCGGCAGCAGCGCACGAACGGCCGTGCTCGTGACCGGGACCGGCTCGGCCGGCAGGGCGATGACGCGCGCGTCATACGTCCCGCGCAGGTAGGCGCTGAAGCGCTCGACCTCCGCATGCTCATCGCCCGTGCGGGCGAGCGCGACGAGCGTCACCTGAGCGAGCAGATACCGAAAATCGTGCCACTGCTCAAACGTCGTGAGCATATCCGTGCCGATGACGAGATACAGCTCCGCGTCCGGATTGCACGCGCTCAGCTCGCGCACGGTGTCGGCCGTGTAGCTCTTGCCGGAGCGGTGCAGCTCCATGTCAGAGACCTCCACGCCCGGCTCGCCTGCGAAGGCCATCATCGTCATGAGCAGGCGCTCCGCCGGCTCCGGGCTGCCCGCCGTGAGCTCCTTGTGCGGCGGGATGCGATCCGGAATGACGAGCGTCAGATCCGGCCGGATGGCCGCGCGCACCGCGCGCAGCGCGGCCGTATGTCCCAGATGCGGCGGGTTGAAGCTGCCGCCATAGATGCAGATCTTCATTTGCGTGCCTTTTTCACGAGCTCGATCTTCGGCTTCTGCTCGTTGCGCTTATAGAGCACAAACTTCGATCCGATGACCTGCACGGGTTCTGCGCGGCAGACCTCGGCGAGCCGGTCGCACGCCTCGCGCGCGGACAGGAGCGAGTTTTCAAGCACGCGGCCCTTGACGAGCTCGCGCGCCTTGAGCGCGTCGCTCATCTGGGTGATGATGTTGTCCGTGATGCCGCCCTTGCCGATGTGGACGATGGTGTCCTCCGTCGCGGCAAGACCGCGCAGCTGGGCGCGCTGTTTACTTGTCAGCATAGTAGTTCCTCAATTCTTCTTTCAGGATTTTGAGCGCATTCCCGCGGTGGGAAATGGCGTTTTTCTCTTCCGGGCGCAGCTCCGCCATGGAGCAGGCATAGCCGTCCGGCTGAAACACGGGGTCATAGCCGAAGCCGTTTTCCCCGCGCGGCGCAAACAGGATGCTGCCCTCGCACGTGCCGCGGGCGCGCAGGACGTCGCCGTTCGGGAACGTGCAGCAGATGCACGACACGAACCGGGCCGTGCGGTCGGTGCGGTCGCCGAGGTTATGGAGCAGGAGCGTGTAGCGCGCGGCGTCCGAATCCTCGTGCCGGCCGGTATAGCGGGCCGAGTGCACGCCGGGCGCGCCGCCGAGCGCATCGACCATAAGGCCGGAATCGTCCGCGACGGCGGGCTGCCCCGTCGCGCGGGTCACGGCGATGGCCTTCAGGTAGGCGTTTTCCTCGAAGGTCTCCCCCGTCTCGTCCACCTCAAAGTGGCAGCCGGCCGCGCTCTGCGGGATGATCTCGATGCCCATGTCCGCAAAGATGGCGCGAAACTCCTCGAGCTTATGTGCGTTGTTGCTTGCAAGGATCATGACAGCAGCGCCTCCACAAATTCCGCGGGCTTGAACTCGAGCAGATCGTCGATCTGCTCGCCAACGCCGACATATTTCACCGGCAGCTGCAGGTCGTTTGCGATGGCAAAGACGATGCCGCCCTTAGCCGTACCGTCGAGCTTTGTGAGCACGATGCCGGTGAGGTCGGCCGTGTCGAGAAACTGCTTGGCCTGGATGAGGCCGTTCTGGCCGGTCGTGGCATCGAGCACCATGAGCGTTTCGATATCGGCCTCCGGCAGCTCGCGGCGGATGACGCGGGTGATCTTATTGAGCTCGTTCATGAGGTTTGTTTTGTTGTGCAGGCGGCCGGCGGTGTCGATGATGACAACGTCCGTGCCGCGGGCCTTCGCCGCCTGAATGGAGTCGAACACCACGGCGGCGGGATCGGATCCCTCCTCGTGTTTGACGATGTCCACGCCCGCGCGCTGCGCCCAGACGGTGAGCTGGTCGGCCGCCGCGGCGCGGAACGTGTCCGCCGCCGAGAGCAGAACGCGGTTGCCTTCTTTCTTGAGCTGGGCGGCAAGCTTGCCGATCGTCGTCGTCTTGCCGACGCCGTTAACACCGACGACGAGCACGACCGACGGCTGCGTCGTGAGCAAGAGCATGGTGTCCTGCACTTTGAGGATGCGCGTGAGGATCTGCACGAACTCCTTTTTCACCTCCGCGCCGGTGCGCAGCTTCTTGAGCTCGATGGCCTTGCGCAGCTGCGCGATGGCCTTGGTCGTCGTCTCCACGCCGGTGTCGGCGAGGATGAGCGTCTCCTCAAGGTCCTCGAAAAATTCCTCGTCCCCCGGCTCATAGGCGGCAAAAATGCCGGTCAGCTGGGCGTCCATCTTCGTCTTGGTCTTGGTCAGGCCCTGTTTGATCTTATCAAAAAATCCCATAGAACTATCTTCTCCGTTACGATATGGTTTTAGCCGCTTCATCCAGCGAAAGCTCGATGACGCGGGACACGCCTTTTTCCTGCATGGTCACGCCGAACAGATGGTCGGCCTCCTCCATGGTGCCGCGGCGGTGCGTAATGACGAGAAACTGCGTGTTCTTGGCGAGGCGGCGCATGTACTGCACATAGCGCGTGACATTTGCCTCGTCGAGCGCAGCCTCGATCTCGTCCATGACGCAAAACGGCGTCGGCCGCACCTTCAAAATGGCAAAATAGAGTGCGATGGCCACAAACGCCATCTCGCCGCCGGACATGAGGCTCAGCGTCGAGAGCGCCTTGCCGGGCGGCTGCACCTTGATCTCAATACCGCTGTCGAGCACGTGCTCCGGGTCTTCAAGCACGAGCGCGGCCTTGCCGCCGCCGAACAGCTCCAGAAATGTCTGGCGGAACGCCTGGTCGATCGCCTGAAACTGCGTGGTGAAGATGCCCTCCATCTCCCCCGTCACGTCGGCGATGATGCCGGTCAGCTCGCGCTTGGCCTTGAGGATGTCGTCCCGCTGGCCGGTAAGGAAGGTGTAGCGCGTGTTCACGCGCGTGAATTCGTCGATCGCGCCGAGGTTCGGCGTGCCCAGTGCTCCGATATTGCGCCGCAGCTCGGCGATCTGCCGGTTGGCCTTCGTCATGTTCTCGATCGGCTGACGCAGCGCCTCGGCCGCCGTGCGGCTGAGCTCATAATTGTCCCAGAGTTTATCGAGGATCTGCTTTTCCTCCATGTCGGCCGAGAGCTTCTTCTGCTCGAAGCGCGACACAAGCCCCTGCATATCCAGCAGGTCGCGGTTGCGTGCCTGCGCGTCGCGGTCGGTGCGGGTGCGCTGGCCCTCGAGCTCCAGCTTGCGGCTGCTGCACGCGGCGAGGTCGCTGCGCAGCGTTTCGGCGCGCTGGCGCAGTTCGGCCAGGCGGCGCTCATGCATCTGCAGGGTCTGTTGCAGCTGCTGCGTGCCGGCCTCGGCCTGCTCGATCTGGGCAAGGCGGGCCGTGCGGTCGCCGGTCATTTCCTCAAAGAGGTCGTGGATCTGTTGCGTCGTGCGCGTGATGGTCTCGCGCTCGGCGTCCAGAGACGCCGACTCCGCCCGCAGGCCGGCCAGCTGATCGGCCAGTTCCTGACGGCGGCGGTCAAACGCGCCGCGGCCCAGCTCGCTCCGGTCGCGCTCTGCGCGAAGCGCGGCGAGCGCCTGCTCCGCCGAAAGCGCGTCGGCGCGGGCGGCCGCGATGCGATCCTGATTCGCCTTCTGCTGCGCGCGGCAGGCGTCGATGGACGCATTCTGCCCCGCAATGGTCTCCTGCGCGGCGTTTTTCAGCAGCGCGACCTGCGCGGCTTCGGACTCCGCCTTGTGCAGCGTCTCGACCGCCTGCTCCAGCTGCGCCTGCACGGTGTCGAGCTGCGCATGGGCCGCGTCGAGCGCCGTCTGCGCGTCCTCAAGCTCGGCCTCGCACTGCTTTTTCTCCAGCGTGAGCGTGTCGAGCGCCGCGCGCAGGCGCTTGAGCTCGTTTGCGCGGGAAAGGATGCCGCTGCCCTTGGCGGCGCTGCCGCCGGTGAGCGAGCCGCCCGCGTTGACGAGCTGCCCGTCGAGCGTGACGATGCGGTAGCGGTGGTCATAGCGCCTGGAGATGGCGATGGCATCTTTCATCGTCTCGGCCACGACGGTGCGGCCGAGGAGATTGCTGACGATATTGCGGTAAGCGGCGGCGCAGGTGACAAGCGTATCGGCCACGCCGACATAGCCCGGCTCCTGATCCGGCACGCTGTTTAAGTGCATCGGACGGATGGTATCGAGCGGCAGGAACGTCGCGCGGCCGGTCTCGCGCCGGCGCAGCAGCTCAATGGCCTGCGCGCCGCAGCTTTGCGTATCGACGACGATGTTCTGCGCCGCGGCGCCGAGCGCCGTCTCGATGGCGAGGGCGTAGCGGTCGCCAGTCTTGATGAGGTTTGCGACCGGGCCGCGCACGCCGCGCAGCGTCCCCTTTTCGGCCGCGTGCATGACGGCCTTGACCGCGCGGTTGTAGCCCTCGAAGTCCTTTTCCATCTCCGTGAGCATACGGATGCGCGACTCGGTGCTGCGCAGGTCAACCGTCAGACCGGACAGCCGCTCCTGCTGTCGGGTGAGCGCCTGCTCACAGGCGGAAAGGCGCTGGGCCTTTTCCCTTTGCTCCGCGCGCAGGGCGTCGCACGCGGTGCGCGCCTGCTGCTGCGCTGTCTGCTTTTCCTGCTGCTGCGTCTCAAGCGCCGCCAGATGCTCGGCCGCTTCCGCGGCGGCGGTGGCGACGGCGTTTTCCTGATCGAGCAGCTCCTGCGATTTATCCGCCAGGAGCGTGATGCGCGTGCGGCACTCGGCCAGCGCGCTGCTCTGCGCGCTCTCTTTGGCGAGCAGCTCCGTGTACGCGCGCTCGGCCTCGCCGGAGGAGGCCGCGTTGCGGTCGATCTCGGCGAGCACGGATTGTATCTCCTGCGCGTGCTGCGCCTTTTCGGCCTCGATCTCCTGCAGGCGGCGCTGCTGCGCGTCGATCTGTGCCTGCAGAGCGTCCGCACGGTCAGTCTGCTCGGATACCTCCACGCGCAGGCGCGCGATGCTGTCGGCACTGTTTTGCAGGTTCGTGCGCACGACGGCCGCGGCGCTCTCGCACTCGGCAGCGGCGCTCTCGGCCTCGGAGATCTGCTCGCGTGTGCGCTCGGACTCCAGATCCTTCTCGCGCATCTTCTGCGCGATGTTCTCCGACGCTGCATAGAGCTGCTCGAGCTCACGCTGCGCGCCGGCGAGGTTTTCCTTCGCGGTCTGATAATCGCGGTTCACGGTCTCAGCCTGCGCGTGCAGCCGGTCGAGCGTCTCCATCCAGACGGAAACCTCCGCGCTCTTGAGCTCGTCGCGCAATCGGAGATACTTCTTCGCCGTCTCGGCCTGCTTGCGCAGGGGCTCAACCTGCAGCTCCAGCTCATCGACCTTGTCGTTGATGCGCAGGAGGTTTTCCTCCGTGCGGGCGAGCTTGCGCTCCGACTCCTCCTTGCGGTAGCGGTAGCGCGAGATGCCGGCCGCTTCCTCAAAGATCTCGCGGCGCTCGTTGCTCTTGCCGGAAACGATCTCGGCGATGCGACCCTGCCCGATGATCGAGTACCCGTCGCGGCCGAGACCGGTGTCCATGAGCAGCTCGTTGATATCGCGCAGGCGGCAGGCCTCGCGGTTGATATAATATTCGCTCTCGCCGCTGCGGTAATAGCGGCGGGTGATCATGACCTCGGTGTTCTCGGTGTCGAAGATGCCGGTGCTGTTGTCAAGGATGAGCGACACCTGCGCAAAGCCCATGGGGCTGCGCTTTTCCGTGCCGCCGAAGATGACATCCTCCATCTTGCCGCCGCGCAGCGTTTTCGTGCGCTGCTCGCCCATGACCCACAGGATGGCGTCCGATATGTTCGACTTGCCGCTCCCGTTCGGGCCGACAATCGCCGTGATCTCCTGGTCAAAATTCAGGCGCGTCTTGTCCGGGAAGGACTTGAAGCCCTGGATCTCCAATGCTTTTAAGTACACAAAATCCCTCGCATATCCGGCGTCTGCGCGTGCAGAGACGCCGCTGATATCTCAAATCAAAGTAATACAAAGTAGAGTATACCGCCAAAAATGCCATTTTGCAACGGCCGGAGCGCATTTTTTCAGATGTGAAAAAATGCAGCCGCCTGCGTTTTCGCAGGCGGCTGCATGCCGTTATTGCGGCATCTGTTCGAGCGCGCACCGGGCGGCGGACTGCTCCGCCTCCTTTTTCGTGCGGCCGGTGCCGCGGCCGATCTCGCTGCCGTTGAGCAGCACGGCCATGGTGAATGTCTTGTTATGGTCCGGACCGCTCTCGGCGCAGACGGTATAGGAAAGCGTCTGCCCGGCGCGGCGCTGCACGCGCTCCTGCAGCTCGGTCTTATAGTCCTCGACGTGGTGGATCTCCCCCTCGGCCAGACCGTTGAGGATGTGCGCGAGGATAAAGCGCTGCGCGGGCTCCAGCCCGCCGTCAAGATACATGGCGGCGATGACCGCCTCCACCGCGTCGGCGAGAATGGACGGCCGCTCTCTGCCGCCGCTGCGCTCCTCCCCGTGGCCGAGGCGGATATAGTCGCCCAGATGCAGCGTGAGCGCCACGCCGTGCAGCGCCTGCTCGCAGACGAGCTCGGCACGCAGGCGGCTCATCTTCCCCTCCGGCATGTCGGGATAGAGCGCATAGAGCCGCGTCGCCGTGACCATACCGAGCACGGAATCGCCTAGAAACTCGAGCCGCTCGTTGCTGGTATAGCCCCGCGCGCGGTTTTCATTGGCATAGGAGCTGTGCATGAGCGCATTCTCCAGCAGCGCCCGGTCGCGGAACGTGTAGCCCAGGCGGGCCTCCAGCGCCTCCATCAGTTGCTCTCCTTCGCCGCGTGCTTGTCCACACGCATGTAGGAGATGTTGGCCGTGATGTCGTCAATGATGCCGGAATCGACAAAGGCGATCGCCTGACGGATGGCGTTGTAGATCGCGCGCGCATCAGATGAGCCGTGGGCCTTGATGACCGGCTTGCTGATGCCGAGCATGGCCGTGCCGCCGACCTCGTTCGGGTCAAGCGATGCCTTGAGCGCGTGGAACTCGTCCCTGATGGCAAGGGCAGCCATCTTGGTCTTGAAGTTTTTCATGAAAATGCCCTTGAGCTGGCGCGTCATGTACTTGATGCTGCCCTCGATGCCCTTGAGCAGCACATTGCCGGTAAAGCCGTCCGTGACGACGACGTCCACATCGCCGCTGAACACCTGCGACGCCTCAACGTTGCCGATAAAGCGGATGCGGCCGGCGGCGTCCGCCGCCTTGAGCAGCGGGAATGTCTCGTGCTGGAGCTCAGAGCCCTTGTGATCCTCGGTGCCGTTGCTGAGCAGGCCGACGCGCGGCGCGGCGATGCCGAGCATGGTGCGGGCATAATAGCTGCCCATATAGGCAAACTGCAGCAGGTACTCCGGCGTGCAGTCGGCGTTGGCGCCGCAGTCGATGAGCATGACGCCCGCGTCGCCGTTCGGCAGCACAGGGGCCAGCGCCGCGCGGCGGATACCGTGGATGCGCTTGACGATGAGCGTAGCGCCGGTGAGCAGCGCGCCGGTGCTGCCGGCAGAGACGACCGCGTCGCCCTTGCCGTCGCGCAGCATATTGAGCGCGACCGTCATGGAAGCGTCCTTCTTGCGGCGGGTGGCTGTGCTGGGGTCGTCGTCCATGGTGATGACTTCGCTCGCGTCGATGATCTCGAGCTTGGCCTGCTCATTGCGCAGGCAGGCCTCAATGGCGGCGCGCTGGCCGACGAGCACGATCTCCGCGCCCAGCTCCTGCTGCGCGTGCACCGCGCCCTTGACGATCTCGTCCGGAGCGAGGTCACCGCTCATTGCGTCCACAAGAATTCTCATAGATGAAAAACCTCCTTTTGTTTCAGCCCGTCCAGGATCTGCAGGCTGCGCGCCGAGATCTCCGCGTTCTTATTGCGCTTGCCGCGCACGCGGTGATCCAGCGGTGTGATGATGCCAAAATTGATGTTCATGGGTTGAAAATCGCCGACGCTGCCGCCGGAAATGTACAGCGACAGTGCGCCGATGGCCGTCTCTTGCGGGAAATCGACAGGCGGCAGTCCGAGCAGCTGCGCGGCCGTCTCGATGCCGACGAGCGCGCCGGACGCACACGACTCCACATAACCCTCGACGCCGGTCATCTGCCCGGCGAAGCGGATGCGCGGGTCGCGCCGGAGACGATAATACCGGTCGAGCAGCTGCGGGGAATTTAAATAGGTGTTGCGGTGCATGACGCCGTAGCGGACGAAATCCGCATTCCGCAGCGCCGGGATCATGGAAAAGACGCGCTTTTGCTCGCCGAACGTCAGGTGCGTCTGGAAGCCGACAATGTTATACAGCGTGCCCCCGGCGTTGTCGCGCCGGAGCTGCACGACGGCATAGTTGTCGCGCCCGGTGCGCGGGTCGCGCAGGCCGACCGGCTTGAGCGGGCCGTAGCGCAGCGTGTCCTCCCCGCGGCGGGCCATGACCTCGACCGGCATGCAGCCCTCAAAGACTGCACCGTCGTCAAAGCCGTGGATGGGCGCTTCCTTTGCGCTGCGCAGCTCCTGCACGAAAGCGGTATACTCCGCCTGATCCATGGGACAGTTGACGTAGTCGGCCGTGCCCTTGTCGTAGCGGCTGGCAAAAAAGGCGCTGTCCATGTCCACGCTCTCGAGCGTGACGATGGGGGCAACGGCATCGTAAAAATGCAGGTCGAACTCCGGGCAGAGGCGCTGGATCTCGGCCGCCATGGCATCGCTCGTGAGCGGGCCGGTCGCAATGACGACCTCACCGTCCGGGATGGCGTCGGCCTCGGCGCGCTCGACGGTGATGTTCGGATGCGCGCAGATGCGCTCCGTGATCTCGCGCGCGAACGCCTCGCGGTCCACGGCGAGCGCGCCGCCGGCGGCGACGCGGTTGTGATCCGCGCTCGCAAGCACGACGGAGTCGAGCCGGCGCAGCTCCTCCTTGAGCAGGCCGACGGCGTTCGTGAGCTCATCGCTGCGCAGGGAGTTGGAGCAGACGAGCTCGGCAAAGTTTTCGGATACGTGCGCGGGGGTCATTTTCTTGGGTTTCATCTCGATCAGGCGCACCGGGATGCCGCGCCCGGCCAGCTGCCACGCGCACTCGCATCCCGCCAGGCCCGCACCGATCACGGTCACTGGGGTCATAGCGTTCCTCCTCGAAAAAGGCGGCCGGTCAGGCCGCCTTTCCAATTATACTTCCTTCTTGGGTTTCGTCGTCTTTTTGGCTGCCGGTTTTTTGGCGGCCGTTTTCTTTGCAGCGGGCTTTTTGGCAGCGGTTTTCTTTGCAGCGGACTTTTTTGCCGCCGGCTTCTTGGTCTCCGGCTTCGTCTCCTTGGACTCCGACTCAGCCTTGGGCTCAGCCGCGTCGTCCGCCGGTTTCGGCTTGCGCTTGTAGCCGCGCTTGTCGGGCGGCAGATAATTCGGGCACTCGGGGTTGATGCAAAACGGCTTGTTCGCGCCCTTGCCGGCGCGTTTGAACATGGTCTTGCCGCACTCGGGGCAATAGTCCTTCGTCGGCACGTCCCAGGTCATGAAGCCCTGGATGCTCTCGCCGCCCTCACCCTCGCCATGTCCCGGGCAATCATGCCCGCGCTCACAAGCGTAGTAGGCAAAGCCCTTGCGGGACGTGCGCTTGAGCAGACGGCCGCCGCAGGCCGGGCACTTGCCGGGCATCTCGACGACGATGGGCATCGTAAAGCTGCACTCCGGGTAGCCTGGGCAGGCAAGGAAGCGGCCGAAGCGGCCGTTTTTATACACGAGCTTGCGCCCGCAGTTCGGGCAGACCTCGTCCGACTCCTCATCCGGCACCTTGAGATGCTTGCCCTCGAGCTGGATCTCGGCGTTGTTGAGGTTCGCGTCAAAGTCTTTATAATACTCGCGCAGCACGTCCTTCCACGCCATCTTGCCGGCCTCGATCTTGTCAAGGTCCGTCTCCATGTTGGCGGTGAACTTCAGATCGACGATGTTGCGGAAGTACTCCTCCATCATCTCGGTCACGACGATGCCGAGATTCGTCGGGCGCAGGTAGCGCCCCTCCTTGACAACATAGTTGCGGCTGAGGATGGTCGAGATCGTCGGCGCGTACGTGGACGGACGGCCGATGCCCTTTTCCTCCATGGCGCGGATGAGCGTCGCCTCCGTGTAGCGGGCGGGCGGCTGCGTGAACTGCTGCTCCTTCGTGACGTTTTTAAGCTCCACGGCATCGCCCTGCTTGAGCGACGGCAGCGGACGGCGCACTTCACTCGTCTCCTCGTCCTTCGCCTCTTCATACACGGCGGTGTAGCCCGCGAACTTCTGCTCGGAGTAGTTGGCGCGGAAGAGATAGCCCGCGCTGCCGGCATCCACGACGACGTTGTCGTACACGGCGTTGGACATCTGGCAGGCCGTGAAGCGGCCCCAGATGAGCCGGTAGAGCCGGTACTGCTCCGGCGTAAGGTCGTGGCGCACGCGATCCGGCGTGAGCGTGACGTCCGTCGGGCGGATGGCCTCGTGCGCGTCCTGTGCGCCGGCCTTGGTCTTATACGTGCGCGGCTTACCGGGGTGGTACTCCGGGCCGTAATGCTCGACGATGAAGGACTGCGCGGCGGCGAGCGCCTCATCGGACAGGCGCTGCGAATCGGTACGCATATAGGTGATGAGGCCGATCGTGCCGCGGTCGGTAATGTCCACGCCCTCATAGAGCTGCTGCGCGACCGACATGGTGCGCCGCGGCGTCATGCCCAGGCGACGGGAAGCCTCCTGCTGCAGGGTCGAGGTGATGAACGGGGGCGACGGGCTGCGCTGCTTTTCGCCGCGCTTGACGCTCGCAATTTTGAACGGTTCGGCCGACACGGCGGCAATGATCTTGTCGGCCGTGGCCTCGTCCGGGACATCCATTTTCTTATCGGCCGTGCCGTAAAAGCGCGCCGTGAACGTGCCCGCGCCGCAGTCGAGCAGCGCGTCGAGCAGCCAGTACTCCTGCGGCTGGAAGGCGCGGATCTCGTTTTCGCGGTCGACCACGATGCGCGTGGCCACCGACTGCACGCGGCCGGCGGACAGGCCGGGCTTGACCTTGCGCCAGAGCAGCGGACTGAGCTTATAGCCCACGATGCGGTCGAGAATACGGCGTGCCTGCTGCGCGTCGACCAGATCCTGATCGATCTCGCGCGGGTGCTGGATGCTCTCGGTGACGACCTTTTTCGTGATCTCGTTGAACGTCACGCGCTTGGCCTTGTCATCCGGCAGATCCAGCAACTCCTTCAGGTGCCATGAAATGGCCTCTCCTTCGCGGTCCGGGTCGGTCGCAAGATAGACGGTGTCGGCCGATTTCGCGCGCTTTTTCAGGTCGGCGATCACGTCCGCGCGGTCTTTCACGGGCAGGTACTGCGGCGTAAAATCACCGTCAATGTCCACACCCATGGTGCTCTTGGGCAGGTCACGCAGGTGGCCCATCGAGGCCACGACCTGATAATGATTGCCCAGATATTTTTCGATTGTTCTGGCCTTCGCCGGAGACTCGACGATCACCAGATCGGTTTTTGCTTTTGCCATCGGGTCTACTCCAACTCCTTATGATTCTGCGCAGTGCCTGCGCGTATATTTAATGAAAAGCGTTTGCCCGGCTCCTGCCGGACGACGCCGCGGATCTGCAGCACGGTCAGCTCCGCGAGCACCTTACTCGCCGGCAGCTGCGTCTTTTCGATGATGAGGTCCACCTGTGTGCCGGGCGCATCGATCGCCGCGACGATCTGCAGCTGCTCGGTCGTGAGCGACTTCAGCTGCGCTTCCAGGTCAATATATGCCTCCGACTGCGGCTTGTCAATCCTTTTCTCCGCGACCGGGCGGCGCACCTGTGCAAAGCCGCTGCCCATCTCCGGCGGCGGTTCAGGCGCCTGGGTCTCGGGCGCGGGCGCGATATTTTCCCGCAGCGTGCCGGGAAACATGCGGCGAAAATCGCTCAGCACATCCCACGCGCACGTGGCCGGACGGGCGCCGTCCTTGAGCAGCGCATTGCTGCCGGCCGAGGCGCGGGAGTCCGCGTTGCCGGGCACGGCAAAGACCTCCCTGCCCTGCGTGACGGCATCGTCGGCAAACAGGAGCGCGCCGCTTTTCTCCGGTGCTTCGACCACGACCGTCGCCACCGCGAGACCGGACGTGATGCGGTTGCGCAGCCGGAAGCCAAAGCGCGGCACGGACATATTCGGCGCAAACTCGCTCACAACGGCGCCGCAGCGCGCGACCTCCTGCGTGTATGCACCCGCAAAATCCAGGTTGATCGCCGTACCGGACACGCCCACGCAAATGCCGCCGGCGTGCAGCGCGCCCTCGGCGGCCGAGCGGTCGATCCCGGCGGTGAGGCCGGAGAGCACGATACCACCGTGCCGCACGATCTCGAAGCCGAACTTGCGCGCGGTGCGCACGCCATACGGCGTTGCGCTGCGCGTGCCGACCACGGCGACGGCCGCGCGGTCGTCGAGCTGCGGCAGCGTGCCGCGCACGTAGAGCACGAGCGGCGGGTCGTAGATCTGCAGCAGGCGCTGCGGATAGGCGGCGTCCTGGATCGTCAGGATGCGGATATGCTCCCGGTCACAGATGGCGAGCGCGCGGTTGGCATCCTTCATGTCTTTATCCAGCAGCAGACGGAGCTCCTCCGGGCGCAGCGGCACACGGACACGGTAATCCGCCTCCGTGGCAAAATATACATCCCGCGGCGTGCCGAAATGCTCCACGAGCGCGAGCTTCATCTTCGGGCGCACGCCAAAGCGCATGGACAGCCAAACCCAGTATTGCAGCTGCGACATTTGCGCGCCTCCTCACATCCCGGTGCGGGCGATCTCCCACATGACGACCGCCGCGGCCACCGCCGCATTGAGCGACTCCGCCCCCGGCTGCATGGGGATGATGATCTGCCCGTCGCACTGTGCGAGCAGCTGCGCGCTCAGGCCGCGCCCCTCGCTGCCGATCGCCACGGCGGCCGGCGAGAGCGGCACGCACCGCAGATCCTGCGCCGCATCCGTCAGCGCCGCGCCGTAGAGCTTCAGCCCGCGGGCATGCAGCAGCTGCAGCAGCTCGTCCGTCGTGCACGTCAGCACCGGCTGGCGGAAGAGCGCGCCCATCGCAGCGCGCACGGTCTTGGGGCTGTAGAGATCGGCGCACGCGCCGGTGAGCACCACGGCATCCATGCCAAGGGCGTTCGCCGTGCGGATGACCGTTCCGACGTTGCCGGGATCCTGCACGCCCTCGAGCACGATGACGTGCCGCAGCGGCTGCGGCAGGCGCATCTCCGGGAGGCGCACGGTAAAGACCGGGCCGGGCGAATGCATGAGCGGCGAGGCATAGGCGACGAGCTCCGCGTCGGCCGTATACTGCGCAGCGCCGTCCGGCAGCGGGAACGCCGCCGCATCGCGCCAGAGCACGGACGTGACCTCCGCGCCGAACTGCAGCGCCTCGCGCAGCAGCTTTTCACCGTCGCAGACGTACTCCCCCGCGTCCCGGCGCACATCCTTATCCCTGGCCAGCGCGCGCAGGTGCAGGATATATTGATTTTTCCGCGACCGAATCTGCTCCATAAACCTGTTCTCCGCATATTCCATTACAATGTAATTCAAATATGTTCTTCATCTTATAACATCGCTCCACAATTTTCAAGTCCCGAGTTTCAGGAATTTGCAAAGCGCTGCAAATTTTCCGCCGCATACCCCAGCAGCGCGGCCCTGTCGTTCGGCAGCGTCTCATCCATGACCGCGTCCAGACACGCCTGCAGCGCCGCGCCGACCGCCCGGCCGCGCAGGCCGAGCGCGAGCAGATCATCCCCGTTGACCGCGAGGTCTTTGAGCGAGAAGCAGGCATCCGCCGCGAGCAGCTCGTCGAGCACGCGCTCCGCCTGCCGGTACGTCTCCACCCGGCCGGCACAGATGGCCGACTGGCCGCAGGTATCGGCAATGTGCAGCTCAAAAAGCTGCCGCACGGTCTCAACGCCGAGCTTGTTCATCAGCCGCCGGATGGGCTTTGCCTCCGGCGCGATGGGCAGGTCGTGATAGCGGATGAGCTGCATGATGCGCGTGCGCCCGGCCGTGTCAAAGCGCAGGCGCGTGAGAATGCCCTCCGCCAGCTCGGTGCTCTTGGCCGCGTGGCCGTAAAAATGGCCGACACCATCCGGCCCGAGGGAAAAGCACGGCGGCTTGCCGACATCGTGCAGCAGCGCCGCCCAGCGCAGCACCGGCTCCGGCGGGATGTGCTCCACGACCGCGGCCGTGTGCAGCCAGGCGTCCCGGTCATGGTGCGGGTTGTGCTGCGCAAAGCCGAACATCGGCCGCAGCTCCGGGATCGGGACGGCCAGCACATCGGAAAATTCCCGCAGCACTGCGTCCACGTTCTGCCCGCAGAGGAGCTTTGTCAGCTCGCTGCGCACGCGCTCCGCCGCGAGATACTGCAGCAGCGCGCGATTGCGATGGATGGCCGCCGCCGTCTCCGGCGCGATCTGAAAGCCGAGCACGGACGCAAAGCGCAGCGCGCGCAGGATGCGCAGCCCATCCTCCTGAAAGCGGCGGCCCGGCTCGCCCACGCAGCGCACAACGCCGCGCGCAATGTCCTCCGCCCCGCCGCAGACGTCGACCAGCCCCGTGCGCGGATGGTAGGCCAGCGCGTTCATCGTGAAATCGCGGCGCAGCAGATCCTCGCGCAGGCTGCGCGTAAAGCGCACGGCGTCCGGCCGCCGGTGGTCGGTATAGTCCCCGTCGACGCGGTAGGTCGTGATCTCAAGCGGCAGGCCGTCGAGCAGGACGGTCACGGTGCCGTGCCTGAGCCCCGTCTCGATGAGCCGCTCGCCGGCAAAGACGCGCTCGACCTGCGCGGGCTCGGCATTGGTCGTGATGTCCCAATCCCCCGCCGCGCAGCCACGCAGCGCGTCGCGCACAGCCCCGCCGACGACATAGGCCTCCCAGCCCGCCGCCGTGAGACGATCGAGCGCCGTATGCACTTGTGACGGCAGGGTCAGCATGGGCAGCCTCCTTAGTTGTGGTGATAGATCTTCTTTTCCAGCGCAAAAATGCGGGCACTGAAGCTGCCGGCCGGCACGGTCGGCAGCGTTTCCGCATAGATCTCCATGCGGCTGTCGATGAGGTCAATGTATGACAGCAGCTCCGCCTCCGCGCACATGGGCCGCACGGCCGCGCCGAACTCCGGCTCGCCGTGGTGCGAGAGCAGCAGGTGCTGCAGCAGCATGGACTTTTCCTCGGGAATGCCAAGCTCGCGCGCGGCGTCCGCGACCTCCTGCGCCCCCATGACCAGATGGCCAAGGAGCTGCCCGGCCGTGGAGTACTCCGTCACGATGCCGAGATCGGAAAACGCAAACTCCCGCTCCTTGCCGAAATCGTGCAGCAGCGTGCCGGTCAGCAGCAGGCTACGGTCAATGACCTCCGGATACAGGCCCGCGAGAAAATCCGCCGTGCGCAGCATGTTGTAAGTATGCATCAAAAGGCCGGACAGGAAACTGTGGTGCACGCTCTTCCCGGCCGGAATGCGCCGGAATGCATCGAGGTGCCGCGCCAGCATCGTCTCGGCCACGCTGCGGTAATCCGCGTCCGTGATCGAGGCGACCAGCCGCTGCACGTCCGCCAGCGCGGCGTCCGCGTCGATGGGCGCCGTCGGCACGAGCAGCGCCGTGTCATAATCGTCCGCCGCTTCGGCCATACGGATGCGGTGGACGCTGATCTGCAGCGCACCGCGGTATTCCGAGACGCTGCCGCGGATCTTTACGACGCGGCCGGTATCGTCCGGGCGCGCGCCGATCGGGCCGCTGTAGTTCCAGATCTTGATCTCCACGCTGCCCGTGCGGTCGCAGATCGTACCGCTGAGAAACGGTTTGCCGTTGTTCGTCGTCTTGAGCGCCGCCGCGCGCAGAATATAAAAGCCCTCGACATCCATGCCGGGGAGCATATCCGCAATGGGTTTATTGAATTCCATGGCTCCGCCTTTCCGCCCGCAGAGCGGGTCGTTCGTTCTATAGGATAACTATACATTGCCGTGATTTTGCCCGTCTGTCAAGCCTTTTCCCGCAAAAATCCGCCCCGCCGCCGATGGCTCGGCCTGCGGGACGGAGGCATTCAGTGTTCGGCGCGGGCGATCCGCTCGGCCGCCTGCCGGCCAGTCGGCGTAGCGGCAAGGCCGCCGAGGCCGGTCTCGCGCAGGCTGGCCGGGAGCGCATCACCGACCTCGCCCATGGCATCGATGACCTCATCGACCGGGATGCGGCTCGTGATGCCGGCGACGGCCATATTCGCCGCGCTCACGGCATTGACCGCACCGATGACATTGCGCTTGACACACGGTACCTCGACCAGGCCCGCGACCGGGTCACACACCAGGCCGAGCAGATTGCCGAGCGCGATGGCGTACGCATCCGCGCACTGCTGCGCCGTGCCACCGAGGATGTGCGTCAGCGCGGCCGCCGCCATGGCGCTGGCCGTGCCGATCTCCGCCTGGCAGCCGCCCTCCGCGCCGGCCACGCTCGCGCGCAGCGCCGTGACCTGGCCGAACCCGGCCGCGATATACAGCGCCTGCAGGATCGTCTCCTCCGGCACGTCCCGCTCCTCTGCCAACGGGATCAGCACCGCCGGCAGCACGCCGCAGCTGCCCGCCGTGGGCGCGGCGACGATGCGCTTCATGCACGCATTGCACTCGGCCACCTTGAGCGCCTGCTCCGTCACGCGCTGAAAATACGTCCCGCCGAGGAGGCGGCCGGCCTCCGCCGCCGCGCGGAATCTGGCCGCGTCGCCGCCGATGAGCCCGCTGTTGGAGCGGTCGGATGCGCAGTACTGCCGGCTCGACTGCTGCATCGCCGTCCAGAGCGCCGCGATCTGGCGGTAGGACGCCGCAGCGTCATAGCCGTTTTCCTGACAGTCCGCATCACGGATGACGGCATAGAGCGGCTGCCCGCTCTCCTGTGCAGCCGAAAGCATGGATGCAATGCTCGAAAAGCTCATACCGGTTCCTCCTGATTAAAGATCGTGATCTTCTGAATGCCCTCGATGTGCGACAGCCACTGCTCGATATCCTTCGGGATCGGCTGGTCACACTCGAGGATCATGACCGCGTAGCCGCCCTGCTCGCTGCGGTAGAGCTGCATGGTGGCGATGTTGACGTGCCGCTGCATGAGCGCCGCCGTCACGGCAGCGACATGGCCGGGCGTGTCCTGATTGTGGACAATGAGCGTGTTGTGCTCACCGGAAAAGTTCGTCTCGATACCGTCGATGGAGCAGATGCGGATGCGCCCGCCGCCGATGCTCTCGGCCACGATGTCCAGCGTGCGGCCCTTGGCGCCCGTGAGCTGCAGGCGCGCGGTGTTCGGGTGCGCGTTGCGCAGCTGCACGTTCCGGAACGAGAACGTCAGCCCCTGCTCCGCCGCGACGGCAAAGCTGCCCGGAATGCGCAGATCGTCCGGCTGCATACCGAGCAGGCCCGCGATCAGCGCGCAGTCCGTGCCGTGGCCATGACCGGTCAGGGCGAAGCTGCCGTGCAGCGAAATGTCCGCGTGCACCGGCCGGTCGCCGAGCAGTTTGCGGGCCGTCAGGCCGATGCGCACAGCCCCGGCCGTGTGGCTGCTGGACGGGCCGACCATGACCGGCCCGAGAATATCAAATAAACGCATGGCGCGCCTCCTTGGGTATGCAAATCTTTTGCAAAATGAAATATGCGGTATTATACGCGCTCGGCGCGCAAAATGCAATGCCGATTCTCCGCCGGTGCGAAAATTCGGCGCAAAAATGCCGGCCGCCAACCGGCAGCCGGCAATATTCGGCGGATCAGTGCTCCTGGATCATCATGCGGATGATCGTGCGGTCGGTCTCGCGCATGCCCTCGCTCGCAAGTGTGCCGATGTTGCGGATCGTGTTCTCCACGCCCTTGACGACGATGCCGTCGCCGCCGTAGAACTGGCTCTCGTGCATCTGCATCTGCATACCCAGCAGACCCGCCTCGACTGCCGAGGCGATCTTGGCCGCGCAGCTCGCCTTCGCGCCGTCGCAGATCATGCCGGAGTCGATAGCGATGGCGTTGACGATGGTGTGCGCGATCTCACGGAACTGCCCGCCATACAGATACGTCACGCCCGCGGCCGCGCCGCAGCCGGCCGCCGTAGCGCCGCAGTAGGCGGACAGGCTGCCGATGCCGGTTTTCAGATGGATGGTGACGAGGTTCGACACCACGAGCGCGCGGTAGAGCATCTGCTGCGTGACGCCCAGCTCCTTGGCATAGACAATGACCGGCAGTGACGCTGTCAGCCCCTGGTTGCCGCTGCCGGAGTTGATGACCACCGGCAGGTCGCAGCCGTTCATGCGTGCATCCGACCCGGCCGCGGCGTAGGCCTTGGCGCGGTTGTGGATGCTCATACCGTAAGACTGCAGCAGAATACGGCCGATGTTCGCGCCGTAATCCCCGCGCAGGCCCTCCTCGGCGATGGCCCAGTTATAGTCGATCTGCCGCTGGAGCGTCTCCTGCACGTCGGCAATGTCCACCTCGTTTGCAAAGGCGATGATGTGCTCGACCGTCAGCAGACTGCGGTCAGTGGCGTGCTGGCTGCCGGACTCCTGATAGTCCTTGTGAAACTGCACGACGCCGTTTTTCTCGATACGGATCACGTTCGTGTGATAGCCCGCGATCTCGACGGACGCGCTGTCCGCCCCCGCCGTGACGCGCACCTGAATGTCGAACACGTAGTCCTTGTCCGCGCGCCGGACGGTAAAGGCAGCCTGCTGCAGATAGGCGCCCACCGCATCCACCTGCTCCGGCGTGAGGCTCGCAAGTACCTGCAGCTGCGCGTCGGCATTGCCGGAAACGATACCCGCCGCTGCGGCCGCCGCAATGCCGCGCTGGCCGTTCGTATTCGGCACAATGACGCTCTTGACGTTTTTGATGATGTTCGCGCTCGCAAGCACCTCGACCGTCTCCGGCAGCGCGCCGAGCGTCCTGCGGGCCAGCGCCGCACAGTAAGCCACGGCGATCGGCTCTGTACAGCCCATGGCGGGCTGCAGTTCCTCTTTCAGGATCGCAACGTATTCGCGATAGATCCGCTCGTCCATGTTTCTCTCCTCCGATTTTTGTTTTTTCTCCGTTTTTGACCGTAAAATTCCGCTTTTTGTAATAGTATAACGAAACAGCGGCACATTTTCAACAAAAAAGATACCGGCAAAAGCACCGGTATCTCAAGGCAGGTCAATCTTCACGTTTTTTCCTGCAGGCGTGCACGATCGCCCAGAGCGCATAGCCGAGCACGCCTCCGGTCGTGTTCGTGATGACGTCCGTAATGTCCGAACTGCGGAATGCGTGCAGCAGCGGCTGCACGACCTCGATGCCGACACTGAGCGCCAGCGTCAGCAGCAGGCAGCGCCAGAAGCTGCACCGCCTGCCGCGGCAGCTGCGGCACAGCGGCAGCAGCACACCGAACGGGACAAACAGGGCGATGTTCAGCACGATCTGCCGAACATAATCGCCATGGCGGAGAATGACATCCTCAAACGGCGCCATGTGCATGGGGATATACGGATGGTCAAAGCAGAACGGCAGCGCCGCCAACACCGGCATGAGCGTGAAGCGCGCAATGCTGGCGAGGCAGCCATACATGAGCGTATAGACGAGCAGCGGTCTTTTCCCCAGCCGCCGCCACTTCGGCAGCAGCCAGATGCCGTAAACGGCCGCAAGCACTGCCAGGTCGATGAGTATTTTTGCGTTTCGGCTCATGTACGGCCTCCTTCTCTCTGCTGCCCGGAGCGCACACGTTACCCGCGCAGCCACTGCTCCAGTTTCGGTTTTGCGCTGTCCACCGCGCTGCCGCGCAGCGACAGGCCGCGCGCGACCCGCGCGCCCTTCGCCGCCCGCTGGATGTCCTGCTCCGTGTTCGACAGGCCGCTGCCCTCATTCGTGCAGAACGGATGGATGGTTTTCCCCTGCCAGTCATAGTGCTCAAGAAAGGTGTAGACCGCCATCGGCATGGTACCGCAGTAGTTCGGATAGCCGAGGTAGATTTCTTCATAGTCGTCCAGACGCTCCGGCAGCGCCGTCAGTTCCGGACGGGCATTGGCGCGCAGGTCGCGCCGCGCCTCGGCGACGCAGGTGTCATAGTCGTCCGAATACGGCACCTTCTGCTCGATGTGGAACAGCTCCGCACCGGTGAGTTCGGCGAGCAGCCGCGCCGCCTTCTCCGTGTTGCCGACGGCGATGGCGCGGTGCGTCCCGGAAAAATAGTTCTCTCCCGCGCGGGAGTAATAGGCAATGAGTTTTTTCATAAGGATTCCTCCGTTTTCTGCCCTAAAAGGATATGTGTACCTCACGGATGCGCATACACATCCGCGTAATCGTATAAGGTCTCGCGGGCGCAGCGATCCGCCTGCCGCTCCAGTCTGGACTCGTCCGCAGTCTGATACCCCACGGGATCGCGCACCCATTGAAAATAATGCGTCAGCTCGTGCGCGAGCGAGCGCAGGATCGATGCCAGCGCACTGTCCTGTCCCCACGCTGCAAGCATCTGCGGGTAATCTCCGACAGCAAGGCGGATATACGGCTCCTGTTTCGGATCGCTGGGGCCAAGAAATGTCCCGCAGGCCAGATCGCCATCCCGGCACAAAAGCCGCTCGGCCGCCCGCACATAGACCGGCACGCGCACAGTGAACGCGTACTGCGTCTGCAGCCAGCGCACAAACTGCATAAGGGCGCGCCGCACCTCCGGGTCAACGCCCGGATCGAACCGCAGCCGGATGCCTCCGCGGCGTCTGGGCATCGCTGCGCCCTGCCCGGGCGGGCAGCTCCATGATCTGCGCATTGCTCCCTCCATAGCTCGTCAAAGTCTCCGGCAACGCCGGATTGAACCCACATTGCCGCCAAAAGCATACCGCAGTTTTCCGCATCCGTCAACCGTCCAACCAGTACGCGAAAAATTGCTGCAATATACCGCAAGAGAAACAGAAAAAGCTCCCCCGCCGGGGGAGCTTTTTTGCTGCCTTAGCGCACGCGCAGGCGCTCCACGAGCGCCTCATTGCTCTCGGCCATGCAGGTCTGGTAGTCCGTATAGAGCACCATGCCCGGCAGCGCGCCGGACGGCTTGCGCACGAAGCGCGCCATGGTGTAATCCACCGGTGTCTTCCCGCCGCCGCGCGCCTGCGAATAGTATACGGCGAGACTCGCCGCCTCGGCGATCGTCTGATCGTCCGGCGTTGTGTCGTGCGCGCGGATGATGACGTGCGAACCGTGTACCTTCTGCACATGCAGCCAGATGTCCGTGCGGCGGGCGGTGCGGTGCGTCAGCTCGTCATTTTGCGTGTTGGAGCGGCCGACGAGGATCTCATACCCGGTGCTCGAAACGAAGGCGAGCGGCGCGCGCTGCGCCGTCTTTTCCTTTTTGGCATTGCGCGGCTGGCGCAGATACCCGGTCGCGCGCAGCTCGGCGCGGATGTCGGCAAGGTCGCGCTCGCTCTCGGCGCGCGCGAGCTCATCGAGCACACTGTTGAGATAGTCGAGGTTCCGGCTCGCCTCCGCGATCAGGCCGGTCAGGTGCTGTTCGGCCGTTTTGGCCTTGCGGTAGGACTTATAGAGCGCGGCGGCGTTCTCCTGCGGGCTCTTGCGCGGGTCCAGCTCGATCGTCACGTCCGGGCAGCCCTCGGCGTAGTAGTCCTGCACCGTCACGGTGCGGTCACCTTTCTGGATACGGTAGAGGTTGGCCTTGATGAGGTCGGCCTTCTGCCGCAGGGCCTCGCGGTCGGCGCAGCGCAGCAGGTCCGACTGCTGGATGGCCAGCTTTTTGGCCGTGCGGTCGCGCAGGGTGCGCACCTGATGCGTCAGCTCCTGCGAGCGGCGGCGCATGGCCTCCGCCTTGTCGCGGCGGAGATAAAATTCGTCCAGCAGCTCGGAAAACGAGCCGCAGCCGCGGCATTCCAGCGCGTCCTGATACTGCAGGATCGGCACGGCGGAAAAATCCTTCGGCCGGTCGCCGTCGAGCAGCATGGTGGGCACGAGATTGTTCGTCTCGACCGAGAACACCAGCGCGTCCAGCTCGTGCTCCAGGCGCGCGCGCTGCGCATCGTCCAGCCGCTCGAGCCGGGGGCTGGCATCGCCGAGCGCGCGGAAGCACACCTCCCGGCACAGCAGGGGCGACACGCCGGAGAACAGACCCAGCAGCCACTTATCAAGCGTCGCCGCAGTGACCGGGCCGGAGAGCAGCTGCGCGCGCTGCTCCGGCGTCGTGTCAAACAGGACCGGCTTGTCCTGCCGCAGCGGCAGGCGGTAAAACATGCCCGGCTGCACCTGGCGCGTCTCGCTCATGGAGGAATCCACGCGGCGCATGCAGTCGATGATGTGCCCGTCGGCGCTGACGAGGATGACGTTCGACTGGCGGCCAAGCATTTCAACAATGAGCTGCTTTTTGACCGGCGTGCCGAGCTCATCGCGCCCGTCGAGATCGAGAACGAGCATGCGCTCGAAGTCCGGCTGGGAAATACCCGTGATGCGCGCGCCGACCAGATGCTTGCGCAGAAGCATGCAGAACATCGGCGGTTCGGCCGGATTTTCAAACGTGCCGGCCGTGAAATGCACCCGCGCGCTGCCCACGCCGCCGTGCACGAGCAGCTTCGCGTTGCCGCTCTGCGTGCGCACGGACAGCAGCAGCAGGTCGCGCTCCGGCTGCTGCACCTTGTCGATGCGCGCGCCGGTCAGGCTCTGCGTCAGTTCCTGCGTCAGGCCGTGCAGAAAAACTGCGTCCATTGGCATGTTACAGCACCTCCGTGATCTTGCTGAAGAGCTCGCGCAGCCGCTGCGTGCGGCCGAGCAGATACAGCCAGCCAAAGAGCGTCTCGAGCCCCGTGGCCGCGTGATACTGCGCGACGTCCGCGTGCTGCGGCACCGAGTTCACCTTCGCGTTGCGGCCGCGCTTGTAGACCGCGCGCTCCTCGTCCGTGAGCGCGGGCTGAATGGCCTCCGCCACGCGCGCCTGCGCGGGCGCGTTGACGCGGCGCACCGTCTCACGGTGCAGGTCGGTCACGGCCGTGAGCCCGGCGGCACACAGGGCCGTGCGCATCATGAGCTCATATACCCCGTCGCCGATGTGCGCGAGGGCGAGCGTGCTGTAAGCGCCGACCTGCGCCGGCGTCATTTCCGGGGCAAAGTCCGCCCCATCTGGAAAGGCAATCGTGCCGACGGGGCGGCGCTCCGGCCGCCCCGTGTGGAGATCATGATTCATCGTCTTCAGGTTCCTCTTCGTTGTCATCGGCAAAGTCCGTCTGCGCCTGCAGCACCTCGCTCGGTGCGGTGCCCTGCACATACTGCATCTCCTGCCACTGCTGCTTCGTGATGAGGATCTTGCGCGGCTTCGAGCCCTCAAACGGGCCGACGATGCCCATCTCCTCCATCTGATCGACCATGCGCGCGGCGCGCGAATAGCCGAGCTTCAGCCGGCGCTGCAGCATGGACACCGACGCCTGCTTCGTCTCGAGAATGACGTCCACGGCCTGCGGCAGCAGCTCGTCATAGTCGCTCTTGGCGGGCTTGTCCGCCTCGGGCGCGGGGCCGGACTTCTTGTCGGCCTCGGCGGCGGATTTCTCGATCTGCGCGATGATATCGTCGCTGTACTGCGCCTCGGAGTTTTGCTTGATGAAGCGCACGACCTCCTCGCGCTCCTCGTCCGACACAAACGAGCCCTGCACACGCAGGGGCTTGCCGGTGCCGATGGGCGCATAGAGCATATCGCCCATGCCGATGAGCTTTTCCGCGCCGGAGGTATCGAGGATGATGCGGCTCTCGAGCGAGGACGAGACCGCAAAGGCAATGCGGCTCGGGATGTTCGCCTTCATGAGGCCGGTGATGACATCCGCGGACGGGCGCTGCGTTGCGATGATAAGGTGCATGCCCGCGGCGCGGCCCATCTGCGCCACGCGGCAGATGCTCTCCTCCACCTCTTTGGCGGCGCAGAGCATGAGGTCGGCCAGCTCGTCGATGACGATAACGACCTGCGGCAGCGTCTGCCCGTCGGGCTCGTTTTTCTGGAGGGCATTGTAGCTGGCGAGGTCGCGCACCTGCGCCTCGGAGAAGAGGCGGTAGCGCTTGAGCATCTCCACGACCGCCCACTGCAGCGCGCCGGCCGCCTTCTTTGGGTCGGTCACGACGGGGATGAACAGGTGCGGGATGCCGTTATAGATGCCGAGCTCGACCATTTTCGGGTCGATCATGATCAGGCGCACCTCGTCCGGCGTCGCCTTATAGAGCAGGCTCAGAATGAGCGAGTTCATGCACACGGACTTGCCCGAGCCGGTCGTGCCGGCGATGAGCATATGCGGCAGCTTGGCGATGTTGCCGATGATGCAGTTGCCGCCGATGTCCTTGCCGACGGCAAACGAGAGCTTGGACTTCGCATTGCGGAACGCGGGCGAGTCGATGATATCGCGCAGGCAAACGGCGCTGACGACCTTGTTCGGCACCTCGATGCCGACGGTCGAGATCTTGTCCGGGATCGGCGCGATGCGCACATTCTCCACACCGAGCGCGAGCGCAAGGTCGCCGGAGAGGTTCGTGATCTTGTTGAGCTTCACGCCCGCCTCGAGCTCGAGATCGTAGCGCGTGACCGTGGGGCCGCGCGTCACGTCGCGGATGGTCGCATTGACGCCGAAGCTGCTCAGGGCAGTGTTGAGCCGGTCGCGGTTGAAGCGGATCTCCTCCGTCGCGTCCGTCTGATCCTTCTTCCCCGCGCGCAGGAACGACACCGGCGGGAGCTGATAGGAAGAGTGATCGGCATTCTCGCTCTCGATGGCGGAGGTGATCGCGGCCGTCTCCGCCGCGACGGCGGCACTGGCCGCCTTTTTGGACGGCTTCGGCGGGTCCTGGATCTCCTGCGTGACCGGGGTGACGCCGCAGATATCGGCCGCCTCCTCCACGGACAGCGGCTGGACATTTTGCGTGGCATCGGCCGGCGCGGCCTTTTTCGCGCCGCGGGCAGGCTTTTTGACCGGGATCGGATCGATCGGATCGTCGTCCGGCTCCGTCATGGTCTCCTCGACCGGAATGTCGATGAATTTTTTCTTGGCGACCGGCTTGTCCGGCACGGCACGGCGCGCACTGCGCCGCGGCTCGGGCAGCGGCTGCGGTTCCGGTTCGTCCTCCTCATCCTCCGCAAGCGGCACGTCTTCGTCCGGGATGTACTGTGCCTCGCGCCGTGTGCGCACCCAGGCCGCGATCTTGCCGACCGTCAGGTCCATGCTGCCCAGCACGCAGAACACGAACGCCGCCATCGTCAGCGGCAGCGCCGCATAGACGCTGATGCCGGCCTTGAGCAGATAGCCAATGCCGCCGGAGATCACGCCGCCGGACGTGAGCACCTTGCCCCCGTCATAGAGCTGGCCGACGATCGCGCCGAACGTCTGCGCCGTGAACGCCACGCGGCAGACCATCAGGTGCACGATCGTGCCGAACAGCGGCGCGATCAGCAGCGCCGCCGTCACGCGCAGGCCAAAGCGCTCGCGCGGGTTGCGCACAAAGGTCCACGCCAGCAGCAGCATCGCAAACGGGAACGCCCAAAAGCCCCAGCCCATGATGCCGCACAGGAAGCCCGCAAAGCCGTCGATCACGACGCCCTCGGCATGAAACAGGCCCAGGAACGCCAGCAGCGACAGCACGATGCACGCCAGCGCATACGGCCATGTCGGTGCCGTCGGCGCGGAGGCCGGAGCCGCCTTGGCAGCCGGCTGCTTTTTCGGCGCGGCGGCCGGCTTTTTTGCTGCCGGGGCGGATTTTTTCGCCGTGCCGGTTTTCTTTTTGGATGATGAAGTTGCCATGTTATATAACGTCCTCTCAGAAAATCAGAGACAGAATCATCGTCAGTGCGCCCGCGCCCCAACAGTAGTAGGAAAACGCGCCGAAACGGCCCTTCGACGTCAGGCGCTTGACAAGGCCGATGGCCGCGACGCCCGAGACCATCGCCACGAGCATGCCGGCCAGATACGCCGGCAGGAGTGACACATCGATACCCGCCTTGGCCGCCTTGGCCAGAGACAGGATGTTTGCCCCCAGCACCGCGGGCAGCGACATCAGAAACGAGAAGCGCACCGCAAAGCTGCGATCCAGTCCCGTGGCCATGCCGGCCGCGATCGTCGTGCCCGACCGGGACAGGCCTGGGATCGTCGCCACGGCCTGACACACGCCGATGACCAGCGCGTCGCGCACGCGCATGGTTTTCTCCGTGCGCGTGCCCTTGGGCATTTTATCGGCCACGAACAGCAGAAAGCCCGTGAGGATGAGCATGAGGCCGATGAAGAAGGTGTGGTAGTACAGCTGCTCGACCAGATCGTTGACCGGCAGGATCAAAAACAGCGGCAGCGTCGCCAGGATGATCATGAGCACCATGCGCGCGGCGGGAAGCTGCTGCCGGCGCTGCTCGGCCGGCAGCCGTGCGCTGCGGAAAAACGCGATCGTCTCGCGCACCATGGCCACGATGTCCCGCCAGTAGACGATGCAGATGGAAATGAGCGTGCCCAAATGCAGCAGAACATCGAAAAACAGATGGCCGTTTTCCGCCGTCGACATATGAAACAGGTTTTGCAGGATCGACAGATGGCCGGAGCTGGAGATCGGCAGAAACTCTGCGATGCCCTGCACCAGACCGAGCAGGATCGCGTTCCAGATGGTCACGGATGCACCTCCCAATACGCAGATAGGAATGTTGATTATACCACGGTTTTCTTTGCGTCACAAGGGAAAACGGTCACTGTCCCCGTTTTCCCCTGCCGCATCCGGTCACGCCTGCGTGTCGCAGTAGGCAGCCAGCACGCCGCGGTACGTCATCCAGCAGTCGAACTTTGCCACGAGCTCAAACGGTGCGTGCATGCTCAGCACCGGCACGCCGGCGTCAATGGTGTCAATATTCCGGTCGGCCATGAACTTGGCGATCGTGCCGCCGCCGCCCTGATCGACCTTGCCCATCTCGGACAGCTGCCAGACGACGCCGTTGTCGGCAAACAGACGGCGCAGATAGGCCACGAGCTCGGCCGAGGCATCGCTCGTGCCGGACTTGCCGCGTGCACCCGTGAACTTGCAGATGCCCATGCCGTAATTGAGCTTGGCCTCCGTGCGCTTGGCGCTCACCTCGGGGAAGCTGGGGTCAAAGGCCGCGCAGACGTCCGCCGAGAGGCAAAAGCTCCTGGCAAAGCAGTGGCGCAGCGCGACGTCCTGCTGCTCGCAGAGGTCGGCCATGAAGGCCTCGAACGCCTGCGACTGCATGCCGGACACGCCGTCGGAGCCGATCTCCTCCTTGTCGGCGAGGATGCACACGGCCGTGCGCTCCGGCGCGCCGTCGAGGTCAAGGATGGCGCGCAGCTCGGCATAGGCGCACACGCGGTCGTCCTGACCGTAGGCGCCGATCATGCTGCGGTCAAAGCCGATGTCGCGCGCCGGGAACGCCGGCACGGCGGCCAGCTCCGCCGACAGGAAGTCCTCTTCCGTGATGCCGTATTCATCATAGAGCAGCGACAGCACGGCGAGCTTCACGCGGTCGCGCCCCTCGCCGGCATACGGCATGCTGCCGATGACGATGTTGAGCGCCTCGCCCGTGATGCCCTCTTCCATGGTCTTGCGCATCTGATCCTTGCCGAGATGCGGCAGCAGATCGGTGATGACAAACTGCGGCTCATCCGGCTCGCGGCCAATGGCTATATCGACCGTGCTGCCGTCTTTGAGCGCGACCGTGCCGTGCAGCTCCAGCGGGATCGTGACCCACTGGTACTTCTTGATGCCGCCGTAATAGTGCGTCTTGAAATACGCCAGCTCCGAGTCCTCATACATCGGCGTCTGCTTGAGATCGAGACGCGGGGAGTCGATGTGCGCGCCCGCGATCACGCAGCCGTGGTCAAGCGGCTGCTGCCCGAGCACGGCCAGCATGAGCGCCTTGCCGCGGTTGTTGACATACACCTTCGAGCCCGGCTGCAGCTCCATGCCGAACGTATACGGCACAAAGCCCTCGGCCTCCGCCATGCGGATGGCCTCCTTGACGGCCTCGCGCTCTGTGCGCGCGGCGTCGAGAAACTGCTTATATCCCTCGGCGTAGGCAAAGATCTCCCCGGCCTGCTCGGCGTCGATCCGATCATAGCCGTTTTTCGGCTGATAAAACAGCTTTTCCTTCCACTGCTTGAGTTCCTTATCTTCGCTCATGAGAGCACCTCCTGTATCAGTTGATGGCAGCGGCGCTGAAAATCGGCGAGCGTGCCGCCGTTATCCAGCACGTAGCTGCAATGTTGGGCAAACCATTCGTTGGGCTTCTGCGCGTCGATGCGCGCCTCGGCATAATCGCGCGTCACGCCCTCGCGCGCGATGAGCCGCTCGATGCGCACCTCACGCGGCGCCGTCACGCCGATGGTGACAGTGCACAGCTCCGCCAGCCCGCTCTCGATGAGCGCGATGGCGTCGATCGCCGCGACCGTGCCGCCCCGCCGCGCCCACGCGCGCAGGCGAGCGCGCACCTCGGCACGGACATACCGGTGCGTGATGGCGTTGAGGTCGTCGAGCGCCGCCGCGTCCGCGAACACGACCGCGCCGAGCCGCTTTCGCTGCAGCGTCCCATTTTCTATTGTACCCGGAAAACGGGCATTGATCTCCGCGAGCATGGCGGTATTGGACGCCAGCAGCTCGTGATACACCGCGTCGCAGTCGATGACGAGCGCGCCCTGACGCTCCAGCTCCATGAGCGCGGTCGTTTTCCCGCAGCCCGTGCCGCCCGTGATGCCGACAATGTGCATTTTCCGCACGAGCGCGTCCCAGACGGCATCGTCCGGCACGGCGGCGGAGCGCAGAATGCGGTACGGCGTGTGCGAGAGATCGACGAGCGTGGACTCCCGGCCGATGCCGCAGGGCCCGCCGTCGATGACGGCCGCGATCTGCCCATTGAAATACGCCAGCACATCGTCTGCCGTTTTCGGGCTCGGCGCGCCGGAGGGATTGGCCGACGGCGCGGCCAGCGGCAGCTGCGCGGCCTCGATGAGCGCCAGCGTGGCCGGGTGATCCGGGCAGCGCAGGCCGACGGTCTGCCCACCCGCGCGCACGATCTCGGGCACGCAGTCCTGTGCCCGCAGCACGATCGTGAGCGGGCCGGGCCAGAACGCCTCGGCCAGCGTGTATGCCGCCGGCGGCACATCGGCGCAGTAGCGCGCCATGGCGGATGCGTCGTGCACCATCAGCGACAGCGGCTTGACGCTCGGTCGGCCTTTGACTTCATAGATCTGCGCGACGGCGGCGGGATCCAGTCCGTTGCCGGCAAGGCCGTAGACCGTCTCCGTCGGGACGGCGACGAGCTGCCCGGCGCGGATGGCATCCGCTGCCTGCGCGATCTCGGTTGTGATTCGTTTCGTGTTCATGTTTCCTCCGCGGATGCGCGCAGCTTTTCGGCCTGATCGGCCAGTGTGAGCGCATCAATGATCTCATCCAGATCGCCGTCGAGCACCTGATCGAGCTTATAGAGCGTCAGCCCGATGCGGTGATCCGTCACCCGCCCCTGCGGGAAGTTGTAGGTGCGGATGCGCTCGTTGCGCATCCCTGTGCCGACCTGGCTGCGCCGCTCGGCCGAGCGCGCGGCATTCTGCCGGGCACTTTCCGCGGCATACAGGCGTGAGGCCAGGATCTTCATCGCGCGATCCTTGTTTTTATACTGGCTGCGCTCATCCTGACACTCGACGACCGTGCCGGTCGGCAGGTGCGTGATGCGGATGGCGCTCTCGGTCTTGTTGACGTGCTGGCCGCCGGCGCCGGAGCTGCGGTAGGTGTCGATCTGCAGATCCTTCGGGTCGATGTGCACCTCCACGGCGTCCATCTCCGGCAGCACGGCCACGGTGGCGGTGCTGGTGTGGATGCGGCCGCCGGTCTCCGTCTCCGGCACGCGCTGGACGCGGTGCACCCCGCTTTCAAACTTCAGGCGGGAGTACGCCCCCTGTCCGCTGATGAGCAGACTCGCCTCGCGCACGCCGCCGAGCTCCGTCTCGTTGAGGTTGGCGATCTCGGTCTTCCACCCGTGCGCGTCGGCGTACATATTGTACATTCGATAAAGACTATGCGCAAAGAGCGCCGATTCTTCCCCGCCGACGCCGGTGCGGATCTCCAGAATGACGTTGCGGTCATCGTTCGGGTCGCGCGGCAGCAGCAGCACACGCAGCTGCTGCTCGAGCTCCGCGCAGCGGGCACGGCCGAGATCGATCTCCTCGCGCGCGATCTCGTGCAGCTCGGGGTCGCTCAGCAGCGCCTCCGCCTGCGCGATCTGCGCCTGACAGGCGGTATACGCCCGGTAGGTCTCCACGACCGGCTGCAGCTCGCGCTGCTCGCGGCAGAGCTTTGTGAACACCGCGGGGTCGGAATAATACGCGGGGTCGGCCAGCTTGCTCTCCAGCTCGCTGTACCGGTTTTCAATTTGTCGCAGCTTTTCGAGCACGGTGCCGCCTCCCTTGTTGCGATATTCGCTCAATGTATCAGTTTACCACAGCGGCGCAAAAATGTAAACAGGCGGTGCGTCTGCGCGCACCGCCTGTCAGAAGATCTTCGGTTGTTTACCCGCGCGGGATGATCGCCTGCGCCACATTCTCAAGCGTGCCCAGGTCGAGCACGTTCACCTGATCGGAACCGACGACATAGAAGTAGTCGCCGATATACAGGCCGCGGTTGTTCTCGTCCCACTGCGAGACGGGGATCTCCTTACGCAGCGTGAAGCCGTCGTCCGCCGAATAGCCGTAGACGAGGTAGCTGTTCTCGGCCGGGAAAGCGATCAGGTCCTTGTCGCTGTCCACCAGAATTGCCTTGTGATTATTCAGTGCCTCGCTATAGTCGGCATCAAGGGTCTGCGTGTGCAGATCGTGCAGCTTGGCAGGATCGGACGTGTCGATCATGACGAGCTTCATGCCGTCCACGGTCGCGCCGCCATCCACGGCCGTCGTCTCCATGCCGAGGCCGAAGAGCATCCCGTCTGACCAGACGTGCAGATAGTCGGAATAGCCGCTGAGCTTGAGCTCACCGACGACCTTCGGATCGGTCGGGGCGGTCAGATCGACGGCAAAGACCGGATCCGTCTGGCGGTAGGTGCACAGATAGCCGTAATCCCCGTCGAAGCGCGCGGAGAACACCGTCTCCCCTTCGGCGATCCCGGCCACGCTGCCGACGGTGTTCAGGTCACGGTCGAGCACGTACACATCATTGCTCGTCTGCGTGGCGTCGTCATTGGTTTTCGTGTTTTCAAAGTCATGCTTTTCATCGCGGTAGACGCTGTAGGAATACGTCTGCTCGGTCGTGGCCAGGCGCAGATAGCCGTCGCGCTCGTCGAGCGAGAACTGGTTGTTGAGCGCACCGGGAACAGTGCCATTGGCGGCAAAGGTGAGCTTGCCGTCGGCGATCGCAAAGCGGTTGACCGCCGTGTTGACGCTGGAGGTATAGTCCGTGACCGTGTAGCTGCCGTCCTTATGGGTCTTGCCCGCGCCGTCGTCATAGACGCTCGCGCACAGGTAGAGATTCTCCGCCGTCATGTACACCGTTTCCCCGCCGCCGAGCACGGACTGGCTGGAGAGCCGCGTGCCGGCCGCAATGTCATACGACGCCGCGACCGCGTAGGTCATGGAGTTGTTGTACGGCATGAGGCCGATGCTGTCGCACGGCACGACCGACGCCGTGTCCCCGTCATACAGCCGGGGAGCAAACGTAGTCTCGTCGCCCTTTTCCGGCGCGCCGGGATAATACGACGTGCACAGGTAAAGCACGCCGCCGACCATGCGCGAGGCAATCTCGTAGCCGTCCTGCCCGAACGACTGGACCAGCGTCGGGTCTGCCGGGTCGGAGACGTCATAAATATCGACTGTGACATAATTATTGCCGCTGCCGGAAAGCTCATCCGAGGACGTGTCGCTGCCCGTCCAGTCGGTATACGACGAGAGGACGACCGCGCGGCCGTCGGCCAGATACAGCTCCAGCGGCAGTTTTTCCTGCGTGTGGGTCTGACCGTCCTCGGTCGTCGTCTGCTCCCAATCCTGACCGACAAAGACATTGGACACGTCCGTGACGTCCGCGCCGTCCGCCTGCATGACGATCAGTTCGCTGCCGCGCAGGATGTAGATATACGTGCCGTCGGTCTTGACGATATCGCCCTCGTCGACGCCCGCGACCTGCACGTTCGTGCCGGAGTAGAATGTGCCCTCGCCTTCACCGTCGCCTTTGCCGCCGGACTCCGGGTCGTCGGAAGCGCCGTCGGTCATATTGAGGGACTTGTCGCGGTCCGCAATCGCTTTCTGCGCATCGGTCAGCGCGGAGTAGACCTCGCTATAGCTCTTGGCAAAGGTCAGGCCGCCGGCCGCCACCGTCTTGCCAGTCTGCCCATCCTTTCCGCAGGCGGTCAGCAGTGCGAGCGACAGGCACAGCACCAGAAATCCTGAAAAAAACTTTTTCATAGCACACCTCTATGGTTCGATGGTTTTCAACTGCATTGTACAGGATTGGACGCGCGCGGTCAAGAAATGTTCCGAAAAAAACGGAAGGGCGCCTGCGGGCGTCCTTCCGTCTGGGTCATCCATACCGTTATGCGCCGAGGTACGCCGCGCGCACCGCGTCGTTCGTCAGCAGTTCCTCACCGCTGCCGGTGAGCGTGATGCGGCCGGTCTCGAGCACGTAGCCGATATCGGCGATCTTGAGGGCCATGTTTGCGTTCTGCTCAATGAGCAGGATCGTCACGCCCTGCTTGTTGATCTCCTGAATGATGGAGAAGATATCGCGCACGACCAGCGGCGCGAGACCGAGCGACGGCTCGTCCATCATGAGCAGCTTCGGGCGGCTCATGAGCGCGCGGCCGACCGCAAGCATCTGCTGCTCGCCGCCGGAGAGCGTGCCGCCGGCCTGCCAGCTGCGCTCTTTCAGGCGCGGGAACAGGCTGTAGACCCACTCGAGGTCCTCTGACAGATCGTCCTTGCGCAGGTAAGCGCCGATCTTCAGGTTTTCCAGCACGGTCATGTCCGGGAAAATGCGGCGTCCCTCCGGCACGAGCGTCACGCCCTGCGTGACGATCTGGGTCGGGTCCTTGCCGGTGATGTCTTCCCCCTGGAAGGTGATCTTGCCGCCGCTCGGCTTGACAAGACCAGAGATCGTGCGCAGCGTGGAGCTCTTGCCCGCGCCGTTGGAGCCGATCAGCGTAACGATCTGCCCCTGCTGCACATCGAATGAAATGCCCTTGACAGCCTCAATGCCGCCATAGCGCACCTGCAGATCTTCAATTTTCAGAATCGTTTCACTCATCTTCCACAACCCCCAGATAGGCGTCAATGACGTGCTGATTGTTCTGGACTTCCTGCGGGATGCCCTCGGCGATCTTGCTGCCGAAGTCAATGACATAAATGTAATCGGAGATCCGCATGACCAGATCCATATGGTGCTCGATCAGGAAGATCGTCAGGCCGTATTTCTCGCGTAGCTCGTGGATGAACGCCGCGAGCTCGAGCGTCTCCTGCGGGTTCATGCCGGCCGCCGGCTCGTCGAGCAGCAGCAGCTTCGGATCCGTCGCCAGCGCGCGGGCGATCTCCAGCCGGCGCTGAATGCCGTAGGGCAGACTCGTCGCAATGTCGTCGCTGTATTTCTCCAGCCCCTGCTCGACGAGCAGAGCCATGGTCTCGTCGCGCATGCGCTTTTCTTCCTTGGCGTTGCCGCGGAAGGTCGCGGAAAACACGTTCTGCCTGGCGCGCATATGCTTCGCCACGAGCACGTTTTCAAACACCGTCATGCTCTTCCACAAGCGGATGTTCTGGAACGTGCGGGCAATACCGAGCTTCGTGATCCTGTCCGGCGTCGGCGAGACGATCTTGCCCGTCCCGGCCAGCGGGTCGCGCGCGAGCATCTGCTCTTTCGTCTCATCCTCCGGATGATACTCCGCCGTGTAGAGCAGTGGATTTTCGCCCTTGTAGAGCTTTTTCATCTTGCCGGTCGGATGGTTGCGGACCATCGGCTCGTCGAGGAATTTGACGAGGCCGTTCGTCGGCTCATACACGCCGGTGATGCAGTTGAAGGCCGTGGTCTTGCCGGCGCCGTTCGGGCCGATGAGCGCCACGATCTGCCCCTCGGGGATGTGCAGCGACAGGTTGTTGACTGCCACGACGCCGCCGAACTGCATCGTGATATTTTCCACGCTGAGGATGTCTTTACTCATCTGCTTTGCCCTCCTCAACTACGTTCTTCTTTGCCTTTTTCGGGCGCTTACGGAACAGATCCGGCAGCTCGCGCTCGCCCATGATACCCTTGCGGAAGAAGAGCACGACGATCATGATGATGATCGAGAACACGACCATACGGAAACCGTTGCGCAGCAGCGGCACCTTGAACGAGCCGATGTACGCCTCGTTGTCGAGGAAGCGCAGCCACCACTCGGAGCACGCGATGTACAGGAAGGAGGCGATGCAGCTGCCGGAAACGGAGCCGATGCCGCCGATGACAACGATGAGCAGGATCTCATAGGTCATGGCCGAGGTGAACACCTTGGCCTGCACGGTCGTGGCAAACATGGCAAAGAGCGCGCCCGACACGCCCGCGAAAAACGAGCTGATGACAAACGACAGGCTCTTGTGCTTGGCGAGGTTCACGCCCATGGCCTCCGCCGCGATCTCATCGTCGCGGATGGCCTTGAAGGCGCGGCCGTAGGACGAATTGATGAGCAGGACAATAAGGAAAATGCAGATACCGGCAAGCAAAATCGGCACGACCGCACTCAGGCGGAAGAGTACCTTGCCAGAAGCATTCGTGATGTTGAAATCCGCAAACGTCGGATAGCCCTTGAGGATGTTGGCGCCGTTGGTAACCTTGCCGAGCGTCTGCCACTGGAAAATGGCACGCAGGATCTCAGCAAAGCCGAGCGTGGCAATGGCCAGATAGTCGCTCTTGAGGCGCAGGACCGGCAGGCCGATCAGATACGCGAAGAACGCGGCGATCAGGCCCGCGAAAATGATGGCCACGAGCACGCCGAGCACCAGACTCACGCCGCCGCCGAAGCCGGTGGCGCCGAACAGGTGCTGGAACATCTCCTGGAAGGAGAAGTGGATGCTCGAACCCTCGAAGAGGTAATACACGCCATCGCGCGCGGCGTCCGGGATCATGAAGATCGCGTAGGCATACGCGCCGAGGAGCATGAAGCCCGCCTGACCGAGCGAGAACAGGCCGGTAAAGCCGTTGAGCAGGTTCATGGACACGGCGACGAGCGAGTACACCGCACCCTTTTTGATGACCGTAAAGAGCAGGGAGCCGGGAGACATCACATTCTCCAGTACCATCGTCACGAGCGTGAGCGCGAGCACGATGGCAAAGGTGATCAGGTTGCCGCGGCGTGCTTCTTTGTCTTTCGCTTTCAGCACAGTGATCCCCCCCCTCTCAGACTTTGTCCGTGGCCTTTTCACCGAACAGGCCGGTGGGCTTGACCACGAGGACGACGATCAGCAGCGCGAACGTGAACGCATCGGAGAACACCGTCATGCTGGTGCCCTTGATGAGTGTCTCGCAGATGCCGATGATGAACGCGCCGATGACGGCGCCGGGGATCGAACCGATGCCGCCGAACACCGCCGCGACGAACGCCTTCAGGCCGGGCATGGCGCCGGAGGTCGGAATGACGGTCGGGTAGTTCGTAAAGTACAGCAGCGAGCCGACGGCCGCCAGGAACGAGCCGATGATAAACGTCACGGAGATGACCTTGTTGATCTTGATGCCCATGAGCTGGCTGGTCTCGAAGTCCTTCGCAACCGCGCGCATGGCCATGCCGATCTTCGTGTGGTTGATGAGCCACTGCAGCAGCAGCACGAGCACGATCACGAGCACGGGCGTAATGACCGTGACCCAGTGCGTGGACGCGCCGAGGATCGTGACCGTGCCGGACACGAACGGCAGCGACGGATACGTCTGTGGCTGGCCGCCGGTGGCATACAGCGCCACGTTCTGCAGCAGATAGCTCACGCCGATGGCCGAGATCATGACGGACATACGCGGTGCGCTGCGCAGGGGCTTATAGGCCGCGCGCTCGATGATGAAGCCGAGCAGGACCGTCAGCACGAGCATGAGCGGAATGGATACGTACACCGGCAGGGACGCACACATGAAGACCATCATGAGGCCTGCACACATGAACACGTCGCCGTGGGCGAAGTTAATGAGACGCAGGATGCCGTAGACCATCGTATAACCGATGGCGATCAGGGCATACTGGCCGCCCAGCGAAACGCCGGATAAAATTTGTGCGACTAGAAATTCCATCTGTTTCCCTCTCTATCGTTTACGAATGCGGACATTCAGCCGCCGCGAAAACCGCGGAGCTTCCGCAGCTTTCGCAGCGGCTCAAAATCCCAAAGGGGGAGCCGAAGCTCCCCCCGGATTTTTGGATCTCAGACCGAGGCAGAAGCTCAGGAAGCCTTCTGCTGCGTCACGAACTTCCAGACGTTGGCGGCCGTGTCGATGGTCTTGATATAAGCGGTGTCGCGGATCGCGTCGCCGGTCTCGTCAAAGGCGATGTGGCCGGACACGCCGTCATAGGTCACGCCGGGCAGCGCTTCCATGACCTTGGCCGGATCGGTGGAACCGGCAGCCTTCAGCGCCTCGAGCGCAACATAATAAACGTCATAGCCCATGGCCGTCACTGCGGAGATGGTATCGTCGCCGCCGTTGGTGGTCTTGGCGTCGGCATTGCCGTTGATATAGGCCTTGATGCCGTCGTCGAAGGTCTTGTTGCCGCCTTCTGCGTAGAAGGTGGAAACGAACACCTGAACGTTGATGCCCTTGGCAGCCTGCAGGACCATGTTGTCATCCCACGTATCGGAGCCGAGGAACGGGATGCCGATGTTCAGGGAAGCCGCTTGGGAAACGAGCTGCGTGGAATACGCGATCGACACGGGTGCAAAGAACACGTCGCAGCCCTGATCCTTCGCCTTGTTCAGGTAGGAGCTGAAGTCGGAGTTGTCCTTCGGGAAGGAGTCAGTGACGACGGTGCCGCCGGCCTTCTCAAATGCCTGCTTGAAGAAGGTGACCAGGCCCTGGTCATACTCGTTGCCGTTCTCGCCGAGGCAGTAGGCCTTCTTGGCCTTGAGCTCGGAAGAAGCATAATTGGCAAGGACAGTGCCCTGGAACGGATCCAGGAAGCAGATGCGGAAGTAGTGGCTGTTGCCGGCCGTAACGTTCGGGTTCGTGCACGTCACGCCGATGGCCGGGATGCCGGCCTGCTTGAACGTGTCGGACGCGGCGATGGACACGCCGGAGCCGTAGGAACCGAGCACGAGGGAAACCTTCTCATTGACGAGCTTGGAAGCCGCCGAGACAGCCTTCGCAGAATCGGAACCGTTGTCGGAGTAGACGAGCTCGACCTTGTAGGTCTCGCCGCCGATCTCGACGGTCGGGGTCTCCTGGTTGGCATACTGCATGCCGAGCATTTCCTTCTTGCCGCCGGCGCCGGAGTCGCCGCTGGCGGGCTCGAACACGCCGATCTTAACGACCTTCTCGCCGTTGTCGGCCGTGCCCTTGTCGCCGCCGCCGCAAGCGCACAGCGCGAACACCATGACCAGAGCGAGCAGCAGAGCAATCGCTTTTTTCATTGTATTTCCTCCAATCATTTCTTCTCCGGGCGCTGTCCGCAGCGCGCGGACAAATGTCCTTCAAATGAATATGACGGCATTATACTATCTTTTTGCAAGAAATGCAATATCAATTTCACAAAATATTCATATCAAAATTTCGAATACTTTGCGCACTCTGCCGGTCACAGCACGAACGGGCTCGCACGCCAGTCGCCGCCGCAGCGGCGCTCCTCTCTGGCAGGGCAGCCGAGCACGTAGAGATCGTGCGCATCCGCCGTCAGGGCAAATATTTCTCCGGCTGCGCCCGGCAGGTTCCGTCCGGCGGCCGGCTTCGTGATGACCGGCGCCGCCGTGCGCGCGTCGATCGCGCGCAGCAGCTCCCTGCCCTGCGCGCCGATGGCCAGTACACGCGCATACGGCGGCGTGCCGGCGTCCATGCCGGCAGTGACGCCGAGGGCCGCGCACATCGTCATGCGCCGGATGCGCGAGAGCGCGTAGCGCTTGGACTTTGCAGCCGCGAGCACGCCGTCGAGCGTCGGCTCCTCGTGCGCGGCGCGGTACAGACCGTTGCCCAGCCCCTCGGACGCGCCGGGCAGCGCGTTGTAAGCCGTCTGCGGCAGCATCCGCAGGCGCGAGAGGATTGCGCTCTCCAGCGCCTCCGGCAGCACCGGCCCGCGACCGAGCGTCTTTTCCCGGGCACTGATCTCCGCCGCCGCCCTCGGCAGAAAGGCGGACACGTTCTCCCCTGCGCCGATGCGCGTGCGCAGCTCGCTCGCCGAGCGCACATTGCCCTCCGCCGGACGGTCATGCTGCGCGCCGGTGCGCAGGATCGTCAGCGGATGCAGATCAAGCCGCTGGTCAAAGATCGCCTTGAGATACTCCACGGCGAGGATGTTGTTCGGCGCCTGCAGCAGCTCTGCCAGCGCGCCCACGCGCCGCGCGACCGCCTGCTGCCGCGCCGCCGCAAACGGGATGCCGGCCTGCAGCTCGGCGCGCAGGTCTTCGCCCAGCAGCGGATCGAGCAGCGCCTCGGCCACCCGCTGCAGCGGCTCCAGCTCGCCGCACTCGCTGCCGAAGCCCAGATGCGTCACCACGCCGAGACTGCCCAGCAGCCCCACGGCGCCGCGGGCAAAGCCCTCCGCCGACGACAGCGCCCACGGCAGCGGCAGCTCCAGCACCAGATCCGCCCCGCAGCGGGCAGCGGCCTCCGCGCGCGCAAACTTCGCATACACCGCCGGGCTGCCGCGCTGCACAAAGTCGCCCGACATGACGCACACGACCGGGCAGTCCGCGCCCAGACGCGCGCGCGTCTGCTCGATGAGCCGTGCATGGCCGTTGTGAAACGGGTTATACTCCGCAACGATGCCGATGACATTTCCCATTTTTGCACCTTCTTTCGAAAAATACTTGCGTTTTCCACTGAAATGATTACAATAAGAGTGTTATGGCATCATAATACTGTGGTTTTGCGAAAATTACAATATTTCATATGAGAAAGGAATCTGACTATGAAAATTCTTGTCATCAATGCCGGCAGTTCTTCCCTGAAGTATCAGCTGATCGACATGGAGACCGAACACGTCCTGGCCAAGGGCCTGTGCGAGCGCATCGGCCTCGACGGCCATCTGAAGCACACCCCGCTCGTCGGCGGCAAACCCGTCTTTGACGAGGATCTGCCGATGCCCACGCACTCCGAAGCCATCGCCGCGGTCATCGACAAGCTGACCAGCGCCGAGTATGGTGTGGTCGCCTCCATGAAGGAGATCGACGCCGTCGGCCACCGCGTCGTCCACGGCGGCGAGAAGTTCGCCTGCTCCGTCAAGATCGACGACGCCGTCATGGCTGCCCTCGAGGAGTGCACGCCGTTCGCCCCGCTGCACAACCCCGCCAACATCACCGGCATCAACGCCTGCCGCGCCGTCATGGGCGACGACGTGCCGATGGTCGCCGTGTTTGACACCGCGTTCCACCAGACCATGCCCGGCAAGGCCTATATGTACGCCATTCCTTATGAATACTACCAGAACGACGGCATCCGCCGCTACGGCTTCCACGGCACGAGCCACCGCTACGTGTCCGCCCGCTGCGCCGAGCTCATGGGCAAGCCCATCGAAGAGCTCAAGCTCATCTCCTGCCACATGGGCAACGGCAGCTCCATCTGCGCGATCGACGGCGGCAAGTGCGTTGACACGTCCATGGGCTTCACCCCGCTGGTCGGCCTGCCGATGGGCACCCGCTGCGGCGATCTCGACGCCGGCGTCATCCAGTTCATCATGAACAAGTATGGCATCAGCATCGACGAGATGCTCAACATCCTCAACAAGAAGTCCGGCGTGCTCGGCGTCTCCGGCGTCAGCTCCGACTTCCGCGATCTCGATGCCGCCGCTGCCGAGGGCAACGACCGCGCGCAGCTCGCGCTCGACATGTTCCACTACTGGGTCGCCAAGGTCGTCGGCTCCTATGTCGCGGCCATGAACGGCGTCGACGCCATCATCTTCACCGCCGGCGTCGGCGAGAACAGCAAGTCCTCCCGCGCCGCCATCGCCGAGTACTTCGGCTATCTGGGCGTGAAGATCGACCCGGTCGCCAACAGCAAGCGCGGCGAAGACATCATGATCTCCACCCCCGACTCCAAGGTCAAGGTGTTCGTCATCCCGACGAACGAGGAGCTCGTCATCGCCCGCGACACGAAGGCCATCTGCGGCTGAGTTTCCCGGGACGCAAAACCACGGCGCTGATTTCAGCGCCGTGGTTTTTCTATCCATAGCAGGCCGCGCACATCGGGGGCCGGCGTCCAGGCGCGCAGCACCAGCACCAGCTCTTCCAGTGCGGAAAGCCCGGCGGCGGCCGCCGCAAGCCACGCGGCCGTTCCCTGCCCCAGCAGCACCGCAAGCACCGGATAGCCGACCAGCACGACGCCTGCTGCTCTATTTAATGTTGTATACAGGGACACAAACGTGCGGAATTTATAAAACCCGGCGGCATAGGTCACACTACGGATGAGCAGCACTGCGCCCGCCGCGTACAGCAGCCAGCACGCCAACTGCCGCGCGCGCAGCAGCGCCGCCGTGAGTGCGAGCAGGAACGCAATGTCCGCCGCGCTGTCGAGTCTTGCCCCGCCGTCGCTCTGCACCCCAAAGCGCCGCGCGAGCAGACCGTCCAGCACGTCACTGACCGCGCCGAGACCATACGCCGCCCAGAACCACGCCGAACCCGGCGCCGCAAGCACCAGAATGAGCGCAAATACAAAGCGCGTGCAGGTAATGGCATTGACCAGGCGCTTCATCGCACCGCCCTCTCTCGCTGCCACTTTACCATATCCGCCGCAAAATTGCGATCCCCGCGAAAAACTTCGCCATGTCCCGGGAAAAACCGTTGACAAAACCTGTCCGGAATGATAAACTGTCAAGGCCGCATTGAGTGGGTACCAAGCGGAGGTGCGCCTCCCGCCCACAAGAGCGAGACTCTACAGAGAGGCAGGTGCAACGAGTTTGAAGCACGCTATCATCGTTACCGGCGGTAAGCAGTACCGCGTGGCTGAGGGCGACGTCATCTTCGTCGAGAAGCTGGATGTCGAGGCCGGCGAGACTGTGAAGTTTGACCGCGTTCTGGCTGTCATCGACGAGGACAAGGCTGTTTTCGGCACCCCCGTGGTGGAAAACGCCGTCGTTTCCGGCAATGTCGTCAAAAACGGCAAGAGCAAGAAGATCCGCGTCTACAAGATGAAGCCGAAAAAAGGCTATCGCAGAACACAGGGCCACAGACAGCCCTACACCAAGGTCGAGATCACGAAGATCGAGGCCTGATTTCCGCAACTGATTTTGACACATGGAGGTGTAATTCGAAATGGCACATAAAAAAGGCATGGGTTCCACCAAGAACGGCCGCGACAGTGAGTCGAAGCGCCTTGGCCCCAAGAGAGCCGACGGTCAGTTTGTTCTGGCCGGCAACATCCTCGTCAGACAGCGCGGAACGAAGATCCACCCCGGCATCAACGTCGGCAAGGGTAAGGACGACACGCTCTTCGCCCTCGTGGACGGCGTCGTGAAGTTCGAGCGCAAGGACAAGGATCGCAAGCAGGTCTCTGTTTACGAGGAGATCGCACAGTAATCGCAAACGGGGTGGGCATCGCGCCCGCCCCGTTTTTCTATCCCCCGCCGGGCTGCCCGGCAACGAAAGTGAGGAATGACCATGGCTTCGCCATTTGTTGATAAAGTGACCATCACCGTGCGCGCGGGCGACGGCGGCAACGGCGCAGTGACCTTCCACCGCGAGAAATATGTGGCCGCCGGCGGCCCGGACGGCGGCGACGGCGGGCGCGGCGGCGACATCATCTTTGAAGTGGACGACAACATGTCCACGCTCATGGACTTTCGCTACAAGCGCAAATATGTGGCCGCCAACGGTGCCGACGGTCAGGGCAAGCGCTGCTCCGGCCGCGTGGGCCAGAGTCTGCACATCCGCGTGCCGCGCGGCACCCTGCTGCGCGACGCGGACAGCGGCGCGATCATGCACGACATGTCCTCGGGCGAGCCGTTCGTGGCCGCGCGCGGCGGGCGCGGCGGCTGGGGCAACCAGCACTTTGCCACCCCGACGCGGCAGGTGCCGCGCTTTGCCAAACCCGGCCTACCGGGCGAGAGCCACACGATCCTGCTCGAGCTGAAGCTGCTGGCGGACGTGGGCCTCGTCGGCTTCCCGAATGTGGGCAAGAGCACGCTGCTGTCCGTGGTGTCGAAGGCGCACCCGAAGATCGCAAACTACCACTTCACGACCCTCTTCCCCAAACTGGGCGTCGTGTACGTGTCGGAGGGTTCGTCGTTCGTCATGGCGGACATTCCGGGCATCATCGAGGGCGCGAGCGACGGTGCCGGCCTCGGCCACGACTTCCTGCGCCACATCGACCGCTGCCGCCTGCTCGTGCATCTGGTGGACGTCTCCGGCAGCGAGGGGCGCGACCCGGTCGAGGACTTTGAGGCCATCAACGCCGAGCTGCGCGCCTACAGCGACGTGCTGGCCTCGCGCACGCAGATCGTCGCCGCCAACAAATGCGACCTGCTCGGCGACGACCGCACGAACATCGACCGCCTGCGCGCACACGTCGAGGCGCAGGGCTACGAATTCTTTGAGATGAGCGCTGCCGCCCACACCGGCACGCGCGAGCTCATTCAGGCATGCGCGGCCAAGCTCGCCGAGATCCCGCCGATGCCGCCGTACGAGGCCGACTACGTCCCGCCCGAGCCGGAGGTCGGCACGAGCGACGAGCTGCAGATCCGCCACTTTGACGATCTCTGGGTCGTCGAAGGGCCGTGGCTGCAGCGGCTCATGAGCTCGATCAACTTCGGCGACTACGAATCGCGCATGTACTTTGACCGCGTGCTGCGCCAGTCCGGCCTGTTCGACCGGCTCGAGGCCATGGGCATCGAGGAAGGCGACACGGTGAGCATCTACGATCTCGATTTTGAGTTCCGCTTCTGACCCAAACAAGCAATCCCCGCCGGACGCAGGCTGCGTCCGGCGGGGATTGCTTTTATTTTGTCGCTTCCGGCTTTTGCTCCGGTTCGCGCTCCGCCTTCGGCTCCTCCGGCAGGACCACCGGCACGAACTGCTTGGCGATCTTGTTGTTGCCGGACTTGGCGCTGAAGTAGCCGATAACGCTGAACGTGAGCGCACCGACAAAGTTGACAAACAGGTCCTGCATCGTATCATACAGGCCCACATCCAGATAGCCGCCAAGACCGAGCGATTTGCCATTGATGGCCACGTCCGTGATGTTGTCCACCAGGATGGGAATATTGCTGTTCGTCGGGTCGAGCGTCACGGAGGCGAAGGAGTGGATGATCATGTCCTTCTGCATGTCCATGTGGAACAGGTAGTCCATCGAAAACTCGAAAAACTCCCACAGCACGCCGACCGTCATGGAAAAGCAGAACGCCACCAGCGCCAGAAACACCGGCGAGAGCTTGAAGTGCTGCGGCTTGTTGCGGTTGAGCAGATCCACCATGGCAAAGCCGAACGCCGCGCTGATGAAGCCCGTCGTCGTGTGCAGCATGGAGTCCCAGTGCGGGTAGGTGATGAAATAGCTCTTGAGCTCGCCGAGGATCTCTGCCGCGAAAATGAAGACCAGGATAATGATCTCCAGCGTGCTCGGCAGCTCGATGCGGAAGTTGCGCTCCACGAACCTCGGCAGCATGAACAAAATCAGCACCAGCACGCACACGAACGTGCTCTCATAGTTCTTATGGATGATCGTCATGACCATGACGCCGATAACGATCAGACGCAGGATCCAGTAGACGGCCACGACTGCCGGCTTCGGTTTGTATTTCTGGTTTTCCTGCTCCATCTTTTTCAGGATCTTCGGGTCACTCATATTTCTCCTCTTTATCCTCGTCTATCTGTTTCTCTGTTTGGTTTCTCTCAGGCTGTGGCCGTCGGCTGACGCCGGTCCACGATCCGGCGCGCCGCGACATAGATGATCAGGTACAGCACCAGCGACAGCGCGAGCGCCGCAAACACGTCCAGAATGGAGTGCTGCTTGACAAACACCGTCGCCGCGCAGATCGCAGCGGCGATGATGACCGCCGGGATGCGCACCTTTTTTAAATACTTACTGTCGAACGTCACGGCCAGCACGGCCATACAGCCGACCACGTGCATACTCGGCAGGACGTTCGTCGGCGTGTCGGCCGAATAGATCGCATTGACCAGCCAGCCGCACAGCGTGCTCGTGTCCACCACGGACGGGCGCAGGAGCTGGCAGTTCGGCCAGATCATGCAGATCGTCAGCGAGATGGAAAAGCCCGCAATGATAAACGCCGCATAGCGGATGAACGCGCGGCGATCGTCTTTGAGCAGCGTCACAACGACCGGGACGATCAAAAACGGATACCAGAGCACATACGCCAGAATGAACCCCGGCAGAAAGGGGATCTTGTCGTCCAGCGGCAGATAGGATACAAAGCAGCCCTCCGTCGAAGGCACCATGCGCTCGACCAGCGCAAACCAGATCAGATAAATGGGCAAATACAGCACCAACAGAACATATTTATGTTCCTGAATATATTTCTTCATTAAACTGTCTCCTTATACATCCTGCATCGAAACACCCGCGCACACCGTTCAGGCGCTTGCCTCGATCTCCGTGATGCGCCCCAGCAGGCGGATCAGTTCGCGGGAATCCTGCTCACCCAGCTGCTCGAGAACGCGCTGCACGTGCGCACACAATGTCGTGTGCATCTGTTCCGCCGTCTGGCGGCCAAGCTCCGTCAGGTGCACAACGACGCGGCGCCGGTCATAGCTGTCGGCACAGCGGCGCAGCATCCCCTTTTCCTCCAGCGCGCGCAGCATGGCCGCCGTGCGCGGCGCGCTCACGCCCAGGACCTCCCGCAGCACGCCCGGCGTACTGCACCCGCCGTGCTCATCGAGGTAGCTCAGCAGGAAGTTTTCGCCCTTCAGGTGCTCCTGCACACTCTGCGGTATGCAGGACCGGTTCAAAGAAGTAACCGTCAGCAGCAATTCCTCAGTCAGTCGCTGCAATTGCATGAACCATCCTCCTTTTGTTAACCCCGTTAATCAGCATTTCGTAATGTTAACACTCCGCCCGGCGATTGTCAAACCTAATTTATGGGATTTCTGCGCTTTTGATCCGATGCTTTTTTTCACTCGCTGCACCACTGCCGGACACATGGCGCCGCTCTGTGAAAAAAATGCGCAAACGGGAAAAAATTTGGCACATTTGCAAAATGATGCAACATTTTCCGCGTCTCATGCATTATAGTTATTGACGAGCGTTTATCAATGTGCTATTTTATGAATAGACTGTAAACAATGCAATTTTCACCCACAGCAACCGTTCCCAACGCACTCCCTCGCGATCTCTTTTTATCGATCACCAGCTAATGTGAAAGGCGGATGTAATCAACATGAAAAAAGCAACTCATCGCAAGCAGGCACTCATGATTGCCATCTTCTTGCTGGCATTCACGCTGTCGCTGTTTTCGTTCGGCACGACCCCGGCGGCGGCCGGCGACGTGGCGGGCGTGAGCACGCACCTGTTTTTGACAGTCTTGCGCGACTATGACCACGATGCGTCCTTCTCCGTGACCTACACGGACGCGCTCGGCACGCACACGAAGCCCTATCATGCCGGCATGGAAGTGACGGCGTGGTCCCCCGTGACCATCACCTGCACCAACCACCATGTCCACGACTGGAGCATTGATGCGGATGTGCAGGAGGCCACCATCGTCGGCGTCGGCGGGATCACCTACCCCGGCGGCACGGGCATCCATGTCAAGGGCACGAATACCATCAAGGCGTTTGCCACGAACTTCGGTCTGCACTACATCAATATCGTTGTCATCCTCGGCGAGGGCAATGATAACGGCGGCGACAACGGCGGCGATAACGGCGGCGACAACGGCGGCGACAACGGCGGCAACAACGGCGGCGATAACGGCGGCAACAACGGCGGCGATAACGGCGGCGATAACGGCGGCGGCAACAACGGCGGCGATAACGGCGGCGATAACGGCGGCGGCGATAACGGCGGCGGCAACAACGGCGGCGGCGATAACGGCGGCGGCGATAACGGCAACGGCACCGACCCCAACAATCCGGACGGGAATGGCCCGGATGGCAACAATCCGGACGGCAACAATCCGGACGGCAATAATCCGGACGGCAACAATCCGGACGGCAATAATCCGGATGGCAGCAAGTCGAACACCCCCAAGACCGGCGACACACGTCTGATCTGGCTGGTCATTGCGCTGGCAGTGATCTTCGTGGCGACCTTCGCTGCGACCTACTACAACCGCAGGAAGAGCAAGCACCACGGCGCCTGATCTTCACTCTCATGCAGTTAAAATGGGCAGCGTCAAATGACACTGCCCATTTTCTTATCAGGAGTTTTGTATGAAAAAAACCGTTCTCATCGTGATCCGCGTCGTCTGCATTGTCGGATTCTTGGTCTGCGTTGGCGTGCTCGGCTGGTACTGGCACAGTGACCGCAGCGACCGCGCTGTCGCAGAGGCGCTCGCCGCCGCGCATGACGCAGCCAGTGCGGAGGCCATGGAGCAGGTGCGTGCAGTTGCCGCCGACAATGCGGATACGATCGGCTGGCTGCGGATCGACGGCACCAACATCAACAACGTCGTCATGTTTGCCCCCGACACGCCGGGCAAGTACCTGCACATGGACTTCTACGGCAAGTGGTCGTACCGCGGCACGCTGTATGTCGCCGAAAACTGCGATGTGCGCACGGCGGACAACATCCTCATCTACGGGCACCACATGAAAGACGGCAGCATGTTCGGCTCGCTGATCTCCTACAAGGATGCGGCATTTCGCGCTGCGCACCCGATCGTGCAGTTTGACACGCTCTACGCCTCCCATTCGTATGAGGTCGTGGCCGCGATCGAAACGGAAATCCCCGCTGAGGGCTCTGACGCCTTTCGATATTATGACTGCATCGGCACGGACCCGGAGCAGTTTGCACAGTACTGCACGTTTATCGAACAAAACCGGTGCTATGACACCGGCATCACGATCCAGCCCGGCGACCGGCTGCTCACGCTGTCCACCTGTGCCTACCACACGGCGAACGGCCGCTTTCTGGTCGTGGCGCGGCAGGTCGACTGAAGAACATACAAAAACCCCGCCATCCGGTCGGATGGCGGGGTTTTTAACTTAGAAACTCAGTTCAGGGCAGCCTTCGCCTGCTCGCACAGAGCGGTGAACGCAGCGGAGTCATGAATCGCAGTCTCGGAGAGCATCTTGCGGTTCATGTCGATGCCGGCCAGCTTCAGGCCGTGCATAAAGGTGGAGTAGTTCATGCCGTTGGCTTTGCAGCCGGCGCTGATACGGGTGATCCACAGCTGACGGAAGTCTCTCTTCTTCTGCTTGCGGCCGACGTAAGCGTAGCGGCCGGACTTCATCATCTGCTGGTTGGCCATCTTATAGTGGCGGGACTTGTTGCCCCAGTAGCCCTTGGCCAGGCCGAGGATCTTTTTTCTATGTTTGCGCGTCATCATCGCGCCCTTAACTCTTGCCATTGTTGTTTCCTCCTATTGTGCGGTCAATCCTTATTTATAAGGAATCATTTTTCTGATGGTCGCTTCGGTAGTCGCATCCGCATAAGTGGTGGAACGCAGACGACGGCAGCGCTTGGTATCCTTCTTGGTAAGAATGTGGCTCTTGAACGCATGGGCACGCTTGACCTTGCCGTTCTTGGTGAGATTGAATCTCTTCTTCGCGCCACTGTGAGATTTCAGTTTGGGCATTGTATTTTCTCCTTCCTTGGTTTGCTTACTTCTTATTATTGGTGTTCTGCGGCTTTGGCGACAGGAACATGGACATATTGCGTCCCTCCAGCTTGGGCTGCTTGTCGAGGTTGGCAATGTCCGCGCACTTGGCGGCAAAGTCACGCAGGAGCTGTTCACCGATATTGGTGTGCGCCATTTCACGGCCGCGGAAGCGGATCGTCACCTTCAGGCGGTCGCCGCCCTGCAGGAACTTCTGGCCGTTTTTCAGCTTGGTGTTGAAGTCGTTCTCGCCGATGCCGGGCGACATGCGGATCTCCTTGACTTCGATCACATGCTGATTTTTTCTGGCTTCCTTCTCGCGCTTGGCCTGCTCGAAACGGTACTTGCCGTAGTCCATGATCTTGCAGACCGGTGGGTTGGAACCCGGAGCGATCTTCACGAGGTCGAGGTCCTTCCCCTCGGCGATCTCCAGCGCAGCGGCCGAGGACATGATGCCCAGCTGAGCGCCGTCAGCGCCGATGACGCGGACTTCCTTATCGCGGATCTCTTCGTTGATCTGATAGTTTGCAGTTGCGATACGAACACACCTCCATTGGTTGCATCGGGAGCGATCGCTCCGAGAACAAAAAAGCACGGATGCAAGACACATCCGCGCGCATAAAACACACATATCTCCCGGACGGGAGCGGGTTTTATTGACCGCGGACCGCCTTTGCGGCCGGGTGAGGCTGCCCAGAGGGCGCCCACTTTGTTGTCAGCTTTTATACTATAGCAGTCCCGGCACGGTCTGTCAAGGGTTTTCTGCGCCGGGCGAGCAAAAAATGCGGACTGAATCCCACCTTCCGGGGACATACTCCTCCACGGAGGCGAAGCCATATGAAAGTACTCGAATACGGCGGTGTGTTCACCGCCGGCGGACTGGGCTACGGCGGGCTGGAGCTGCTTTGGCGCGGCCGGACGCACTGGTCGATGCTGCTGTGCGGCGGCGTGTGCGCCGTGCTGATCTATCTGATCGCGGGGCGCGAGCGCACCGTGCTCTGGCGGCGCTGGACGCTGTGCGCGGCCGCCGTCACGACGGTGGAGTATTTCACCGGCGTGCTGGTCAACCTGCGCCTTGGCTGGAACGTCTGGAACTACGCAGACCGGCCGCTCAACGTCCTCGGGCAGATCTGCCCGCTGTATACCCTGTTCTGGTTTGGACTTGCCATCCCCGGCGTGTGGCTGGGGCGAACCGTGCGGCAAAAACTCGCCGCCCGGCAGACTCAGTAAGTGGTGTCCTGCTGTTCCGGCGTCTCTGGCTGTGCAGCCGCTTCCGGCTGCTGCGGCGCGGCCGCTGCCTCGGCAGCCTGCTGCTCCTGCGCCATGGCGATCTTCACGATGCGGCTGGTGCCGAGCCGGTCCGCGCCGAGGCGGATAAACTCCTCCGCGTCGGCAAGGCTTGCGATGCCGCCGGCGGCTTTGACCTTCACGTGCGGCGGGCAGCAGGTGCGCAGCAGGCGCACATCGTCCGCCGTGGCGCCGCCGGTGGAAAAGCCGGTGGAGGTCTTGATATAGTCGGCTCCGCTGTCGGACACGATGCGGCAGAGCATGCGCTTTTCCTCCTCGGTCAGCAGGCAGCACTCAATGATGACCTTGAGGATGCGGCCGCGGCTGACCTCACGCACGGCGCGGATATCGGCCGCGACATCGTCCCAGCAGCCGTCCTTGACCATGGCCAGATTGATGACCATGTCCACCTCATCGGCGCCGTTGCGGATGGCTTCCGCCGCCTCGAACGCCTTGACGGCCGGGGTGTTGTACCCATTCGGGAAGCCGATGACCGTGCAGATGCGCAGGCGGTCGCCGACATATTTCTTCGCCCCGGCGACATGGCACGGCGGGATGCACACGCTGGCGCAACCATAACGCATGCCCTGATCGCAGAGGGCGCGGATCTCCGCCGCGGTGGCATCCACGCGCAGGAGCGTGTGGTCGCAGCGGGAAAGAATCTCTCGAAGTTCCATGATCGTTCGTCCTTTCTGATGAGACACGAAAAATAGGTATTCTTATTATACCGCGTCCGGCCGCATTGCACAAGACGCATATTTTCCGCCGCCGGCACATAGGCTGTGTTACCCAACAAGAGAGGTGCAGCACATGGACGAACTGGAACAAAACAACTATGCCGAGCTCTGCGGCACGCTGGCAGCGCCGCCCGTGCTGTCGCACGAAAACCGGCAGGAGCGCTTTTTCACCTTCCCGCTCGAGACGCAGCGGCTGTCCGGCACGATCGACCGCGTGAACGTCGTCGTGCGCGAGCGGCTGCTGGCCGAGATGCCGCTGGAGGAATCGGCAAGGCTGTGCGTGATCGGCGACGTACGCTCGTTCAACAACCGCCGCGGGCCGGGCGCGAAGCTGGTCATCACGGTGTTCGCGCGCGACATTTCGCTCAGCGACGAGCCGTATGACCGCAACCTGATCCTGCTCAGCGGCACGCTCTGCAAGCCGCCGAACCTGCGCACGACGCCGATGGGCCGCGACATCTGCGACCTGATGCTGGCCGTGAACCGGCACTACGGCCGCAGCGACTACCTGCCGTGCATCACCTGGGGTGCGCGCGCGTGCGAGACCGCGCTCTGGGACGTGGGCACGCGCGTGTCCCTCGAAGGGCGGCTGCAAAGCCGCAGCTACATCAAGGTGCTGGACACCGGCGCCGTCGAGCGTACGGCGTTCGAGGTGTCCGTACTCGACATCTGCCGGCTGTCGCCGCCGGACGACTAAGCGCACATACCGGCCAACAAAGCGCGCCCCGCAGATTTTTCTGTGGGGCGCCGGTCATTGTATAGCGAAAACCACTCGCTAGGCGAGTGGTTTTCGCTATACAAAAAAACACAGGAGACGTTTTCCGTCTCCTGCGTGGGGATTCACTTTTCCGGCACGATCTCGATCCAGTACCCGTCCGGGTCCTCGATGAAGTAGATGCCCATGCCGGGATTTTCAAAGCAGATGCAGCCCATGGCCGCGTGCTTCGCGTGCGCGGCGTCCATGTCCGGCACGGAAAACGCGAGGTGAAACTCCCCCTCCCCGAGGTCATACGGCTGCGTGCGGCCGCGCAGACCGGTCAGCTCGAGCTGAAACGGCGAGTGCCCGTCGCCCAGAAACACAAGTCGGAACGAACCGTCGGCCGCATCCTTCGTGCGCACGGGCTCCAGCCCGAGGGCGTCATGATAAAAGCGCACGCTGCGCTCGAGATCGAGGACATTGAAATTAAAGTGATTGAAAGTAAACATACCGTGCCTCCCAAATACATTCTATCTGTCCCAAGTATAGCGGCTGCGGCGCGCATTGTCAAAGCAAGTCCGCAAAAAACAGTTGGAATTTCATGCCGGGCACGGTATAATGATCGTGCTAGACTGGGATATTGGAGGCGCGCCATGGATAAGACAGGACGCGCGCCCGGCTCTGTCATGGAGCCGGAGCTGCAGGAATTTCATACCGGCGCGGCCGTGCACGCTTACCGCACGTTCGGCTGCCACGCGCTCCCCGGCGCGGCGGGGCACCGCTTCGCTGTCTGGGCGCCGCACGCGCAGCGCGTCGCGCTCGTGGGCGACTTCAACGGCTGGGACACGGCGGCAACGCCGATGGACCGGCTGCCGGACGGCACATGGGTGCAGACCGTAGCCGGTCTGCGCGACGGTGCGCTCTATAAATACGCCGTCACCGCCCCCGACGGGCAGACGGTGCTCAAGGCCGACCCCTTCGCCGCGCACTGCGAGACCGGGCCCGCGACCGCATCCAAGGTCTGGGCGCTCGAGGGCTACGTCTGGCACGACCGGAGCTATCTGCGCCGCCGCGCAGCGCGCGATGTGTACCGCGCGCCGATGAGCATTTACGAGGTGCACCTCGGCTCCTGGCGCCGGCCGGAGACCGGCCTGCCGTGGTACCGCTCGGTCGCAGACGAGCTGGCGGACTACTGCCGAGAGATGCACTACACGCACGTGGAGCTGCTGCCCGTGACGGAATACCCCTACGAGGGCTCCTGGGGCTATCAGGTGACCGGGTACTACGCCCCCACCAGCCGCTATGGTACGCCGCAGGACTTCATGTACTTTGTCGATACGCTCCACCGCGCCGGCATCGGCGTGCTCATGGACTGGGTCCCGGCGCACTTTCCGAAGGACGCGCACGGGCTCGCGCGCTTTGACGGCACGCGGCTCTACGAGTGCAAGGATGCGCGCATGGCCGAGCATCCGGAGTGGGGCACGCTCATTTTCGACTACGAAATGCCGGAGGTGCAGAGCTTTCTCATTTCGTCGGCCATGTCGTTTTTCGACCGCTATCACATCGACGGCATCCGCGTGGACGCAGTGTCCTCGATGCTGTATCTCAACTACGCCCGGCGCGACGGCGAATGGACGCCGAACCGCGACGGCGGCAACATCAACCTCGGCGCGGTCGCCTTTCTGCAAAAGCTCAACACGACCGTGCTCACGGCGTGGCCCGGCTGCGTGACGGTTGCGGAGGAGTCCTCCGCCTACCCCGGTGTGACGAAGCCGCCCTATGACGGCGGCCTCGGCTTCTGCTTCAAGTGGGATATGGGCTTCATGCACGATACGCTCGACTATCTGGAGCTCGACCCCTACTTCCGCAAATACCATCACGACAAGCTGACGTTCTCGATGATGTACGCCTTCTCCGAGAACTTCATCCTCGCGTTTTCGCACGACGAGGTCGTGCACGGCAAGAAGTCGATGCTCGACAAGATGTACGGCACCTATGAGCAGAAGTTTGCCACCCTGCGCGCGCTCTACGGCTATCAGTTCGCGCACCCGGGCAAGAAGCTCACGTTCATGGGTTCGGAATTCGGCCAGTTCATCGAGTGGAACTACAAGCAGGGACTTGACTGGCTGCTGCTCGACTACCCAATGCACAAGGCCATGCAGCGCTGGTGCAGCGCGCTCAACGCCTGCTACCGCAGCACCCGCGCACTCTGGGACATCGACGACGGCTGGGACGGCTTCACGTGGCTGAACGTGGACGACGCCGAGCGCAGCGCCATCGCCTTCCTGCGTACGGCGCGCAACGGCCGCCGGCTCGTGTGCGTGTGCAACTTCACGCCCGTGCGCTATGAAGATTTTGTCATCGGCCTGCCCAGGCGCGGCGTGCTGCGCGAGCTGCTGTCGAGCGACAGCGAGGAATTCGGCGGCTCCGGCGTGCACAACGCGCCCGAGATCCGCAGCGAGAACGTGCCGTTCGGCGCGCTCCCCTACTCCGCGCGCGTGACGCTGCCGGAGCTTGCCGCTGTATACTTCACCTTCACGACCCGGTAAAGGAGGGAACGCCATGAAACCTGAACTGCGCGCAGCGCTGGCCGAAAAGGGCCGCTGCGACCTGCCCGGCGTGCTGCTGGCGGCCGCCGAGTGCGCACCGCTGGCCAAGACCGGCGGCCTTGCAGACGTCGTCGGCACACTGCCGAAAAGTCTGGCCGCGCTCGGCTTTGACGCACGCATCATCACGCCGTACCACCGCGTGATCAAGGAAAAATACGCATCCCAGGTCACGCACCTGACAGATTTTTATATCGATCTCGGCTGGCGGCATCAGTACGTCGGCATCGAGCGGCTGCTGCTCGACGGCATCGTCATCTACCTCGTGGACAACGAGTTTTATTTCGGCGACCGCATTTACCTCGGCGGCGAGGCCGAGGGCGAGCAGTATGCGTTTTTCGCCCGCGCGATCCTGGAGGCGCTGCCCCGGCTGGACTTCACGCCCGAGATCCTGCACTGCAACGACTGGCACACGGCCGTGCTGCCCATGCTGATGAAAACACAGTACGCCGGCAGGATGCAGTCGCGCATGCAGACGCTGCTGACGATCCACAACATCGCCTATCAGGGCAAGTTCTCGTTCGAATTCGTGCAGGACCTGCTCGGCATCGACGCGCGCTATTACACGCCGGAATTCATGGAGCTCAACGGCTGCGCGAACCTGCTCAAGGCCGGCTGCGTCTTTGCCGACCACATCAACACCGTCAGCCCGAGCTACGCCGGTGAGATCCGCACGGCGGCCTACGGCGAGGGGCTCGAGGGCATTCTCAACGCCCGGCAGCACCAGCTGTCCGGCATCCTCAACGGCATCGACACCGCCGTCTTTGACCCCGCACACGACGGCGGCATCGCCGCGCCCTACTCCGCCGACGACCTGAGCGGCAAGGCCGCCTGCCGCGCCGCGCTGTGCCGGGAGCTCGGTCTCGAGATCGGCGCGCACACGCCCATCGTCGCCATGGTCACGCGCATGACGCCGCAAAAGGGCTTCGACCTGGTGCAGTGCGTGCTCGACGAGCTCATGGACAGCGAGGACATGGCGTTCGTGCTCCTCGGCACGGGCAACGCCGAATATGAGGACTTTATGCGCGGCGCCGAGTGGCGGCACAAGGGCCGCCTGTGCGCCTACATCGGCTACGACGAGGCGCTGTCGCACCGCGTGTACGCGGGCAGCGATTTTCTGCTCATGCCGTCGAGCTTCGAGCCATGCGGCCTGTCGCAGATGATCGCCATGCGTTACGGCACGCTGCCGATTGTGCGCGAGACCGGCGGCCTGCGCGACAGCGTGCAGCCGTATAACCGGTTCACCGGCGAGGGCACCGGCTTCTCGTTTGCCAACTTCAACGCCTACGAGCTGGCGGACACGATCCGCCGTGCGCTCGCGCTCTATCACGACGATCATGACGCCTACTGCCGCGTGCAGCGGCAGGCCATGTCGCAGGACTTCAGCTTCACGCGCTCGGCCGAGGACTACGCGCACCTGTATCTGCTCCTGCTGCCGGAGGACACCACGCCGAAGCACGACGCGGCCGACGAGGCCTTCCGCAGCCCGATCGGCGCGCTCGAGACCGGTGCGGCCGTGCGCCTCGCTTTCGCGGACACGGAGGCGCTCGTGTTCGACGCCGCCGTGGAACTCTACGGCGATGCGTACAGCGACACCGTCGCCATGACGCAGACGGCCGCCGGCTTTGAAGCGGCCGTGACCATGCCCGCCGCGCCGCAGGCGCTGCGCTACCGCTTCCGGCTCGCGTGCAACGACGGCGGCATCCGCTGGCTGTGCGCCGCGCCGGACGGCCGGCACGCCCGGCTGTGCGACGCACCGGGTGACGGCTGGCGTCTGACGGTCTATCGCGCCGGATTCACGACCCCGGCATGGTTTCGCACCGGCGTGATGTATCAGATCTTCCCCGACCGCTTCGCGCGCGACAGCTCTGCCACCGCGCAGCGCGGCATGGAGCACCACCGCCGCATGGGCCAGACCGTGCACTGCCACGCCGGCTGGGACGAACCCGTCGAGTGGCAGGCCAACACGCCGGAGGGCGAATACGCACCGGTGGATTTCTACGGCGGCACTCTGCGCGGCATCGCCGACCGGCTGCACTACCTGCAGAAGCTCGGCGTGACGGTGCTGTACCTCAACCCGATCTTCGAGAGCGCTTCCAACCACCGGTACGACACCGGCGATTACCGGAAGGTCGACCCCATCCTCGGCACGAACGCGGACTTCAAGAAGCTCTGCGCGGCCGCGGCGGACTGCGGCATCCGCATCGTGCTCGACGGCGTGTTCGCTCACACGGGCGCTGACAGCCGGTACTTCAACCGCTTCCGGCATTACCCCGGCTGCGGCGCGTACAACAGCCGCAGTTCCGTCTATGCGCGCTGGTACAGCTTCGCGCACTACCCCGACGACTACAAGTGCTGGTGGGATTTCAAAGACCTGCCCGCCGTCAATGCCGCCAATCCCGACTGGCGCAAATATATGATCACCGGCGAGCGCAGCATCGTCAAGACCTGGCTGCGCGACGGCGCGTCCGGCTGGCGGCTGGACGTGGCCGACGAACTGCCGGACGATGTGCTGCGCGGCATGCGCAGCGCTGCCAAAGAAACCGACCCCGACAGCGTGCTCCTCGGTGAGGTCTGGGAGGACGCCGTGACGAAGGTCAGCTACGGCGAGCGGCGGCAGTACGCGCTCGGCGACGCGCTCGACAGCGTCATGAACTATCCCCTGCGCGACGGACTGGTGACGTTCCTGACCGGGCGCAGCACGGCGCGCGCGCTTGCCGACCTGCTGCTGAGCCAGCGGCTGAACTATCCGCGGCCGCTGTACTACGCGCTCATGAACCTGACGGCAAGCCATGACGTGGCGCGCACGCGCTCGGCGCTGGCGCTGGACTTTGACCCCCGCAGCCGCACGCGCGCGGAGCTTGCGGCGCTCGAGATCACGGACGCCATGGCCGCACGCGGCGCGCAGCTGCAGGTTCTGGCGGCAGCCGTGCAGTTCTGGCTGCCGGGCATCCCGTCGATCTACTACGGCGACGAGGCCGGTATGCAGGGCCTGTGCGACCCGTTCAACCGCGCGCCGCTGCAGATGTGCGACACGCAGATGCTGCAGTGGTACGCACAGCTGACAGCCCTGCGCCATGCGCACCCGGCGCTCACGCGCGGCGAGGTCGCCGTGTTCGCCCCGGCGGGCGACGTGCTGTGTGTTCTGCGCGTCATCGCGGGCACGCGAGACGCCTTCGGCGAGGAAGCAGAGGACGAGGCGCTGCTGCTGATCGTCAACCGCGCGGCGCACCCGGTGCGCTGCCACGTGGAGCTCACCTGCCCCGGCGCCGGCCTGTGCGAAGAGACAAGGCTGGCCTTCGTGCGCAGCGAATACGACTGCGCCGCCGACTGCACCGACGATACCCACATTGCCATCCACGACGGCGTGGGCGCATTTGACCTGCCGCCCCATGCCGCAAAAATCTACAGATTGGAGAACCGACATGGAACTGAAACTGGATCGTAACAAAACCTATGGTCTGGCGCTTGAGGGCGGCGGCGCGAAGGGCGCTTACCAGATCGGCGCGTGGAAAGCCCTGCGCGAGGCGGGCATCCGCTTTTCCGCCGTGTCCGGCACGTCCGTCGGTGCGCTCAACGGCGCCATGATCGTCATGGACGACCTGGAAAAGGCCGAAAACGTCTGGAACAATATCCACTTTTCCCAGGTCATGGACGTGGACGACGAGGAAATGCGCCGGCTCATGAACCGCGACATCCCGCTCTCCGAGCTCAAGAGCACGCTGCGCAGCGTGGCCGACATCGTGCGCAACCGCGGCTTTGACGTGACGCCGCTGCGCAACTGGGTCGCTGAGGTCGTGGACGCGGACAAAATCTGCCATTCCGACACGGACTTTTTCATCGTCACCTACTCGCTGTCCGACCATCAGGAGCTGGAGCTCAAAGCCTCCGACCTTGACGAGGACGAACTGTGCGATATGCTGCTCGCAAGCGCGTACCTGCCGGCATTCCGGTTGGAAAAGCTTGGCGGCAAATATTACGCCGACGGCGGCGTACAGGACGTGGTACCAATCCACGCGCTGGTGGAAAACGGCTGCAAGGACATCATTGCCCTGCGCATCTTCGGCTTCGGCATCGAAAAGCGCTTCCGCATTCCGGACGACGTGCATGTGACGACGATCGGGCCGACGGTCGATCTCGGCAACATTCTGAACTTCGACGCCGAGCAGAGCCGCAAGAACATGCGCCTCGGCTACTTTGACGCCCAGCGCGTGCTCTACGGTCTCTACGGCAGCACGTATTATATCGACCGCACCATGTCCGAGGACGCGGCGCGCCAGCAGCTGCTCGAATACCTCGGGACGGATGATGGCTCGCTGCGCACGTTCCACGAAAAGACGCTGCCGCAGATCGCCAAGGCGCTCAAATGCGATGGTGATTACTACGACCTGCTCATCGCCGTGCTCGAGCACGACGCAAAGGAGCTTGGCATCGCGTCCGAGCGCATCATGACGGACATGGAGCTGCTACAGGCGATCCTCAGCCAGCCGGAACCGCCGGAGGCCATTCTGCCCGCGCAGGGATCTGACACCCCGGCGGAAACGGAGCCGGAGGCCGCCGATGACACGCAGGCCGCCGCGCCCAAAGCCGCCGAAGAAGTCGCGGCCAAGGCCGCCGAGCTGTCGCAGGACATTGAAAAGCACATCAACCGTCTCCTCGGCAAGATACGGCCGCGCCGCAACCGGCCCGGCACGGCGGAAAACGCTGCGCCGGAAGCCGACGCAGACGTGCCGGAAAAAGAATGAACGCACCGGGGCGGCCGCACGGCCGCCCCATTTTTGAGCTGCGGAGCGCCCGAAACCGGTTGGAAATCATGGATTTTCACGGGCCGCGGGTTTCCGCTTGCAAATGTTGATGATCTCTGGTATGATGCTTATTAGTTAGAGCTATCTAACTTACGAAAACAACCTAATCCATAGCAAAAAGGAAGCTGTCTTATGCAAACATTTTGGGGGATCCTGATCCCGTTTCTCGGCACCGCGCTGGGCGCGGCGTGCGTGTTCTTTATGAAGAAAGCGCTCAGTGACGCCGTGCAGCGCTCGCTGACCGGTTTCGCCGCCGGTGTGATGGTGGCGGCTTCGGTCTGGAGCTTGCTGATCCCGGCGATCGAGCAGTCGGCAGGTATGGGGAAGCTCTCGTTCCTCCCCGCCTTTCTGGGCTTCTGGCTCGGCATCCTGTTTCTGCTCGCGCTGGATCACATCATCCCGCACCTGCACGCGAACAGCGCCCAGGCCGAAGGGCCGAAGAGCCGCCTGCAGCGCACGACGATGATGGTGCTGGCCGTGACGCTGCACAACATCCCGGAGGGCATGGCCGTCGGCGTGGTATACGCCGGGTACCGCTCCGGCAGCGCGCAGATCACGGCGGCCGGTGCGCTGGCCCTGTCGCTGGGCATCGCCATTCAGAACTTCCCGGAAGGGGCGATCATCTCCATGCCGCTGCGGGCGGAGGGCATGAAAAAAGGCAGAGCCTTCTGCGGCGGCGTGCTTTCCGGCGTGGTAGAGCCCATCGGCGCCGTGCTGACGATTCTGGCGGCACAGCTCGTTGTCCCTGCGCTGCCGTATCTGCTCAGTTTTGCTGCCGGAGCCATGCTCTATGTCGTGGTGGAAGAGCTGATCCCGGAGATGTCGCAGGGCGATCACTCCAATATCGGCACGGTGTTTTTCGCCGTGGGCTTCAGCATCATGATGATGCTGGACGTGGCGCTCGGATAAACAACAAAAACCACATCCGCCGGTCCGAATGGACCGGCGGATGTGGTTTTGCTTTCGGTATCTCTTACTTCGATTCCGGCAGGTTTTCCGTCGCAAAGAGCGTGATCACGTTCTTCAGCGTCTCCTGATCGTAATCCTCGGCGATCGCAGATGCGTTCCAGTAAGCATAATCGCCCTCGAACCAGCTCTGCAGGTCATCGAGATCCTCCGCATAGCGGAACTCCAGGTGATAGGTGGTCGCCATCGTGTCCGGAGAGAAGGCAAAGTAGGTGAATTCACCGGAGTTTTCGTCCTCGCTCTGATAGAAAATGAAGCCGTTTTCATTTTCCTTGTCCAGCTTTCGATAAGTGTGGGAGAAAACTTCCTTGCCCTGCGCGTCCAGACCGGTGATCTTGTGGCCGTCCATCACGAACTTCGAAACCCCGCCCAGGAAATAGCAGTCGAAGGCCATGCTGTCCGGATCGGCCGCATATTTTTCGGCAGCGTCTGCGCCGTAGATCTTTGCCGTGCACATCCCGAGCAGCTTGTCCGTGGCGGCGTCCGCATTGTCCTCGCCCACCAGCGGCGCGGTGGCATCATGCCAGATGCTCCGGTAATCCGCCTTCGACAGCTCCGGGAACAGCTCCACATACGTCCCGCTGATGGTCGTCAGGTAGTCATCCGTGACCGTCTGCTGATTGGCCGCCGAGGGGGTGTTCGTGTCCGCTTTGGTCTGTCCGCAGCCGACGACCGACAGCAGGCAGATCACGCACATCAAAAATGCAGCAATTCTCTGTTTCATTGTATACCTCCTGTTATTAGTTAGTCTCGTCTAACCAGCAGGAAGTCTACCATATTGTGCCGCCCCGGGCTACTCCGTTTTGGTTTCACTGCTCCGTTTTGACGCATGCTTTGCATGGGCGCGGTACTGCGACGGCGTCGCGCCATAGCGTGCCTTGAAGCACGCGGAAAACTTACTGGCATTGTCATACCCCGCAGCCTGCGCGATCTGTGTCACCGGCTTTGCGCTGCGCACCAACTCCACTGCGGCCTGTTCCAGCCGGTACTCCTTGATATAGTGATACACCGGAACGCCATAGACCCGCTTGAAAATTTTTTGCAGGTGGGACACCGAGATCTCGTGCTCCGCCGCCAGCTGCGACAGCGAGACATACCCCTCCCGGTCGGTCAGCAGATGATCCCGGAGATGCCGGGCCAGCTCTGCCTGCCTGACTGAGCAGTACGGGTCGGCTGCGGATTCGCGGGGAACACGGCCGAGCAGCATCAGCAGCTCCAGCACCTTGAGCTGCAGGAAGCCGGGATCCAGATAGGCAATGCTTTCATACAATTCCCGAAACACGTGCTCACAGCGCGGCCCGGCCGGGCCGTATGTATACCACTTACTGCCCAGGAGGTTGCGATTGAGCGCGGAAAAGTCCACGGAAAGCGCCGGCGCGTTCCGCGCGATCCAGCGCCGGGCGGCATCCGGAGCTACCTCCAGGCAGATGCCTTCGTAATAGCCCAGCGGAAAGTGCGACTCCGACATCGTGCCGTGCACGCCGTCGTAACAGCTGATGGCCATATCTCCCGGCTTGAGCAGAACATGATCCCGCAGAGAAAACCGGGTCTCAAAGCGCCCGTTGGCGCAGAAATTGATCTCCAGCATCCCGATCTGCGTGCGGATCTCCGTATAGGAGCCCATCTCCAGCCGCAGGCACATGGCGCTCACACCGTCCAGCAGCGGATAGAGGTGGATCTCTCCGTTTCCGTCCGCGTTTTCAAAGCCGCCGGCCTGCCCGTCCGGGCCGAAAGCGGCGGCCGCCTCGCCATGATACACGATCTCGATCACGCGCGCTCCTCCTTTCCTTGCGTACTCTGTCATGAGGCCGTCGGGCGGCCCGCCGGGTCATCTCAGCGTACAGGATCTTCACATTCCCCGCGCAGCGTCCGGATCAGCACGGTATAGGAGATGCCAAGGCAGGTGCACATCGCCGCATAAATGCAGACCAAAACGGCCGGAATGCAAAACCACGCGCTGACTCTGACTGCTAGCGCCACAAGCGCCGCAAATACGACCCAACTGAGCACGCTGCCCACGAGCATGGGGCGGCAGATGGTCTCGCTGATCGCCAACTCCTCCGCCGGCGTGTAGAGCCGGAAGGCGTGCTCGCTACGGATGAGCGCCCAGGCATAGGCGTCGTGCATGGCGCTGTCGATGTCCAGGCCCTCATAGAGCAGGTGGTTGAGCACGACGTTCGTGCGCGCCTCATAACAGGCCGCGCGCGCCCGCCCGGCCTCCGTCAGGCAGGGGCGGCGCGGGTCGCTCCGGTCGAGCAGGCCCTCGCGCTCGAGCGCCATGAAGATGCGGCTGACCTTCTGCTTCCCCTCGCCGAGCACACCGGCAAGGCCCGTGACCGTGCAGGTTTTGGGATCTTCATTGAGGAAGCTGAGTAGGACGCGAAGTTTCAGAATATCAGTGATTCCGGCATAAAAGGCTTGACTCCTTTTCAGATTTGCCCCGGAACAGGGCGTTTTGTGCCCCCAAAACGCAGTTAGATACAACTAATCATGCATAATGTGCCACATCGGCCCCGGTTTGTCAAGCCAGTGCGCGCAAAAATCCGATCGCCCGCTCCCGCGCGGACAAAGAAAAGCCCGGGATCCAGCGGATCTCGGGCTTTGGAAACGATATTCGGATAGATCAGCGCTTGCTGAACTGCGGAGCGCGACGAGCGGCTTTGAGGCCGTACTTCTTACGCTCTTTCATTCTCGGGTCACGGGTCAGCAGGCCGGCAGCCTTCAGGGGCGCACGGTAGCTGTCCTCGACCTGCAGCAGCGCACGGGCGATGCCGTGGCGGATCGCGCCGGCCTGGCCGGTCACACCGCCGCCGGTCACGGTGGCTTCGACGTCGAACTTGCCCATGGTGTCGGTCGCCGCGAAGGGCTGACGCACGATGAGCTTCAGGGTCTCGAGACCGAAGTACTCATCCAGCGGACGGCCGTTGATGGTGATGCTGCCGGTGCCGTTCGGGAACAGGTGCACACGCGCGACGGAGGACTTTCTGCGGCCGGTGCCATACATATAGGCTTTCTTGCTCGTATAAGTTGCCATGTTCTATTTCCTCCTTCTCAGCGATCCCAGACTTCGGGCTTCTGTGCCGCATGGGGATGCTCGGCGCCGCGATAGATCTTCAGGCGCTTGAGCTGCCACTGGGCGATGGTGTTCTTCTGCAGCATGCCGCGCACAGCCAGACGCATAGCCAGCTCGGGCTTGTCCTTCATGAGCTTCTTGTACTGCGTCTCGTGCAGGCCGCCGGGATAACCGGAGTGCGTGCGGTAGTACTTCTGCTCGAGCTTCTTGCCGGTGAGCACTGCCTGCTCGGCGTTGATGATGATGACAAAGTCGCCGCAGTCAACGTGCGGGGTGTAGTCGGTCTTGAGCTTGCCGCGCAGCAGATCGGCAGCGAGCGCTGCGGTCTTGCCCATCGGCTTGCCGGCTGCATCCAGAACGTACCACTTGCGGGTGACGGTGTCCTTGTTCAGCAAAGTAGTGGACATATTCGTGCCTCCAATTTGAATGTGTTGAAAAACATTTTGACATTTTTCAGGCGCGAACGTAGAATAGGTCTCACATTCGCGCTTATCTTTTATACCACAATCGGTGGTACCTGTCAACGGAATTTTGATTTAGATATTACTTTTCTCTCAAAATCTCCGTTTTTCTCCGTTTTACGCTCGAATTCACAGTTTCTATTTTCATTTTGGAGGTCCCGCTATGAATGACCTGAACGCGTTCACCGGTCTGGTGCGCCGGTGCGTGGAGGATTATGACATGATCGCGCCGGGCGACACCGTCGCCGTCGGCGTCTCGGGCGGCAAGGATTCGCTCGTGCTGCTCATGGCGCTCAACGAGCTGCGCCGGTACTATCCGAAGCCGTTTGCGCTCGAGGCCATCACGGTCGAGCTCGGGTTCGACGGCATGGATTTCACGCCGGTGGCAGAGCTGTGCGAAACGCTTGGCGTGCCGTACACCCGCCTGAAAACGGACATCAAAGAGGTCGTGTTCGACGTGCGCAAGGAGGACAATCCCTGCTCCCTGTGCGCCAAGATGCGCCGCGGCGCGCTGTGTACCGCGCTCAGCGCGCGTGGCATCACAAAGCTCGCGCTCGGCCATCACTTTGACGACGCGGTCGAGACGTTCCTGCTCTCGCTCGTGTACGAGGGGCGCATCAGCTGCTTTCAGCCGGTGACACACATGACGCGCACGGGCGTGGATCAGATCCGTCCGATGCTCTACGCCGGCGAGGGGCGCATCGCCAATCTGGCGAAGGCGCTGGCGCTGCCGATCGTCGAAAACCCCTGCCCCGAGGACCGCGGCAGCAAGCGCTACGAGATCAAGCAGTTCATCCGCACCATGAGCCAGACCTACCCCGATCTGCGCAGCAAGGTGTTCGGCGCCATCCAGCGCGCACCGCTCGACGGCTGGGAAAAGGCGCGCTGATTTTTAGGAAAAGCGAAAACAGGACAAGCCCGATGGGAAGATCCCATCGGGCTTGTGTTGTTGAAGTGAAGTCTCAGAGGACGTTCTGGCAGAAGCGCATGATGATCGTAGCGGTCTGCGCACGGGTGGCATCACCCTTCGGCTGAAGGGTGTCCACGCCGTTGGAATTGCCGACGCCGAGGATCACGCCCTGTGCGACCGCCCAGGACAGCGGCGTGCGGGCATAATCGGAAATGGAGCTGTAGTCCGGATAACCGGTCAGGTCAGCGGTATCGTACACGTCCAGATCCAGAACATTCCTGGTGTAGTTATAGAGGATGGTCGCCATATCCTGGCGCGTAATGGCATCATTCGGGGAAAACGTGGTGGGGCTCGTGCCGTTCACGACACCCTTCTCGAAGGCCCAGTTGACCGCATCGACAGACCAGCTGTCGGTCACATCGGTGAAGGGGCTGGACTTGGCAGCCTTCGGAGAACCGGCCTGACGGTAGAGCATCGTCACGAGCTGTGCGCGCGTGGTCGTGCCGTTCGGCGCAATGGTCGTCGCGCTCGTGCCGTTCAGGATGCCGTTCTGGATGCAGTAATCCAGACCCTTATGCGCCCAGTTGGTGTAGGCGGGCATATCGGTGAAGTGAGCGCCCGGGCAGACATGTGCACCGGTCGAGCTGCTCACCGGGATGCTGTTGAGCATCTTGGCCAGCTCGAAGAACTTTTCCTGCAGCATGGCGTGCGTGGACTTCTGCATCTGGCCGACCATGTTGATGTGGTCGGTGTTGTCGATCTTCTCGATGTAGTTCCAGACGCCCATCTTGGTGCCGGCCTTGAAGGTCATCTTGCCGTCAGCGCCGACGCCGTAGTTTTCATTGTACTTATCCGTGGAATTCTCGTGCGGACGGATCGCGGAGCGGACGGAGACGATGCCGTCATTCTCCCACCAGTCCGGCGTGATGTTCACATGGCCGACCGCGTAGTTGACGTGTCTGCCCATGTAGGTGCTGCTCTTGACCATCATCGGGTTCATGCTGGCATTCGGCAGATAGTGGCCGGTCAGCGGTTCACGATGGGTGTTCGAGCAGGCGACGGAGAAGTAATAGATATCATCCTGCGCCTTGGCATAGCCGTTGAGCACGGCTGCGCCGTCGACGTAAAGGTCATAGACGCTCAGGTCGTTGGTGTGCTGCGTCCAGATCTTGCTGTTGATCACACGGTTGAAGTAGCTGGAGTAAGACTCGTTGGGCTGGCGCACCAGACCCCACTGATCGAGCTTGAAGTCCAGGCCGAAGTTGTTCTCATTGACATTGGTGCCGGTAACCGCGCCGATGATGCCCATGGCATACTGGGCCAGATCGCCGATGTTCTGATAGACCTTCGTGTCATACTGGCTGCCGTCGTGCGGCGTGCAGAGCGTCGTGATGCTCTCGATCCAGTGGCGGCACTCGCCGGTGAACAGCGGGCTGATATCACCGCCGCGGCTGGCATTGCGCTCATCGGCATCGCCGTTTTCCAGCAGCTGTGCGAGCATACGGATCGTCTCGCCGCCCATGCTGTGGCCGACCAGATGCACTTTCAGCTCACTGTCGGGGTTATTCAGCTCCGGCAGAACGCCCGGGAACGTGCGGCCATAGCGCGCATGGCCGTTGGTGGCGGAGTGGTATGCGCCGTAGTCGACCGTGCCGCCGACGAGGTAGGCATACAGCTCACAGGCGCGGTCCCAGTTGCTGGCGACGGGGCCGATGGACGGGGTGTAGACCTTGTAGCCGGCATTGTTGAGAATGTCGCGCAGGCTGCTGAAGCCGCCCCAGTAGTTCAGGCCGAGCACTTCCGTGCCGCCCCAACCGAACAGGCCGTGCACCAGCACGATCGGATAGTGGTTGCCGCTCGCCGACAGGAGCTCCGGCAGATCCGCGTCCGTCAGTTCGTCAGCAGAGGTCGCACGATCGGACTCGAAGTCCGTCGTATCGGCAACGCTTGCTGCGAAACCGGGCATGCAAAGCACCATCGCCAGAACCAGAACGGTGGCGAGCACTCTGCTCCACGTTTTCTTCATGAAAAATCCCTCCAATAGATTTGGGACAGCATCGAAATCTGTCCCCCTTTTTATGGTTACACTATATTGCCGCTGCGAGAAAAGCACAATCCCCACTGCGGTACAAATGTAACACTTTTGCGCATTTTCCAGCGCTTGACGAAACACACGTCACCATTATGTGCGCCCCGATACAGAATGCGTATGGACAAAAAAAGCCTGCCGTCCGTGGGATGCGGACAGCAGGCTTTGCACTGCGGGATCAGATCATAATGCCGCGCTTTTTGGCCTCGAAGGTCAGCTCGTCGCGGAAATCGGGGTGCGCGATGGCGATCAGCTGGCGGGCACGCTCGCCAAGGCTGCGGCCGCGCAGATGCGCCACGCCGTACTCGGTGACGATGTAGTCGACATCGTTCTTGCTCGTCGTAACGACGGCGCCCGGGGTGAGGATGGACTTGATCTTGCTGATCGTGCCGCCCTTGGCCGTGGACGTGAAGGCGATGAAGCTCTTGCCGCCGCGGGACTGGCAGGCGCCGCGGACATAGTCGATCTGGCCGCCGGAGCCGGACATGTGCTTCGTGCCGACCGACTCGGCGCAGACCTGGCCGAAGAGGTCAACCTCGACCGCTGCGTTGATGGAGATCATGTTGTCGTTCTGGCAGATGACGTCCGGATCGTTGACGTATTCGACCGGCAGGATCTCGACGGCCGGGTTATCGTCGATATAGTCATAAATGCGCTGCGAACCGAAGGCAAACGTCGTGACGGTCTTGCCGCGGTGGATCTGCTTTTTGCTGTTGTTGACCGCGCCGCACTCGATGAGCTCGACCATGGAGTCGGTGAACATCTCGGTGTGGATGCCGAGGTCGTGCTTGGCCTTGAGCGCCATGCCGGTCGCGTCCGGGATCGCGCCGATGCCGAGCTGCAGGCACGCGCCGTCCGGAATGCGCTCGGCGATGAGGCCGCCGATCGTCTTGCTCACCTCGTCGAGCTGGACCGGGGGCAGGACCGGCAGATCGTGGTTATACTCCACGATGGCGTCGACCTGCGAAATGTGGATCAGCGAGCCGCACAGGCCGCGGGGCTGGCGGTCGTTGACCTCGAGGAAGATCCGCTTGGTCTTGTCGAGCATGGCGTCGATATACGAGCCGTTGAGCGCCAGGCTGAAGTAGCCGTGGCGGTCCATCGGCGCGACCTCGACGCACACGGCGTCATAGTCGTACTCCGTGCGGATGCGGGTCGGAAAATCGCGGTAATATGCCGGGATGATATCGGCATAGCCGGCGTTGACCGCCTTGCGCGCCGCGCTGCTGGAAAACCAGCTGTAGCCGGTCATCTTGCCGGCCAGCGTGGGGTCGGTATAAAACTCGAACGGGTACGCATCGAGCAGGGCCTGCACCTTCACGCCCGTAATATCGCTGTTGCGGATGCGCTCCGCGATTGCGGTCATGATGGCCGGCGTCTGCGAGGTCGCCGTATCCATGCCGAGCAGCCAGCCGGACTGCACCTGCTGGGCAATCTTATCCGGCGTCGTCAGCTTTTCCTGATACATCTTCTGATAGTCTGTCATAATTTGCTCTCCTAAAACAAAAAATATGAACACATGGGTACAAATAATATACACGATTCGAAAACGTAATTCAAGAGGGCGCAGGGGCGTTTTACGATCATCGCAAAAAATCCGTCACATTTTCAGGAAAATGAGAGGTTTTCTCACGTGAGAAAGTATGATATGATATTGTGAGATTTGTTTGAATTCTTGAATGAATGGATCTTTATCCTCTATTTTTCATGCGGCTCTCATTTTTTCCGGTTACAATGAGCAATGTCGCATCATGCGGCGGGACGCTCCTGCCAATTCAAAAAACAAGGAATGATACGACAACATGACGATCACGATTGTCTGTGATATTCTGGGCGAAGAAAACAATGGCACCACGATCGCCTGCATGAACCTCATCCGCTTCCTGCGCGCGCAGGGGCACACGGTGCGCGTGGTCTGCGCCGATCAGGACAAGGCCGGCAACGAGTGCTTTTACGTCGTGCCGGAGCTGAACCTCTACCTGCTCAACCCGATCGTGGAGCGCAACGGCGTGACGCTGCCGCGCCCGGACCGCTCCCTGCTCGAGGATGCGATCCGCGACTGCGACGTCGTGCACACGACGTTCGTGCTGCAGCTGTCGCACACGGCGGTGAAGATCGCCAAGGCGTACAACAAGCCCATCACCTCCAGCTTCCACTGCCAGGCCGAGAACGTCACGGCGCACTTTCTGTGCAAGGATCTCGATGCGATCAACCGCGGCGTCTACCGCGCCTGCTACCAGATGGTGTATCAGTATTCGGACATCATCCATTACCCGACGCAGTTCATCCGCGACACGTTTGAGGCCGTCGTCGGCCCGACGAACGGCCGCGTGATCTCCAACGGCGTCAACAGCATGTTCACGCCCGGCCCGGCCAAGCGCCCGGCGGGACTGGAAGGCAAGTTCCTCATCGTCTCGACCGGCCGCCTGTCGAGCGAAAAGAATCAGGAGATCCTCATCAAGGCCATCGGCCGCTCGGCCCACCGCGAGCAGATCCACCTGATCCTCGCCGGTGAAGGGCCGCGTGAAGAGCATTACCGTCATCTGGCCGAAAAATACGGCGTCGACATGGAGATCGCGTTTTTCTCACGGCAGGACCTGCTGAATCTGCTGCGCTGCGCCGACCTCTACTGTCACCCCGCCGAGGTGGAGATCGAGTCCATCGCCTGTCTGGAGGCCATCGCCTGCGGGCTGGTGCCGGTCATCGCCAACTCCCCGAAGAGTGCGGCCAAGGCATTCGCGCTCGACGAGAAATCTCTATTTAAAAATAAGGACTCCGAGGATATGGCCGCCAAGATCGACTACTGGGTCGAGCACCCGGCCGAGCGCGCGGACTACAGCCGGAAATATCTCGAGAGCGGCACGCAGTTTGAACAGCAGAGCTGCATGCGCCAGATGGAGCAGATGCTCTTTGACGCCGTCGCCCTGCGCGGTGAGCCGACATGAGCCGCAAGACCATCTATTATCACGACCCGCTGCACGACGACTTCGCGCCGACGAACGGGCACATCCGGCCGAAGCCGATCGGCGCCGACTTTCCTTATGAGCACCCCAGCCCGGTCTGGCAGGCGCTCGCGTTCGTCGTCTACCGGCTGATCATGACGCCGTTTCTGTTTTTGTACTGCAAGCTCGTTTTCGACCTGCGGATCGAAAACCGCAAAGTGCTGCGTGAGCTGCCCGGCGGCTATTTTCTCTACGGCAACCACACGAACACGCTGGCGGATGCCTTCATCCCGACGCTGCTGGCGTTCCCGCGCCGCGCAAACATCGTCACCGCGGCGGACACAGTCTCCATTCCGGGCGTGCGCAACATCGTGCAGATGCTCGGGGCCGTCCCGCTGGCCGACACGATCGACGGCACGCGGCAGTTTCTGGCCGCGATCCACCGGCGGCTCGAGCGCCGCCAGGCCGTCATGATCTACCCGGAGGCGCACATCTGGCCATATTATAATGGTATCCGCCCGTTCCCGGACACAGCGTTTGCCTATCCGGTGCGCGAGCAGGTGCCCGCCGTCGGCGTGGTGGTCGTCTACCGGCAGCGGAAGCTGCTGCGGTTTCTGCCGCCGTGCATCACCGTCGTTGTCGGCGAGCCGGTCTACCCGGACGCATCCCTGCCGCCGCGCAGCGCCCGCCGGGCCCTGCATCAAAAAGTCTATACATTCATGTGCGATACTGTCGCCCGGCGGCACAGCTATGCGCACATCGAATATCTCCCCGCACAGGACACACAACCGGCCGCGCAATGACCGCGCCGCACGACCAGAAAGGTGGGATCCCGCTTGGCACATTTGACTGAAGCCGCCATCCAGGATGCGTTCCTGAAGCTGCTGTCCGAGCAGCCGTTTGACAAGATCACCGTAACGCAGCTCGTGGAAGAATGCCAGATCACACGCCGGACGTTTTATTATCATTACTCCGACCTGTATGAGCTGCTCGATACCATCCTGCGCCGCGAGACCGAGCGCGCGCTCGATGAATTTGAGACGACCGGCAGTTGGGAAGAGTGCATGATCACCGCCTCCCGCTTCGCGCGTGAGCACAAGCGCGCCGTGTACCACATCTACACCTCCTCGCACCGTCTGGAGCTGGAAAAGCATGTGGACCGCATTTCCGGGGAAATGATGCACAGCTATGTGGAGGCGCAGGCCCACGGCCTGCGCGTGAGCGAGGCGGACAAAAAGCTCGTGTGCGACCTCTACCGCTTCGGCATCACGGACATTTTCTACGAATGGCTCGAAAACGGGATGAAAGAGGATCTCGAGGCGCAGATCCGCCGCCTGAGCCTGCTGTTCACCGGCAACATCCGCGCCTCCCTGTCCCGGGTGCAGATCCCGGCCGAATCGTAACCATCCCCGGCGGGCACAGCAGCGTGTCCGCCGGGTCCATTTCACCAACAAAGGAGATTTGTCATGCCGATTCTCGATCATCTGGAGCCGCGCGCTGTCTTTTCCTGTTTTGAGCAGCTGTGCGCCATCCCACACGGCTCCGGCAACACGAAAGCCATCAGCGATTACCTTGTTCGCTTCGCAGCCGAACATCAGCTGCGCTGCATTCAGGACGCGCACAACAATGTCATCATCTTCGCACCCGGCACGCCGGGGTACGAGACCGCCGCCCCGGTCATCCTGCAGGGGCACATGGACATGGTCTGCGAGACTGCGCCGGACTGCACGAAGGACATGGCCCGCGAGGGGCTCGACCTCTTCGTGGACGGCGATACGATCGGCGCACGCGGCACAACGCTCGGCGGGGACGACGGCATCGCCGTGGCCATGGCGCTGGCGATCCTGGCTGCGGACGACATCCCCCATCCCCCGCTCGAGGTCGTCATCACCGTCGATGAGGAGACCGGCATGCTCGGCGCGGCCGCACTGGACGCCTCCGTGCTGAAGGGGCGCACGATGCTCAACCTCGACTCCGAGGACGAGGGCGTGCTCACCGTCAGCTGCGCCGGCGGCAACGTGTCCGTGTGCACGCTGCCGGTCACGCGCGCGCCGTTTTCCGGCACAGCGCTGACCGTGACGGTCGGCGGTCTGCTCGGCGGCCACTCGGGCGCAGAGATCGACAAGGGTCGCGGCAACGCAAACCTCCTCATGGGCCGCGTGCTGTACGCCGTCGGCGCGCGCACGCCGCTGCGGCTCGTCTCCGTCGCCGGCGGCCTGAAGGATAACGCCATTCCGCGCGAGAGCCGGGCCGTCATCGCCGTGGACGATGCAGCCGCCGCGCAGGCGGCGATCGCGGACATGGACGCCGCGCTCCGGCACGAATACGCGGCCGCCGACCCGGATGTGTCCGTGCGCGTTGACGCAGCCCAGGCGCAGCAGCCGCCGATGGACGAGGCGTCCACGCAGCGCGCCGTGTGCATGCTCTGCTGCCTGCCGAACGGCATTCAGGCCATGAGCCGGGACATTCCGGGTCTCGTGCAGACGTCGCTGAATCTCGGCATCCTGACGACGGATGCGGACACCGTGCAGGCGTCGTTCTGCGTGCGCAGCAGCGTGTCCACGCAAAAGGAGATGCTCGTCGCGCGCCTGCGCTGCCTGATGGCGCAGCTCGGCGGCACGGTGGCCGTCTCGGGCGACTACCCCGCGTGGGAATACCGCAAGGACTCGCCTCTGCGCGAGCGCATGGTCGCGGTCTTCCGCGAACAGTACGGCCGCGATCCGAAGGTGGAAGCCATCCACGCCGGCGTCGAGTGCGGACTGTTTGCCGGGAAGCTGCCGGGGCTCGACTGCGTGTCCTTCGGCCCGGACCTGACGGAGATCCACACCTGCCGCGAGCGGATGCACATTGCCTCCGTGCAGCGCGTCTGGCGCTACACGCTCGAGGTGCTGCGCCGCTGCAAATAAGCGAACATGCAAAAACCGCCCTGCACCGATCGGTGCAGGGCGGTTTTTCTGTTGGGATGTTACTTGCGCAGTTCGTGCTCGTCGCTGCGCTTGCGTGCGGCCACGGCCACGATGCCGGACAGCGCGACGAGTGCGATCATGTTCGGCAGCACCATGAGCTGGTTGAACATATCCGTCAGTTCCCAGACCAGATCATTGGACAGGCAGGAACCGAGGAAGATGAAGATAATAGCGATGATGGAGTAGGCAAGGTTTGCCTTCTTGCCGAAGAGATAATTGACATTGATGCGGCCGAAGAGGTTCCAGCCGACGATCGTCGAGAACGCGAAAAACAGCAGGCAGATAGCCACGAACGCATTGCCGAGCGTATCACCGAACACGCTCGAGAACGCGAGCTGCGCCATGTTCGTCTTGGAGATGCCGTCGACCGCGCCGTGGGCCAGCGGGCCGTTGCCGGCGTAGAGCGTGGAGATGACGACGAGCGCCGTCATGGTCAGGACGACGAACGTGTCGATGAACACGCCGATCATTGCGACCGTGCCCTGCTCGTGCGGGCTCTTGACGTTGGCCAGCGCATGCGCGTGCGGCGTGGAGCCCATACCGGCCTCGTTCGAGAACAGGCCGCGCTTGGCGCCCTGGCTGATGGCCGTCTTGAGCGCATAGCCAATGCCGCCGCCGATGATGGACTGCGGCACGAAGGCGTACTTGAAGATCATGCCGAAGGTCTCCGGCACGTAGCGGATGCGGGCAAAGAGCACGATCAGGCCGCCGACCAGATACAGGCAGGCCATGACCGGCACGATCTTCTCCGTGACGGAGGCGATGCGCTGCACGCCGCCGATGAAGATGAACGCCGCGATGGCGGAAACGATCAGGCCCATGACCCAGCTCGGGATGTGGAACGCGTTCTGGCACGCCTCGCCGATGGAGTTGGACTGCACCATGGAGCCCATGAAGCCGAGCGCCAGAATGATCGCGACCGCGAAGAAACCGGCCAGGAACTTGCCGAAGCCGTTCGGGAACGCGCGCTTGATGTAGTACACCGGGCCGCCGAGGACCGTGCCGTCCGACTCGACCACACGCGTCTCCTGCGCGAGCACCGCCTCGGCATAGATCGTCGCCATGCCGAAAAACGCGATGATCCACATCCAGAAGATCGCGCCGGGGCCGCCGATGAGGATCGCGCCGCAGGCGCCGACGATGTTGCCGGTGCCGACCTGCGCCGCGACGGCCGTCGCCAGTGCCTGGAACGAGCTCATGCCGGATTTGTGCTTCTCGCCGTTGAGACTGAACTCGCCGAAGAAGCGCCGCCAGCCCTCGCCGAAGCAGCGCACCTGCACGAACCGCGTGCGGATGGTGAAATACAGACCCGCGCCGAGCAGCAGGATGATCAGCACATAGTCTGACAGGTACATGTTGATGGTCTGCACGGTTTTGAGTAAGGTATCCATGTTGTTTCTCCCTCTGCATTGAATTTTTGCAAAGCAAAAAGCTGCCGGTCGTTTTGACCAGCAGCTCCAGAGAACAAACAGCGCTTGAACGCCCGCACACATCGGGCACTCGCTCTGTCCTTTTGCCTGAGAGATTCGGCTTTCGCCTTGCACCTTCGGCACCCGCTTGGCGCGGGATTCTCCAGAGTTCCTCCGCCTCCAGTCTCAGCCGAGCCGATCCTTGAGGTTTCGACGGATATTTATTTGATTGCGTCGAGTATTATTACATACACACGCAGGGCTTGTCAAGCCCCAACTTCAAAAAAAGTTTACAAATTGCCGGTGCCGTACATCAGCGCCGTGAGCGCGACGACCGGAGCCGTCTCGCACCGCAGGATGCGCTCGCCCATGGAGCAGATGTGCATACCGAGCTTGCGGGCCATGTCGGCCTCGAACTCGGCAAAGCCGCCCTCCGGCCCCGTGATGATGGCCGCCGATGCGATCGGGGACGCCGTGTGCTCGATCGCGTCGCGGATCGTCTCGCGCTCGCCGGTCTCGTACATGAACAGCGGCAGATCGGTGTGCAGCGCGTCGTTGAGCACAGCGACGAAGTCCGCCTCATAGCGCACCTGCGGGATGATGCCGCGGCCGGACTGCTTGGCCGCCTCCTCAGCGATGCGCTGCCAGCGCTCGAGCTTCTTTTCCATATTGACGGCCTTGGCCACGCAGCGCGTGCAGGAGAAAAACACGATCTCGGACGCGCCCGCCTCCGTGCACTTCTGCACGAGAAAGTCGCTGCGCTCCCCCTTCGGCAGGCCGGCAAACACCGTCGAGCGCACAGTGGGCTCTGCCTTGCACGGCACGACCTCGATGACCTCGGCCTCGGCCTCGTGCTCCAGCGTCTGTACCAGGCGGCACTTATAGTCGCGCCCCGCGCCGTCGCAGATGACAATGTCGTCGCCCGCGCGCAGACGCAGCACGCGGATATGGTCGGCGTCGCGGCCGCGGATGATCGCCCGGCCATTCGGGAAATTCGTACCTGCTATGAAAAATCGAGCCATAATGGTCGCCTCCGATGCCTGATCTCTGCCGTGATTATGGCACACTTTGCACGTTTTTGCAAGCCGGGCCATAGCATGATGTGGGGGTATGGACGATGCAGGATTCCGTTTTTCTTGACAACCGCACATTTCAGCGCGTCTGGCAGCGTGTAGCGGGCAGCATGGACGCGCCCGTGACCACGCCGCCGGAAGCCGACACGCTGACCGATCTGCTCGCCGAGTGCATCCGCGCCAAGGCGGCCGGGGCTGCGTTTTACACAGCGCTCTCGCAGCGCATCCGCACCGGGCGGCAGCAGCTGCTCGGCATCGCGGCGCAGGAGCGGGCACACCAAAAAGAACTGCAGGTGGAGTACTTCCTGCGAACGGGCGAGCGCTGCGTCCCGCCCGCCGCCTGTCCGCGTCTGGGCACGGCCGCGCAGGATCTGCGCTGCGTCTATACGCAGGAGCTTAAGCTGGCGGAGCGGCTCGACGCGGCGGCGAACACCGCGCCGTCCCCGCTGCGCGAAACACTGAGCGCCATGGCGCAGCAGGACCGCTGCCACGCCCAAGCCGTGCGAAACCTGCTCGCCTGTCTGCTGGGCTGAGACAAATCCGCACAAAAAATGCGTTTCTTTCAAAATGGTACTTGACTTTATGACAAATCTTGATTATAATATGCAAGCTGACAACTTAAAATGTAAGCAACCCGAACAGAACGTGGAGAAGTCGCGTAGCCTGGTCGAGCGCGCACGATTGGAAATCGTGTATACCCCACAAGGGTATCGAGGGTTCGAATCCCTCCTTCTCCGCCAAATAAGAACCGTAATTTTGATACAAAGCGTATCGGGGTTACGGTTCTTACTTTTTGGCAAAAACGGCGTGTTTGCGGCACTTTTGCACCCAGCGGCCCCAAAAGAAAACCCGGCCAGGTTGTTTTCATGGTCGGGTTTTTGCCTTTGCGTGGGCTTCGTGGTCCTCGTAATCGTTGAAAGAGCGTAAATCGTTGAATTACAAGGGCAATCGTTGTTTTAGTGGGGTATTCGTTGAATTACAGAGATAATCGTTGATTTACAGCATTCCCTATTGATAAAAGGTGTGGGAATTTATAATGTGGTCTCGCTCAAGTCGCTGCCTTTTTCAGAATCTCAAAGGCTGCCTTGATTTTTGCCGCCATCAATTTCCTGCGCTCAATCAGGAAGTCCTCGTAGGCCATATTTTCCCAACCGTGAGGCAGAGCGTTCTCCTCTTCCATAACACGGATCTGCTCGTCAGACAATCCGGCGCAGACAATCGGATAATACACAGACGGAGCATCATCCAGGATGTCCATGTTGTCCTTCCAGTCAATGAATGCGTAGTTTGCCATCTGGTTAATCTTCGCATCAGAGTATCCTTGGGACTTCAAGTAAGCCTTTGGGAAAAGATGATGCTTTTCCAGAGACTTGCGGTTACCGTCTGTTCCGGGCTCGAACAGCTTTGACACAAGCAGATTGCTCTTGGAGAAGAGGATTTTTGCGTTCATAATGTTCAGCGATGCCACATAGGCATTCCATGCATTATTACCTCGTCCCGAAACAGCCAAGCCCTCCGAACCAACCAGGGTGATGTCAAAGTAGTCATTCGTCAAACGCTCGTTTACTCTGGACAGGATGAACTCCTTGTACTCATCCAGAGTTTTGAGGCTTTTGATGGTATTCAGATGGTTTTCCACCGTAGACTCAAAGGAGCCCGTGTACAGCGAAATGAGCGAAGCATAGAAGAACCACAGCGAGGTAAGGTGCATATTCTCATTATACGATGCATTGAAGCGGTGCTTCGCAATCAAATACAAGGCATAGGTGTAGAATATTGCGTTGCCAGACAGAATCAAATCCCCGGACAAATATCCTGCGTTCATGATGGCTTTGATAAACTCATGCCAGCTGTGTACATCGAGGACATCCGGTAGTTTCTCCTTGAGAGTATTGAAACGCTGAACACGAAGATTATCATCCACGGCACCCTTTTTATCAAAGTCGGCACCTCTGAGCAGTTTATAGCCATACTTCAAACGGGCTCTGTCAAATGCATATGCCATAACAACGCGGATGACATCCTGCGCTGACACGGTGGTCAGCTGATTGTAAGAGGTCGTTTTACCTTTTGCCGGAGCGGTGGAATCCTTGCTGAATTGCTCAATCTCACGACGTCCATCATCCCAATACAAGGACAACAAGATGAGGATGAAGTCGTTCTGTTTCAGAGAAACACCACCAGAGTTTACACGGACGAATATTTCAGAGACATCCTCTTCCTCTGCGGTGGACTTTATGTCGAACACAGGAAGCGTATGGCTTTTCAGATTGACCACACTGTTGATGCGATCCGCAATTAAGCCCTGTTCTTCATCTGTAAGCTCGGACCCTTTGGTGGATCTATAGTCACCCAGTTTCTTGATGAAATCACCGATGAACTTAAAGGTGTTCGTGGAAGTGAACAGGTCACTAATATTATAAATCCATTCTGGGGCGTTCTTCGTGGCTTGGTAACCAACCTCAAATTTGTTTTGCAGCGGGCAATAGGAGATAACAATACTCTTCTCATCTCTCATCGAACTTTGAGTTGATAACCTTCTTGCCCTTCATAACGGCATAGAGCGAAGTCAAACGCTGCTGACCGTCAATGATGACTTCCTTGGGTGAGTCGTAGCTGTGGGCATCGACACCGATGGATTTTTTCTTATCAAGAGACGGACACTCCCACAGCATAAGGTAGCCAATGGGGTAGCCTCTCATCATGGAATCGAATAAGTCACGCACCTTTGAATCTTTCCAGATGAAGGGGCGCTGTAATTCCGGCAGTCCGAGTTCGCCTGTGTCGATCTTTTCTATAAGCTGATTGACCGTCAGCGTTGTATTACTGAATATTTCCGGCATGGATTACTCTCCCTTCATTTTCAGGAATCCCTGCTTGAAAGCATCCGGGAAGATGAATGTCTTTTCGCCAATACCAAAGGTGACACGGATGTGTTTCTGCGCTTTGTCAATCTTGGTGACCGCACCTTCTCCGAATGCTTTGTGCAGAACAATGGAGCCATCCTTAACATCGGGTGCGACAAACTCCTCTTGCTTGGCTGCCATTTTCGCTGCAGCAGAGGCAGCAGGCTTGACACCATACTGCGCGGTAACGGAGGGTTTTTCAACAGCATGATGATTCATAGATTTTTTGAAAGCCTCCCTGCTATTCGACGCGGAGCATCCGATAGCCGATTCCGATGTGCGTTTGTATGTATTGCGGCCCGTCTTTTCCGCGTTCCAGCTTTTTGCGCAGGGTCGCCATGAACACCCGCAGAGAAGCAATATCGTTTTCCCAACTGCTGCCCCAAATCTGCTGTGTGATGTAGGTGTGGGTCAGAACCTTGCCCACATTTTTTGAGAGCAGACACAACAGCTTGTATTCGATGGGCGTCAAGTGCAGTTCTGCACCGTCAAGATATGCGCAACCTGCCGCATAGTCGATTTTCAGCGCACCGTTCGTAAAAATCGGAGATTCCTGCGCTGCGTCTGTTTTCATCAGCGACAGTCTCCGCTGCGTCACTCGCAGCCGCGCCAGCAGTTCATCCACGGAAAAGGGCTTGGTGAGATAATCGTCCGCCCCGGCATCCAGCGCCACGATTTTATCAGAATCCTCTGTTCTGGCGCTGATCACAATGATCGGCATATTTGACCACGAACGAATTTTTCGGATGATCTCCACGCCGTCCATATCTGGCAGTCCCAAATCAAGCAGCACAATGTCCGGGTTGTGAGACAGCGCCTCCATCACGGCGCTTGCGCCGTTTTGCGCAGAAAGATACCTGTATTCATGGGTTTTCAGCGTTGTTGTGATCAGATTGCGCACCGGCGTATCATCTTCTACAACGAGGACAAGCGGCTTATTCATTTAAGTTCACCTCACTGAGCGGTACTGTAAAGGAAAAGATGCAGCCATGCGGCGAATTTTCTTTCAATGTCATTTCGCCATTATGGGCATGAATGATGGCTTGGCAGAGCGTAAGCCCAAGCCCAAGACTTCGGCGGCTGTCGCCAATCGGATTGCCCCCGGTAAAAAACATTTCAAAAACACGTTCCTTCAGTTCATCTGGAATACCGGGACCGTTATCGCTGACGCATATTTCAGCCATATTGTCTCGCGGGATTGCCGTGATCCGGATGTTCGAGCCAGCCGGAGTATATTTGACTGCATTGTTCACCAAGTTGATAAGCACCTGCATGATGAGTCCTGCATCTACCCGCACCAGCAGCGGCTCATCTCCGCAATCTACTGTAATGTGATGCTCCACCGACCTTCGGTCAATATGTCGGAGCGATTCCGATACGATATCGTCCACGACCTGATCAGAAAGGTGCAGTTTTACGCTGCCGTCCGCAATTTTTGTAATGGAAAGCAAGTTCTCAACCAGTCCCGTCAGCCATTGCGCATCGTCATAAATGTCCGTAAAAATCTGTTTCCGCGTTTGTTCATCCAGCACGTTATAGCTGTGCAGCAGCGTATCCGCGTTGCCGGAAATGGAGGTCAGCGGGGTCCTAAGGTCATGGGAAATTGAACGCAGAAGGTTTGCACGAAGCTGTTCGTTCTTTGCAAGGACGGCGGCTTTTTCCTTTTCTTCGGCGTTGCGTAGGCTTTCCAGCGCCAGAGCGCACTCGCCGAGAATGGAAAACAGCACGCTGGATGTAAATGCGTCAGGCTGCGTTTGCTTCTCCATCGGAATCCCGACAACGCCGAAAACCCGCTGCCCGGTACGAATGGCAAGATACAGCCGTTTTGCCTTTGGAAAGTTTTGCGTCGTTGCGCCAGCACGCTTTCGGTTTTGCCAGACCCATTGAATCACGTTCTGTTCCTGATCAGTATCCGGAATGCAATATGGGCTGCTTCCGTCTGCCGGATAAACATTCCCATCCAGCAGCGCATCGCCTTGTGCCGGATAAATCAAAACGTCCCGCTGCATGAGCTTCTGTATCTGCGTCGCGGTCATCTGATAGACCTCATCCGGTGTTTCCGCCTTTTGAAGCTGCCTGTTCATATCAAAAAGGAGTTTTGTCCGATAGGCATCCCGCGCGGATAGCTGCGCATGGGCTTTGAGCTTTGCGGCAAGCGTACCGGTCAAAAGCGCCGCTGCAAACATGACGGCAAAGGTTATTGGGTATTTGCTGCCATAGGCTGCCAAAGACAGCCGGGGTTCCGTTAGAAAATAATTGAACAGGATGACACTCAAAAAAGCGGACAGCACACCGCAGGTATATCCGCTGGTAAAAGCGGAAGTCAGAAGCACCCCCAGCAGGTAAACCATAATGATATTGGCATTTGCAAAGCCGAGCCGCAGAAAGACCCATCCGATGACCGTCGCAGCTGCCAGAATCCCGATGGTCAGAAGCAGTTCCCATGCGGTCGGAAACGCCGGACGGATGGGAAGCAGCCGTTTCCTGCGGTAGCTCTTATAGGCTTCCACATCCGGAATGATATGAATGTCCACCTCTGGTGCAAGCGTAATGAGCCGTTCTGTCAGCGTCGGTTCACTCCAAAAATGCCGCCGCTGTACGCCACTTCGCCCAATCACAATTTTGGTCACATCAGAGAGACGCACATATTCCGCGATCTGTGTTGCCACATCTTCACCATGCGTTGTGACGATCTCTGCGCCAAGCTGCTGAGCCAGACGCATATTCACCTGCAAGCGAACGGTATCTTCCGCATTCATATCAGCGTCTTCGGGTGTCTGCACGTAAAGCGCGGTAAGGCTGCCACTAAATGCCTGTGCCATTTTCCCTGCCATTCGTACAATGCGTTCATTGGATGGAGACGAGGACAGGCACACAAGAATATGCTCTTTTGGCAGTTTGCTTCCTTTGTTCTGCACATTTTCACCACCCCTCTTAAATGATATTATAGCACCAAAATGTGATGGTTTCTACTGCGCCCAACCGGATTCGTTGTTTGGAAATAAAATTTGCTCTGAATCATAGATCACGATTTCTACATGGGCATGACTGCTGCGAAACCGGGAAAGCGTTTCCTCAAGTTCGTCAGGAGAAATATTTCCGACCAGATGCACGCACGGCTCAGGCTGCTGTTGTTCGGGCGCTTCCTCGATTCGCTTCTGATTTTCATCCAGAAAGCGATCCAGCCGCTTCATCAAAAACCAGCTGAGCAGGAACATTAACGCTGTCCCAGCGATCAAAACGACATCTTCCACATACCCTCACCGTCCGTTCAGATTCGGAAACACTTTTGCAGCGCTTTGTATTCGCCCAACGCTAAAATCGTCATTTCCCCGGACAGCACCGTATCCGGTGTAATTGATACGTCGGTTTTTCCCGAATGCTTGATGCCAAGAATGTTGATTCCAAACTTGCTGCGGATATTCAGTTCGCCAATGCTTTTCCCGACCCAGCCTTCTGGTACTTCCACCTCAAAAATGGCGTGCTGCTCGTCGAACTCTATGTAGTCGAAGATATGGTCGGCAGTGTATCGGATCGCTGCCCATTTTGCCACCTGTTTTTCCGGGTAGACTACATGGTCTGCACCGTTGCGAAGCAGAAACTTTGCCTGCACATCACGCTCGGCACGCGATACCACGCGCTTTGCACCCAGCTCCTTCAGCAGCGAGGTGGTTTCCAGCGAGTTCTGAAAATTACCGCTGATGGTCACGATGCAGACGTCAAAATTTCCGATGCCAAGAGAGCGAAGAAACTCCGCGTTTGTACTGTCGCCAATTTGTGCGTTGGTGACATATGGTAGCACATCACTGATTCGCTCCTCGTTTGTATCGACTGCCATGACCTGATGCCCCAGCTGATAAAGCTGTACTGCGATATGCCGTCCGAAGCGGCCTGTGCCAATCAATAGAATGTTTTTCATGTGAAAAGGCTCCTTATCCAATTGTAATTTTTTCCTGCGGCAGCCTTGCATTCCCCGCTTTTTTGCTGGAAAGTGCCGCATAAATGAGGGTAAGACCGCCGACTCTGCCCAGATACATGAGCAAGATCAGCACCATTTGCGATGGAATGCGCAGCTGCGGTGTAATACCAAGTGTCAATCCCACAGTCCCGACCGCCGATGCCGTTTCATACAGGCAGGCAGACAGCGGAAGATGCTCGTATGCGCTGATAAAGACCGCACCGCCAAAGAACAGCACCAGATACATCGTCAGAATGGTCGCGGCGGTTTTGACAGCGCTGCAATCGACTCTGCGTCCGAAAAATTGGGCACTATCGCGCTGGCGGAAGGTCGCAGTGGCATTGGCAATCAAGACCGCCAGCGTCGTTGTTTTCATGCCGCCTGCTGTAGAACCCGGAGAACCGCCGATGAGCATCAAAAGGATCATCACGCCCTGCGACGCACCGGACATCGCGGATAGATTTACCGTGTTGAAGCCCGCTGTCCTCGGCGTGACGGACTGAAAAAAGGATGCCAGCAGCCGGTTTCCGGAGGGAAGCGCGGAAAAGTCTGAAAAGAAGAAAAACACAGCAGGCAGAAAAATCAAAAGACCTGTCGTGACGAGAATCACCTTGCTCTGCATTCGGTAGCGATGAAACCGCCACTTGTTTTCAAAGATATCATCCCACGTCAGAAATCCAATGCCGCCAATCACGATCAACAGCATAATCGTGATATTGATTACCGGGCTGTCCGCGTAGCCGGTAAGAGATGGATAGCGGTTGCTTTCTGTCCCAAGAATATCAAACCCGGCGTTGCAAAAAGCAGATATGGAATGAAATATCGCCATCCAGACGCCGCGCCCTCCATAGTCACGGCAGAACACCGGCAGCACGGCAAGCGCCCCCAGCAGCTCAATCAGAAACGTCCCTCGCAGGATGAAGCGTGTCAGGCGGACGATTCCGCCGACCTTTGGTGCTGAAATTGCATCCTGCATGGTGCTGCGCTGCATCAGAGAGATTCTTCGCCCGGACAACAGTGCAAACGACGCTGCTACGGTTACGACACCAAGACCACCAATTTGGATCAGCGCCAGAATAACCGCCTGCCCAAAGGTTGACCAGTAGCTGCCTGTATCCTGCACCACAAGCCCTGTCACGCAGACGGCAGAGGTCGCTGTAAACAGCGTTTCATTGAATGGAGTTACATTCCCTCCAGTCGTGGAGATCGGCAGCATCAGCAGCAGTGCTCCGAGCAGAATGACCGCGGCAAAACCTAATATGATAATTTGAAAAGACGAAAGGCGGCGCTTTCGACGAATGATCTCTTCCGGCATAAAGGCAGCTCCTTATTTCTGTGATGGTTATATTATACAGCCGGAGATTTTAAGAGCGGATAAGGGACATTTGCGACGTATTAAGATTGAATAAAGATGAGGAGATTGCTTGTCCATTTTTTGTGTCTGGCTTTGCCAACTGCCCAAGTCAGGCCGTAGTAGTGGTGAAGAGAGGGTAAGACGGTTTATTTCAATCGTTTTTTGCAGAACTGGCCAAAAAGCGCTTTTGAAATTGTAGTAAGGTTAGGGAGAAAGAAAAACACTCTGGTCGAATGTTGCTAATGGTAACGCCAATGTTGCCGTTGGCATGTCGCAATCCCATCGCTGCCGCGATACCGTAAAAGCAGAAAGAGTTGCAGCGACGAACGGCGGGCGACGGCGGCTTGTTCACAAAATGTTTACAAATTCGCGCCCTGCTTTTTGCTGAAAAAATGTCCGTTGTAAAGTGAAAGGAGGTTTGAAGCAGCAGAGAGCAAGATTCTACCGAGGTGCCAGTTTTCGCATGCCATTTCTTGCGGATTCCCCATTTGATGCTATAATGAATGAAATAATCGAGAATTTGCGCATCGAAAAAGGAGCGTTCGCATGAGAAGATTTTGGAGCTTTTATCAAAACGAGTCTTATCAGGTGGGCTGCAGCGGCAGAACGGTTTATATATATGATAAAGCAGGAAATGAGCTTGCGAAATTCCGCGATATTCCCTATGCGTATACAGCCGCTTTTATGCCGGGAAAGAATATCATCGCCGTGAAGTCCACAGAAGGGCGCCTGGGGTTTTATGATCTGGACTCCCTCTGTCTGCTAAAACGGATCACGATCACCAGGATTGGCGCACAGGATGAAGGATTTTGCTTTTCGCCCGACGGTAGCTTTTTTTACAATATCGAGAAGCCCATCACTTCTTTAAGAACTCAGCTTGGGGTTTATGAGACAAACACCTTTACAAAAGTAAGCACACTGTTTGCTGAAGATGTGCGAACCGTACTAAGACATCTGGAGTTTGACGAGAAAACCGGCACGTGCTATCTGTTGGGCTATGTGCGTAATGATATGGGGGTGCGTGATCGTGACTTCATTGCGATTTTTAATACAGAGAGCCAGACCCTTCAAGACATCCATTTCATCAGCCAAAAGCAATATGATTATCTGGCAATATACAAACATTGGGAATTGAGCGGGTTCACAGAAAAAACTCTCGAATGGTGTTTCTGTGACCTTGATGAAAAGTTAAGCCTAAAAGAGGTATATGAAGCGGCTGGCAGCTGATTCCCCTCCCGGAGAGGAACGAGAATTCCGCTTCCATCGTTGTGAAACTGTGAATGGAAGTGAGCCTTCGCAGCCACCGGCAGGCATCCGAAGATGCCTGCCGGTGTTCTTTTGCGCTTCCCTTTTAGATGCCGACATTGCGGGATTGCAGGCAAAACACTTGTATGCTATAATGAAAAAACCGTTGATTTTTGTCCGCGCGGCGCGTCCGCCGGCTACGGCAAACGAAATGATACTTAGAAAGGACCTTTGATGATGAAACCGAAATTTGACGGCTATGCGGCGCAGTATGATGCCTGGTTTATGGAAAACGACAACCTGTTTCAGAGCGAGCTGCGCCTGTTTCAGACCGCACTCGGCGACATTGCCGGCAAGCGCGTGCTCTCCGTCGGCTGCGGCAGCGGCCTGTTCGAGAGCATGATCGACTGCAGCGGCATCGAGGGCATCGAGCCCTCGCACGACATGGGCGCGATCGCGCAAAAGCGCGGCGTGAACGTGATCGCGTTCGGCGCGATTGAGGACGCCGAGCTGGAGGAAAATGCCTACGACGTGATCTACCTCAACGGCAGCTCCAGCTATATGGAGGATCTGACGCGCGCATTTGGTGTCTGCAAAAAGGCGCTCAAGCCGAACGGTAAGTTTATTTCCCTGGACGTGCCCAAGGAGAGCGCGTTCGGCTTCATGTATCTGCTGGCAAAGGAGGCCGGCACGTTCGACCACCCGTCGCTCAGCGGCGTTATGCCCAAGCTGCCGTACCCACTCGAGCTGTGCTGCGCGGGCGTGTGGCACTCCACCGAGGAGAAGATCGACGCGCTCAAGGCACTCGGCTTCCACGATTTTGACTTTTATCAGACGCTGCTGCGCAACCCCATGTACACCAACGAGGTCGTGGAGGACGTCGTGCCCGGCTACCAGAGCGGCGGCTATGTCGCCATCATTGCGCACAAATGAGCGGGCATAACGGCACAAAGCTCTCGCAGCGGCTCCATGCGTGTGTGCAGGACATCTGGCCGCGGTACCTCTCCCACCCGTTCGTGATGCAGATGGCCGACGGCACGCTGCCGATGGAAAAATTCCGCTACTATATGCTGCAGGACTATCTCTACCTCAAGGACTACGTGAAGATCTTCGCGGCCATCATCCAGAAGGCCGATGATTTCGAGCAGATCCGCTTTCTGAGCGGAGAGTTGGCGAACACGATCGGCGAGACATTCCGCACGCATCTGCCGTACATGCAGCGCCTCGGCGTCACGGAAGACGAGATCCGCCGCGCGCGCCCGCACATCGACAACAGCGCCTACAGCCACTATATGCTCTGCGAGGCGCAGGCCGGGGACGTGCTGACCGGACTCGTGACGCTCTTAAACTGCTCATGGAGCTATGCCTACATCGCGCAGGAGATGGCGGCGCGCTATCCGGACGCGCTTCAAAACGAACACTACGGCGCGTGGTTCGCGGGCTACGTTTCGGAGGAGTACCGCCAGACGAATCAGGCGCTCATCGACCGGATCGACGCGCTCGGCGCGGACATCGACGAGCAGACAACACAGCATCTGTGCGAGATCTTCCAAACGTGCTGCCTGTTTGACCTGCGCTTCTGGGACATGGTCTACGCCATGGGAGAGACCTGATGCGCCCGCAAAACAGCCGCTTTTCCCTTGCGAGGTGACACCATGAAAGCCGAACGCAACAAGACCATAGACTTTCTGCCGGAGGACGCGCCGGAGTATCTCGCGCGCTGCCTGCGCGTGACGGAGGACGTGCCGCTCGACGCCGTGTGCGGCCGCACCATCTGCGGCGACACGTTTCAGGTCGCGCCGCACCTGCCGCGCGGCTTTGCAGACCTCCTGATCGTCGACCCGCCGTACAACCTAACCAAGGACTTTTCCGGCGGCGGCTTCCGGCGCACGACGGACGCAAACTACGCCGCCTTTACGCGCGCATGGATCGAGCTGCTGCTGCCGCTGCTCAAGCCGGACGCCTCGGTCTACGTCTGCTGCGACTGGCGCTCGAGCCCGGTCATCGGCATGACGCTCAAGGACTATTTCCGGCTGCAGAACCGCATCACCTGGCAGCGGGAAAAGGGCCGCGGCGCGCAGCGCAACTGGAAAAACGGCATGGAGGACATCTGGTTCGCCACCCGCACGGACGATTACACGTTCCATGTCGACGCCGTGAAGGTGCGCCGCCGCGTGCGCGCGCCCTACCGCGCCGACGGCCGGCCGAAGGACTGGGAGGAGACACCGGACGGCAAATTCCGCAACACGTGCCCGTCAAACTTCTGGGACGATATCTCCGTGCCCTACTGGTCCATGCCGGAAAACACCGCCCACCCGACGCAAAAGCCCGAAAAGCTGCTGGCCAAGCTCATCCTCGCAAGCTCCGACCCCGGCGGCATCGTGCTCGACCCCTTCGCCGGCTCCGGCTCTACGGCCGTGACGGCGAAGAAGCTCGGCCGCCGCTTCGTCGCCATCGAGCGCAGCGAGCAGTACTGCGCCTGGGCCGAAAAGCGGCTGGAGCTGGCGGAGACAAACCCCGCCATCCAGGGCTACGCCGACGGCGTGTTCTGGGAGCGCAACGCCGGCCGCCTGCCGCGCTGAGCGAACTGCATATGCCCCGGCGCCCGGCTGACACCGGGCGCCGGTTTTGCTTGTTGGAAATTTGACGTTTCTTGACAAGCGTCCAAAACAGTGTTACAACGGAAACCGCTTGTGCAAGTACGAAACAAAGAAGGCGCAGATATGAAACGAGGCTATCTGTACATTGCGGTCACGACGCTGCTGTTTTCCAGCATGGAGGTCGCGCTGAAGCTGATCTCCGGACAGTTCAACCCTATCCAGCTCAATTTCAGCCGGTTTCTCGTCGGCGGGCTGGTGCTCATTCCTTTCGCCGTGCGCGAACTGAAAAAGCGCGGCCGGAAGCTTGACGGCAAAGCGCTCGGCTCGTTTGCCCTGCTGGGCCTGATGGGCATCGCGGTAAGTATGTCGCTGTATCAGCTATCCGTCACGCGCATCCAGGCTTCGGTCGTCGGCGTGCTGTTTTCCAGCAACCCCGTGTTCGTGACGCTGTTCGCCTTCCTGCTCCTGCACGAGACGATCTCGAAAAACCAGATTGCGGGCCTCGTGCTGGACGTGGCAGGCATCGTGCTCATCATCCAGCCGTGGCACCTGCGGCTCGATGCGCTCGGTGTGGTGTACGTCCTGCTGGCGACGCTGCTGTTCGCGCTCTACGGCGTGTGCGGCAAGCGCCAGTGCGCGCGCTTCGGCGGCATCGTCGTGACGTGCTTCAGCTTTCTGTTCGGCGCGGCCGAGATGATCGCGATCGCAGGTTTGACACACATTCCGGCCCTCTCTGCCGGCCTGACGGCCGCCGGTCTGGACACGTTTGCGAGCATCCCCTTCTTCACCGGCTACACGCTGACCAACCTCCCGATCGTGCTCTTCATCTACATCGGCGTGACCGGCATCGGCTTCACCTGCTACTTCCTGTCGATGGAGGTCACGAGTGCGCAGACAACGTCGCTCGTGTTCTTCTTCAAGCCCGCGCTCGCGCCGCTGCTGGCGTTTCTGGTGCTGCACGAGGCAATCCCGGGCAATATGCTCGCCGGTATCGCGTGCATCCTCTGCGGCAGTCTGGTGTCCATCCTCCCCGGCCTGCTCGCACAGCGAAGGGCCGCTGCGCTTCCGTTCGCGGAAGACACGGTCAAGGAAGAAATCAAAATCTGAATCTGCAATCTTTGCGCCCGCAGCGATCGCTGCGGGCGGTTTTTGTTTTTTTGCAAAATTGGGCTTGACATCCCGCACACATTGTGCTATTGTCTTAATCACTTAATACAGCGATACACAATTTCGACAGGAGGCGGCATCATGAACTGGAACATCCGCAACGACGCGCCTGTCTACACGCAGCTCGTGGACCAGATCGCCCGCGCGATCATTCTCGGGCAGTTTCCGCCCGGGAGCAAGCTGCCGTCGGTGCGCGACTTCGCGTCCGACGCCGGCGTGAATCCGAACACGATGCAGCGCGCGCTCGCCGAGCTCGAGCGTCTGGAGCTGATCCGGACGCAGCGCACGGCCGGCCGCACCGTGACAGAGGATCTGGCGCGCATCGACCGGGAAAAGCGGCGGCTGGCGCAGGCCGGCATCGACGCATTCTGGCAGGCGCTGGCGCAGCTCGGCTATGACCGGGCGCAGGCGCTCGAGCTGCTGCAGCAGAATCTGCGGCAGGCAAAGGAGGAAATGTAACATGGCAATTCTCGAATGCAAGGGTCTGTGCAAGAGCTACGGCGCGGAGCCGGCGCTCGACCGCGTGGACCTCTCGGTCGAGCCGGGACACATCGTCGGCCTGCTCGGCCCGAACGGCAGCGGCAAGAGCACGCTCATCAAGCTGGCCAACGGCCTGCTCACGCCGGACGCCGGGGAAATTCTCATCGACGGCAAGTCGCCGTGCAGGGAAACGAAGAAGATCGTGTCCTATCTGCCGGAGCGCACCTATTTTGCCGACTGGATGACGGCGCTGCAGCTGCTGGCGTTCTTCGGCGATTTTTACGATGATTTTGACCGCGGCGCGGCCGTGCAGATGATGCAGCGGCTCGGCATCCAGCCCAAGCAGCAGATCAAGCAGATGTCGAAGGGCACGCGCGAAAAGGTGCAGCTCATCCTCGTCATGAGCCGTAAGGCGAAGCTCTACCTGCTCGACGAGCCGATCGGCGGCGTCGACCCTGCGACGCGCGATTTCATTCTCAACACCATTATCAGCAACTACAACCCCGAGGCCGCCGTCGTCATCTCCACGCACCTGATCGCGGACGTGGAGAACATCCTCGACGACGTGGCGTTTCTCAACCGCGGCCATCTGCTGCTGCAGTCGTCGGCCGACGAGCTGCGCGCCAGGGAGGGCAAATCGGTGGACGCTGTGTTTCGGGAGGTATTCAGATGCTAGGAAAACTCTTAAAGCAGGATTTTCGCGCGACAGCGCGCATCATGCTGCCGCTGTATGCGGCCGTGCCGGTGCTCGGCCTGTTCACGAACCTGATCACCCGCCTGTGTGAAAACCAGAACGGCTTTCTGATCCGCGCCATCGGCGCGCTCGTGTCGTTCGTGTTTTCACTCTCACTCATCGCCGCCGTCGTGACGACGGTCGTGCTCATGATCCTGCGGTTTTACCGCAACCTGATGACGGACGAGGGCTACCTGATGTTCACGCTGCCGGTCTCGACGACGGAGCTGATCTTCTCGAAGCTGATCGTCTCGATCGTGTGGTTTCTCGGCACGTTCGCGGTCGACGCGCTCGGCCTGCTGCTGTCCGGCACGATCGGCGGCTACGAGGATATCGTCCGGTTTCGGTTTGCCTTTACCTTCGGCGCACCGTACAGCATGCCGACGATCACGCAGGCGCAGGCCGGCTGGCTCACCGTCGGCGTGGTCGTGCTGGTGGTTTTGTGCGGCCTTGCCCTGTGCCTGATGACCTACGCCGCCATGGCGATCGGTCAGAGTTTCAAGAAAAACAAGGGGCTCATGTCCGTCGTGTTCTTCTTTGTGCTCTGGATCGGCACGCGCCTCGTACTGGCGCTGATCTTCGGCGCGTTCTACGGGTCGGCCAGCGCGGCCGTCAACACGATGACCGTGTTGCAGGCGCTCTGGACCGTGCTCGGCTGCGCGTGTGTGGGCGCGCTGGCGTTTTGCGTGGGCTATTTCTTCCTCACGCACGGCATGCTGCGCAAGCACCTGAACCTGCAGTAACAAAGCGAAAAAACACCCGGTATTGGCGAGCCAATACCGGGTGTTTGCTTTACGGATCAACAGGAGAGAATTACTTGGTGCCGAAGATGCGGTCGCCCGCGTCGCCCAGACCGGGGACGATGTAGCCGTGCTCGTTGAGATGATCGTCGAGCGCTGCGACGTAGATGTCCACATCCGGATGCTCCTTCTGCATCACAGCCACGCCCTCAGGGGCGCCGATGATGCACATGAGCTTGATGTGCTTGCAGCCGACTTCCTTCATGAACTGCACCGCGGCGGACGCGCTGCCGCCGGTGGCGAGCATCGGATCGACGATGATGACGTCGCGCTCGGAAATGTCGGGCGGCATCTTGAAGTAATACTTCACGGGCTCAAGCGTCTGCGGGTCGCGGAACAGGCCGATGTGGCCGACCTTGACGTTCGGCATCAGGGTGACCATGCCGTCGACCATGCCGAGACCGGCGCGGAGGATCGGCACGATGGCCAGCTTCTTGCCGGCGATGTGCTTGCAGTGCGCCGTGGCGACCGGGGTCTCCACGTCGATCTCCTCGAGCGGGAGGTCGCGCGTGGCCTCAAAGCACATCAGCATGGCGATCTCGGAAATCAGCTCGCGGAATTCCTTGACGCTGGTGTTCTTGTCGCGCAGGATCGAGAGCTTGTGCTGGATCAGCGGGTGGTCAAAAACGTGAACTTTACTCATCTCGTCGTCTCCTTTGTTGATTCAATTTTTCATTCTTGCGCCGCCTGAGCAGCCAGCCGTGCCTGGCGTTCCCGCTCGGCCTGCGACAGGCGCAGATAGACCGGGAGCAGTTCCTCCGCCGGGGCCGGCGTCTGCCCGAAGGCGGCCATGGCCACGCCCCACGCGCTCTGGCTGACCAGATTGCCCGGCGCCAGCACCGCAGGGATGCCCATGTCCAAACATGTATTATAACACAACTGTGCGCCGTCGCCAACCAGAAAAGCGGATTTCTGCATTTTTCCCAGTTCTTCGCCCAGCTCCGCGAGCGAAATCGCACGGTCTTCACAAAGACGCACCGGTTTTCCGCCCCGGATCTCGAACAGGGCATTGTAGATCTGGCTGCGGCGGGCATCCATGGCCGCGCACACGAGCGCGCCCTCCCCCGCCGCGAGACCGTGATACGCCATGGCCTCAAGCGTGGACACGCCGATGGCGGGCTTCTGCGCGCCCCAGGCGAGCCCCTTGGCCGTGGACACGCCGATGCGCACGCCGGTGAACGAGCCCGGCCCGCGCGCGACGGCGATGGCGTCGACGTCCGCAAGCCTGGTATCGGTATTTTTCAGCATCTGCTCCGCCATCGGCAGCAGCGTGCAGCTGTGCGTCAGGCCGCTGCACTGCTGGCTCTGGGCAATGAGCACTCCATCGCGGCACAGGGCGACCGACGCCGCCTTGGCCGAGGACTCCAGTGCGAGGATCAGCATGATGTCCCGCTCCCTTCCGTGATCGTGATGCGCCGGGTCGTCGGGCCGAGTTTTTCAAACCGGACCACGACCTCGTCGCCGTAAAAAGCGTCCTCCACGTTCTCGCTCCACTCGACGGCGCAGACGGAACCGCGGTTGACATAATCCTCCCAGCCAATGTCGAACAGCTCGTCGGCACTGCCGAGACGGTACATATCAAAATGGATCAGCTCGCGGGGCCCTTCATATTCGTTCACGATCGTGAACGTCGGGCTCGAGACGCGGCACGTCAGCCCCATGCCGCGGGCCATGCCGCGCACAAAGGCGGTCTTTCCGCTGCCGAGCTCGCCGTACATGGCCACGACCTTGCCGTCCGGCAGGGCGCGCGCAAAGTCCGCGCCGGCCTGTTCGGTCTCCGCTTCGCTGTGGGTCAGATATTCCTGCATGATATCCCTCCGATTCTGAAGAAGTATTATAGCACGGTTTCGGCCGTTGCGTAAAGTCGTTTTGTGTGATATAATAAGCGCCGATTTCAAAACGCCGCCGCGGCGGAAAGGAGGCCATTATGAAAAAAGCCATGTCCTACGCAAAGGAGTTTTTTCACCGGGCGGATATTTTCCTGCTCGTGATGGGCCTCATCTGCGCCATTTTCGGCATCGTCGTCATCTCGAGCGCCACGGCGTCGTACCACTCGGCCAAGTATGTCATCGTGCAGAGCGCGTCGCTCATCCTCGGCGTTTTCGCGTTCGTGGTCATGACCGTGCTGGACGTGGATGTGCTGGCCGACAAGTGGCAGATCCTGTGCGCGTTCAACGTGGTCTTTCTACTGCTGCTGATCCCCTTCGGCGTGAGCGACAACACCGGCAACACCGGCTGGCTGCGCTTTTTCGGCATCGGCATCCAGCCGACGGAGGTCGTCAAGCTCGCGTTCATCATCATTCTGGCAAAGCAGATCAGCTACTTGAAAGAATACCACGACCTCAACTCCGTGTGGTCGGTCGCGCAGTTGGCGGGCCATTTCGTGCTGCTGTTCGGGCTGATCCTCGTCGTGTCGTCTGACCTCGGCTCGGCGCTGATCTTTTTCTCCATCTTCCTCGTGATGCTCTTTGCCGCGGGCTTTGCGCTGCACTGGTTTGCGATCGGCTTTGCGGCCATCGCCGCGATGATCCCGCTGCTGTGGAAATTCGTGCTGCACGACTATCAGAAAAACCGCATCCTCGCGCCGTATGACTCCAGCATCGACCCGACGAACACCGGCATCAACTGGCAGCCGCACCAGAGCAAGATCGCGCTCGCTTCCGGCCAGTGGACCGGCGCGGGCCTCGGCCACGGCACGCAGAGCCAGTCCAACGCCCTCGCCGGCAAGCACACAGACTTTATCTATGCCGTCATCGGCGAGGAGCTCGGCATGATTGCCTGCATCCTCGTCATCGTGCTGCTGCTGATCATCATCATCCGCTGCGTCATGGTCGGCATCCGCTCGGGCAGCAACATGGGCTCGCTCGTGTGCTTCGGCGTGGCCGCGTTTTTGACGTTCCAGACGTTTGAGAACATCGGCATGTGCATCGGCATCACGCCCGTCATCGGCATCACGCTGCCGTTTTTCAGCTACGGCGGCTCTTCCCTGTTCACAACGTTTGCCGCGCTCGGCATGGTGTCGGGCATCCACTTCCGACCAAGGCCCAAGCGAAACAGCATCTATTACTGACGCACCACGCCCCCGCAGGATTCCCGGGAAACCTGCGGGGGTGTTTTTTGCGGACATACAGAAAGCACCCGGCCGAATGGACGGGTGCTTTCCGCAAAACATAGAAGGGGGAAGAGGAGAAGCAGCAGGGTGGTATCAGCCGCCGTGACAGGCGGCGCAGTCATGCTCTGCAAAGAGCGCGGCGTCGTAGGCGATGCCGTTTTTGTCGTAGTAGTCCTTCACGGCCGCCTTGACCGCTTCCTCCGCGAGCACGGAGCAGTGGATCTTCTGGGCCGGCAGGCCGTCGAGCGCCTCCACGACCGCCTTGTTGGACAGTGCCAGTGCCTCCGAGATGGGCTTGCCTTTGATCATCTCGGTCGCCATCGACGAGGACGCGATCGCGCTGCCGCAGCCGAACGTGTTGAACTTCACGTCCGAGATGATGCCGTCGTTTACCTTGATATACATCCGCATGATGTCGCCGCACTTGGCGTTGCCGACTTCACCGATGCCGTCAGCGTCGGGCATCTTGCCAACGTTGCGGGGGTTTTCAAAATGGTCCATGACCTTTTCGCTGTACAGTGCCATAGGAAAGCCTCCTTTATATCTATATTGTGTCAAATCAGGTGCGGGCGCGCGCCGGTCTCCAGTTCGTCCCACACCGGGGAGATGCTGCGCAGGTAGGCGACCACCTGCCGGACATTGTCCACGATGTACGCCATTTCCTCGTCCGTGTTATATTCGCCCACGGACAGACGCAGCGACCCGTGCGCCACCTCGTGCGGCAGGCCGATGGCCAGCAGCACATGGCTGGGGTCGAGCGAGCCGGACGTGCAGGCGCTGCCGGATGAAGCGGCGATGCCCTTGCGGTCGAGCAGGAGCAGCAGCGACTCGCCCTCGATGCCCTCGAAGCAGAAGTTCACCGTACCGGGCACGCGCTGCGCGCGGTCGCCGTTGAGCCGGGCGTGCTCGATGGTCGAGAGGCCGGCGATGAGCGTCTCGCGCAGGCGCGTGACTTTCTCCGTGTTCTCGGCCATGTGGTCGACCGCCTCGCGCAGCGCTGCGGCCATGCCGGCAATAGCCGGAGTGTTCTCCGTGCCGCCGCGCTTGCCGCGCTCCTGCGCGCCGCCCTCGATGATGTTCGTGAGCGGGATGCCGCGCCTGGCGTACAAAAAGCCGACGCCGCGCGGTCCGTGGAACTTGTGCGCCGAGCACGAGAGCAGGTCGATGTGCATCTCCTGCACGTTCACGGGGACGTGGCCGACGGCCTGCACCGCGTCCGTGTGAAACGGGATGCCCCGCTCGCGGCAGAGCGCGCCGATGGCCTCAATGGGCTGGATGGTGCCGATCTCGTTGTTGGCGAACATGATGGACACGAGCGCCGTGTCGTCCCGGATGGCCGCGGCCACGTCCTCGACGCGGACGACGCCGTTTTCGTGCACATCCAGCAGCGTCACGTCAAAGCCCTCCTTACGGAGCTTGTCGAGCGTGTGCAGCACCGCATGGTGCTCGAATTTCGTGGATATCAGATGTTTTTTCCCTTTGCGAGCGCCGTTTCTGGCGGCGGAGATGATGGCCTGATTGTCAGCCTCGCTGCCGCCGGAGGTGAACACGATCTCGCGCGGATCGGCAGCGCCAATCAGCTGCGCGATCTCAGTGCGGCAGGCGAGCAGATGCTCGGCCGCCTCCTGCCCGAGGGTGTAGAGCGTGCTGGGATTGCCGTAGATCTCGTCAAAATACGGAAGCATGGCTTCCTTTGCGGCGGGGGATAGTTTTGTGGTTGCCGCATTGTCTGCGTAGACGCGCATGAGACTGTCCTCCTTTAATTCCTATTTGCTTTGTGGGTAAATGATACCATGTATTTCCCACACTGTCAATAGGAATTTGAAAAAGAAAACCGGGGAAAGAAAACACACGTTCTTTCCCCGGTTCTGCGCCCTTATGCCTTGCCGTCGAGCAGGTCCTGCACGGACACGCCGGACAGGTAGTTATCCATAACGGCGTCGAGCTTTTTCCACATCGGCAGCGTCAGGCACTGGGCCGCGCGCTCACAGCCGTTCTCCCCGGCGTCAAGACACGACACGGCGGCCATGCTGCCCTCGGTGCTGTGCAGCACCTCCGCGACCGTGATCTCGCTCGCCGGCCGGCTCAGGCGGTAGCCGCCCTCCTTGCCGCGCTGGCTGTTGACGAGGTTCGCGCGGTTGAGCGCCGCTGCGATCGCCTCCATATATTTCAGGGACACATCCTGCCGCTGCGACACGGTCTTGAGCGAGATGAAGCCCTCGTCGCAATGCTGCGCCAGGTCGATCATCAGGCGCAGCGCGTAGCGCCCCTTGGTTGAGATGACCATAATCTGTTGCCTCCTTGCTGCACAGGTGTGTGTGCAGATGCTAAGGATAATATACTACCAAATCACAAGGAATTCAAGCCGAATGTTGCAGATGTAAAAAAAGCCGGGGCGCATCCCCGGCCTTTTCTTATTTGGCTTCTTTGGCTTCCTGTTCGGCCACGAGCGGCTCGACCACGCGCATGGCGTCGAGCGTGCGCGTCAGTAGCTCGTCCAGACTCCAGCCGAGCATATCCGCGCCGCGCTGGATCACCTCGCGCGAGCAGCCCGCCGCAAAGCCGCTGCTCTTATATTTCTTCTTGAGCGACTTGAGCTCCATATCCTGCACGCTCTTGGACGGACGCATCAGCGCCGCCGCGCCGATCAGGCCGGTCAGCTCATCGGTCGCAAAGAGCACCTTTTCCATCTCGTGCTCCGGCTGGATGTCCACCGTGATGCCGTAGCCGTGGCTGGCCGTGGCATGGATCAGCCGCTCGTCGAGGTCGCGCTCGCGCATGATCTCCTGCGACTGGATGCAGTGCTGATCGGGATAGCGCTCAAAGTCCAGATCATGCAGCAGGCCGACAATGCCCCAGAAATCCACCTCGTCGCCGTAGCCGAGCTCCTGCGCGAAATAGCGCATGACGCCCTCGACCGTGCGGGCATGATGCAGATGGAACGGATCCTGGTTATACTCCGTCAACAGTGCCCAGGCTTCCTCCCGGTTCAGTTGCTTGCTCATAGCAAAGCCTCCTAATACATATCTTTTTTGTAGGTCTAAGAAAGAATAGCATTAACATAGCACAGTCGCCGCTGGATTTCAAGTAGTTTTTTCGCTGAACACCCGGAAGTCAATGTGTCTGAAAATTGACACGCTGCCAAAAATATACCATTATTTGACTAAACGTTGGCTTTCTACCGCGCTGCTTCTTTTTGGAATTTCCAGACGCTTTCTGCCACTTGTGTCACTCTTTTACGCTTTTTGTGAGCAAAATATACGAGCCGGTCGATTTTATTTCATTGCTTTTTGTCAAAAAGTATGTTATGCTATGCACAGTATGTATGCATCGTGTTCACTGCACTGCGGTGTCATACTTACGAAAACGTTCGATGATCTGCCGAGAGCAACAGCAGGATCATCTTCGTAATAAAAGAAAAAGGAAGGATGTATTTCATGGACGAAAAGTATAGCGCGCTATTTACTCCGTGGAAGATTGGCAATGTCGAGATCAAAAACCGCATTGTCCAGTGCTCCATGGGCGGCACCTCTCTGTTTGGTTGGCTGGAGCCCTGCCACTTTGATAAGGAAGCTGCGAACTTCCTGCTCAACCGTGCACAGGACGGCGTCGGTCTGGTTCTCCCGGGCATGCAGTGTGTCCGCGACACCATGGGCCGCAGATGGCTCTGGCAGAACAAGAAGATGTTTAAGGAACTCGCCGACTACATGGTCGAGTACCACAAGACCGGCTCCAAGCTGTTCATTCAGCTCGCCGCTGGTTTCGGCCGCTCCATGGCTGTTGCCCCCTGGATGGTCACTCTGAACAACAACAAGGTGCTCGGCGCCCTTGCCAAGCCCGTCATCGACGTCAGCTACTGCTGCGCTTCCGCTTCCGCTACCCCGAACCGTTGGCAGGAGGACATGCTCTCCCGTCCGATGACCGTCGAAGAGATCCACGAGATGGTCGATGCGTTCGGCAAGACCGCGAAGCTGCTGCGTGAGGCCGGTGTCGACGGCGTTGAGATCCACGCCGTCCACGAAGGCTATCTGCTTGACCAGTTCACCATCGCCAACTGGAACCATCGTACCGACGAGTACGGCGGCTCTTTCGAGAACCGTTTCCGTTTCCCGGTCGAGATCGTGCAGTCCATCAAGCGTCAGGCCGGCGCCGACTTCCCGGTGTCCCTGCGTTACTCCGTCGTCTCCAAGACCAAGGCTTGGGGCAAGGGCGCTATGCCGTATGAGACCGACTTTGAAGAGTTCGGCCGTGACATGCCCGAGTCCGAGAAGGCCATCAAGTACCTGGGCGATGCCGGCTACGACATGTTCAACTGCGACAACGGTACTTACGACGCATGGTACTGGGCACATCCGCCTCAGTACATGCCCGACAACTGCAACCTCGAGTACGTCGAGCACATCAAGAAGTTCACCGACAAGCCCGTCGCCTGCGCCGGCCGTATGGATCCGGTCAAGGCCGCGGAAGAGATCGCTGCCGGCCGTCTCGATGCAGTTGCCATCGCGCGTCAGAACCTCGTTGACCCCGAGTGGATCCACAAGATCCTCGAGGGCCGTCAGGACGAGATCAAGCCCTGCATCCGCTGCCACAACGGCTGCTTCAACTTTGCGAAGTTCAAGGGCACGGCGAACATCCAGAGCACGCAGGATTCCCTGCACCTGGGCCGCTGCGCGCTGAACCCGACGACCATGCAGCACAACAAGTATAAGATCGTTCCGACCAAGAGCCCGAAGAAGGTCGCCATCATCGGCGGCGGCATCGGCGGCATGGAGTGCGCGCTTGTCCTCAAAAAGCGCGGCCACAAGCCGGTCCTCTTCGAGAAGACCAACGAGCTCGGCGGCCTGTTCCTCACCGCTTCCGCGATGAGCTTCAAAGAGAACGACAAGGAACTCATTGAGTGGTACAAGAAGGAAGTCGCGAAGCAGGGCATCGACATCCGCTTCAACACCGAGGTCACCGACCTTGGCACCATGCGCGGCTTCGACGAGATCATCGTGGCCACCGGCTCCGTGCCGAGAACCATGCCCATGATCCCGGGCTTCGAGAAGACCATGAGCTTCACCGAACTGCTCAAGGAGAAGAAGGAAGTCGGCGACAAGGTCCTGTTCTTCGGCGGCGGCCAGTCCTCCTGCGAGGCGGCTTACGACCTGATCCTCCAGGGCAAGCACCCGATCATTGTCGAGTACGCCGGCGACCTGGTTGCTGCTCAGGCTACCTGCCTTGCCAACACCTCCTTCCTGCGTGACGCGATGGAGTACCACAAGGTCCCGACCTACCTGCACTCCACCATCACCGAGATCCACGACGGCGGCGTTACCGTCAAGGGTCAGGACGGCAAGACCTTCGAGGTCGCTTGCGACAACGTCATCAACGGCATCGGCTTCGTGCCGGCTCCGGTTGGCGACAAGGGCCGTCACGTGCACCGCGTCGGTGACTGCGTTGCCATCGGCAACCTGCGCACCGTCATCTGGCGTGCATGGGACGTCTGCATGAAGATCTGATCTTCGGCTGACCCCGAAAACCGCACAAAACCCGCGCGGGTGCAGAGTGATCTGCACCCGCGTTTTTGTATGCATATAGGAAAGCCGCCCTCGCTCAGCAAAGCGAGGGCGGTCTGCTTTTTGCGCTTTCTTAGAGAATATCGAACAATTCCTCCAGCCGCGTGATGCGCCAGTCCGCCTGCGGCGGCATGGCCGCACCGCGGTCGGCGGGGTCGAACCAGCAGGTGCGCATCCCCGCTGCCCTGCCGCCCGCAATGTCCGCCGTGAGCGAATCACCGATCATCAGGCACTGTTCCGACCGAACACCGGGCAGCTGCGCAAGACACCGGTCAAAGAATACCCGGCTCGGCTTCTCTGCGCCCATCTGCCCGGAGATGAACAGCCGCTCAAACGCATCGAGCATCCCGGCCCGGCGCAGACGGTTCACCTGCTGCGCATACGGCCCGTTGCTTGCAGCGCACAGGCGGTATTTCCCATGCAGCCGCGCCAGCACCTCCGGCGCGCCCGCGACCGGGACCGCGCTCTCATGCAGACGGTCGCGGAACGCATCCTCCATCGCCGCGCCGTCAGCCTCCAGCCCGAGCCGCGCCAGGATCGTCTGCCAGCGCACGTCCCGCAGCCCGGCGATCGTCAGCTCGCCGCGCTCGATCCGCGCCCAGAGCTTGTCGTTCTCCACCTGAAACACGGCGAACATCTCCGGCGCATACGGCAGTCCTGCCGCGCGGAAGATCTCCTCCATTGCCTGCATCGCACCGGCGCTGAAGTCCAGCAGTGTATTATCAATATCAAACAATAGTACAGTCGATTTTTCCATGGTTCGCCCCCCTGTTTATTCGCGTCCGGGTGCAGATGCGCGGCGCCTGCGTGCATTTACTGCACGAAACACCGTCGACACCAGCAGGATGCCAACTGCCAGACTGCCCGCGATCCCGGCCGTCTCCAGTCCCTTTTGCAGCGCCGCCTGCACGGAGCCCGAAAGGCCGATGCTCATCGTATAATAAATACCGGCGCCAGGCAGCAGCGGAATGCTGGAGATGACCAGATAGGACGTGACCGGGCACTTGCGCCAGCGCCCCATGCCCTCGGAATACACGGCGGCCACGACCTCGGAAAAGAAGTTGGCGCTGTAGATACTGAACCCGGCCCTGCTGCACAGCAGGTACACGATCCATGTCAGCGCGCTGCCGAGCGCGCACAAAACGCTGCCCCAGTCGTGGACATTAAACAGGATCACAAATCCAAGGCAGGCGACAAACGTCGCGAGACCCTGCGCCCAGAGCGGATAGGTCAGCGCTGCGGCCGCCTCCGCATGGCCGTAGATCGGCGTCGTGACGTGCCACGCCGCCGCCGTGCCAAGCGCGATGGCGAACGCCGAGAGCAGCACCTGCACGATGCGGCTGACGCCGGAGCTCGTGTCGCCGTAGATGATGTCGCGCATCGAATTTGTGATGAGCAGTCCGGGCACCAGCAGCATCAGCGCGCCGATGATGACGACCGCCACGCAGTCGAGCCAGCCGAGGCCGGCAGCGACATACGCCGGCAGCGCCATGAGAAAGGACGCCGCAATGGTGCTGAAAAACGGGTTGACCTCCAGCCGGTCCATGCAGCGCGTCACAAAGCCGATGATCAGGCCGCTCAGCCCTGCCCAGAGCCAGTCGCGCACCGTGCCGCCAAATACGCAGCAAAAGCCCGCCGCCGCCATGAAATTGCCGAGGTAATATATCCACACGGCGTAGCTGCGGACGGCGGCTGTCGTCTCTTTGAGCCAGCGCTGCGCCTCCTGCGGCTCCGGGACTTCGGCGCAGATGCGCCGGCTGAGCGCGTTGAGCTTTTCAATGCGCTCGAGGTCGTTGCCATGGTAGCCCACGCGCTTCATGATGGTCAGCGGCTTCGTATTCGGCGTCACGAAGCTCACCGCAACACAGTTCGGGATGGCAAACGCCTGTCCCTCCGTGCCATATGCCTCGATCACACGGCGCATGGTCTCCTCGACCCGGTACGTCTCCGCCCCGGCGACCGCGAGCTCGTAGCCGATCTGCACCGTCATATCCGCAAGAAGATAATAGTCCATACCTGTCTTCCCATAAACGAAAATTTCCCGGCCAGTGCCGGGCTTCCAGCACTGAGAGCGTAACACATTTCGCGGAGCAAATCAACGGGGATGCGGTGGTTTTTGTGCCGATATTTTTCCCCAAGAAGCAGCACTCCCTTACTGTGCCCAGATGCGGAGGCACAGCAGGATTTCTGCTCCAGAAATCCTGTGAATCTGCCCAAACGCTTCGGTCGAAAAGAAACATCTGTTAAAAAAGAAAAGGAAAGGAATCCAGAGCGATGATTCCATTGTCAAAGAAAAGACTGTCAACAAGATAAAAACTATGCTCATAAAGACAAGGATTATGAAGCTGCAGCGTATCATAGCCTTAATGCCATGGCCGCTGCCAACGATGGTTTTTCCGGAAAGTGTACTTTCCACGGCCCGCGTCCCAGTAACCCAGACTTCATTTGATTTATCGAGTCAGAGTCGCTATCATATAGCAGATTCATGACATTGCCATTGAAAACATGGAGCGTCAGGAAAACGGCCTGCACGGCTGATCTTCCGGATGCAAAACCCGGCAGAGCATTTGCTCTGCCGGGTTTTCCTTTTCGTATGCAGTTATTTGGCGTGGGCCTCCGCCACGAGCTTGCCCTGCACGAGGTAGCGTTGGTGGTTATCGCCCCGGAAGCACGTCGAGAGCGTCAGCACCCGGTCGCCCGGTTCGGGCCAGGCGTCGGTGCGGAAGTTGGCCTGCAGGCTCTTTTGCGCCTGCACGCCGTCAAAATACGCCGTGAAATCGTCCGCATCCGCAAAGTCGTGACACAGCAGCAGGTGCTCGTTCGAATGCGGATAGGCCGCGAAGATCTCATAAACGAGCATCCGGTCCGGAAGATAGATATAGATATAGCGGTGCGCCTCAAAGACCTCGGCATCCGAAAAGTCGTTGAGCTGGGCAAACATGCGTCCGTTGCGCAGGTTATGCCCGTAGAGCACGGTCATGGGATCGCTGAAGTCCTTTTGATTATAGTCCTGACTGAAGATGCTGCCGCCGCTGTAGTACGCGCCGTTTTCGCTGTGCTTGGAGTAATACTCCTGATCATCATCGCCGTCACGCTGGAGCACAGCGTAGCTGATGTCCGTATCCGGGATCGTCACCCAGGCGTAGATATCCGGGTTCATGGCCTGCAGCTCGTCGAAATCGACCGGGATCTTCACGCGTCCAAGCTGGAAGCTGCCGGTGTCGTCCGGGGCGTTGGTGCGCATCCGGTCGCCGAAGGACTGGCCCTGATAGTACTGAATGATGTACCACACGCACCACGCGCACGCGCACAGCGCCGCGAGCGCCACAAGCACCAGCACACTGCGCACAAGGATCTTTTTCGTTTTCATCGTTCACCTCATAAAACAAAAGCTCCATGAACGAATCATGGAGCTTTGTTATCATAGTTATGCCATCTTACTTGGCGCGAACCAGCTTTTTGCCGCAAAACAGCACCGCTCCGACCGCAGCAACGGCCGCCAAGATCACCCACAGGATGCTGAAGGACTCACCGGTCTGCGGAGAGGTCTTGCCGGAATCGGGATTGACATTCGGATTCGTGTTGCCCTTCTCCGGGCTGGTAACATTACTGGCAGCAAACGCCGTCGCCGACAGTGCAAACACAAGCACGAGTATCAAAAGAATGGCCACAAAACGCTTCATTGTGTAACTCCTCCATTCATAAACTTACAGCTTCTAATAGTAGCATAATTTTACACCGAAACGGTGTAAAATGCAAGGGTTATTTTCAAAAAATAACCGTTTTCAGTCAACCATCCACCGGCTCGTAGAAAATATCCAGGACCATCTCCAACAGCGCATCGGGATTGACCTGATACTCTGCGTGCTTCTGCGCGCCCATAACCGATGTGCCGGGCACGTTGACGATATCGCCCGAGAAGTGCATCCCGCTCGCCTGCTGCGCCAGATAGACCATCATGGCGGTGTTGATGTTCGTCGTGATATTGCGCCGAACATCGTTATAGAGCGCCAGCACGCTCGCCGGGTCCTCCTTGACCTGCGCGAGCATCTTGTTCACGAGCGCGAGCACGACCTGCTTCTGCCGCTGCATGCGCTGGTTGTTGCCCTCGGTCGAGTCGGCACGGTAGCGGATATAATTCTCCGTGCGCTGACCGGTGAGCGTCACGGGCTGTCCGGCGGTGAAACCGGAAAAGCTCGCATCCGGCGTAACGGTCACACCACCAACACTGTCCACAAGCTGGCGGATACCCTGCATATAGATCGATCCGTAGGCCGGGATCGGCAGGTCATAAAACAGGCGCGAAACAGCCGCGCTCGTCAGCTCGCAGCTGCGCTCTGCCCCGTCGCCGTAGGAATAGGCCAGCGCCAGCTGCGCCGTGGCCGTGCCGACGTGTGCGCCGGTGCTGTCGAGAATGTCCAGCGTGCACATCGCATCACGCGAGATGGACACAAGCGTCAGCTCCTGGTTACGCATGTCGAGCACCGCAAGGATATTCGCATCCGACTGGTTTGCGTTTCCATAGACGCCGTCGGCATCCTGCTTGACCTCCTCGTCCACGCCCATGAGCAGGATCGTGACAATGTCGGTATTATAGCGGTAGAGCTGCCCGTTGTAGCGCACCGTGCCAGAGCCAAGCGCCTCCACATCATCGCGGGCAATGTTCACCCCGTCGTCGTTCGTCAGCGCATTGCGGCCGACCGCCGACAGGATCAGCACCGTGCCGACCAGGATCAGCGCAATGGCTAGCAGGATGCACACGATGATGACCAGCACACGCGTGCCGCTGCTCATGCGTTTTTTTGGCGGCTGCGCCGCCGGTTGTTCTCTGGCGTCTGACACAGGCGTCCCCCCTCGTTTGCAGATTTGTTTCTGTCCGCATGATACCACACCCCGGCAAATGTTGTAAAGCCGGAGAACGGGATACGCAGTTGCCTTTTCCAACCGCACTTCCCCATATACAGCTCCCTTGTTTGTATCTCCCCCTTTGGTCCTTTTGCTATGCCACGTCTAAAATGGCGTGCATTACTTCTTCGTCTTTCGCACCGTCATCCACTCCAAGCAAAAAGTGTATGTGATTATCTGCAAGCGCCATTTATTCGTCTTTCCTCCAAACCATTTTATTGACGATGCCCGTGTAGCTCTGAATGATTCTCGCAACCTTCATGGACACGTTTTCAGCAGTGTAACCCGCTACCGGTGTGCCAAAGCATTCCGCCCGCTGCATCCCGACAGCCATCTCCACCGCCTGCAGGAGGGAGTCTGCGTCGATTCCGGCGAGTACAAAGCAGCCCGCGTCCAGCGCCTCGGGACGCTCAGTGGAGGTGCGGATGCTGACTGCCGGGAATGGCTTACCGACAGACAGGAAGAAACTGCTTTCCTCCGGCAGCGTTCCGCTGTCGGAAACCACCGCAAAAGCGTTCATCTGGAGGCAGTTGTAATCAAGGAAGCCCAGCGGTTCGTGGGCGATCACACGGGTGTCCAGCTGGAATCCCGTCGCCTCCAGCCGCTTTCTGCTTCTGGGGTGGCAGGAGTAAAGGATTGGCATATCATACTTCTCTGCCATGGCATTGACCGCTGTGAACAACTGGACAAAATTGCGGTCTGTATCGATATTTTCCTCCCGATGGGCCGAGAGCAGAATGTACTGCCCCTTAGTCAGTCCCAAACGCTGGTGGACATCGCTCGCTTCGATCTTGTCCAGATTGGCGTGCAGTACCTCGGCCATGGGGCTGCCGGTCACAAAGGTGCGCTCCTTCGGCAGGCCGCACTCCATCAGATACCGGCGTGCGTGTTCTGAATAGCAGAGATTTACATCGCTGATAATATCCACAATGCGTCGGTTCGTCTCCTCCGGCAGGCGCTCGTCCTTGCAGCGGTTACCCGCCTCCATATGGAAAATCGGAATGTGCAGCCGTTTGGCGCCGATCACAGAAAGGCAGGAGTTGGTGTCGCCCAGGACCAGCACCGCATCCGGCCTGACCCGCACCATCAGCTTGTAGGACTTCTCGATGATATTCCCAATCGTGGCTCCGAGGTCATCGCCTACAGCATCCAGATAATAGTCCGGTGCCCGAAGGCCAAGATCGTCAAAAAACACCTGATTGAGGGTGTAGTCGTAGTTCTGACCAGTGTGGACTAGAATCTGCTCAAAGTACCGGTCGCAGCACTTTATCGTGGCGGACAGCCGGATGATTTCCGGCCGCGTACCGATAATCGTCATCAGCTTCAGCTTTCCCATTGCTACACCTCCTCAAAGTAGGTATCCGGATGGCTGGGGTCAAACTGCTCGTTGGCCCACATGACTGTCACCAGATTTTCCGTTTCGCTCAGATTGATAATATTGTGGGTATAGCCCGGCAACATATGAACAGCCTGGATCCGGTCGCCGCTGACCTCAAATTCGATCTTTTCATCGGAGCCGATTTGACGTTCCTGAATCAGCCCGTGTCCGGCCACGACGATAAAGAATTCCCACTTGCTGTTGTGCCAGTGCTGTCCCTTGGTGACGCCCGGTCTTATGATGTTGACGGAGACCTGTCCGCAGGAGGCGGTCTTCAGAAGTTCCGTGAAGCTGCCTCGCTCATCCACATTCATCTTTAGCGGGAACGCAATTTTTTCCGGCGGCAGATAGGACAGATAGGTACTATAGAGCTTCTTTGCAAAGCTGCCATCCGGGATCTCTGGCAGCAAAAGCGTCTGCGGCTGCTCCCGGAACGTTCGGAGTAGACGGACGATCTCGCCCAGCGTCACAGGATGACTGACCGGAACGCTGCAATACGCCCCATCTGTCCGGTTGGGATGCCCCTCCATGGCGTTCAGAATCTCGTTGATCAGGTCGTCAATGTAGACCAGTTCCAATTCGACTGCCGGGTCTGAAACGGTGATCGGCAGATCCCGCGCGATATGATGGCAGAAGGTTGCCACCACCGAATTGTAGTTGGGGCGGCACCACTTGCCAAACAGGTTCGGCAGACGATAGATCATCCCGTTTGCACCGGTTTCTCTGCCGTAAGCGAGGAGCAGCTCCTCCGCCGCTTTTTTGGACTGCCCATAGGGACTTTCGGCATATCGTCCGGTCAGGCTGGCCTGAATGGAGGAAGACAGCAGCACTGGGCAGCGGTTGCCGCTTTCCCGAAGCATCTCCAACAGGGTACGGGTGAAGTCCGTGTTTCCGGCTGCAAATTCTCCCGGATCCTGGGGCCGGTTCACGCCAGCCAGGTGAACCACGAAATCCGCCTTTTGGCAGTAGCCCACCAGGGTTTCAGCCGAAGTATCCCGCGTACACAAGAGAATTTCCTCGATTTGCAGTGCGGGCCGAGTCCTGTCTCTGTGATCCTTGATGGCGGAAAGGCGCTGCGTCAGATTTTTCCCAACAAATCCGTTTGCGCCGGTGATCAGTACATTCATCAGCAAGTTCCTCCGAACAGCTTCAGCTTCAGCAAAAGCTGTTTCATTTCCTCCACATTCAGCCGGTGTGTATTGTGTGAGGTATATTGCTCGATCTTGCCGAATTCCGGGTTGCCTTTACTGAAATAGTTGTCATAGTTCAGATCCCGGTTGTCCGCCGGAATGCGGAAGAAGCCGGGCAGCTCTTCCGCCCGCATCATTTCCTCTGCAGTGACCAGCACCTCAAAGAGCTTTTCGCCATGCCGCGTTCCGATGATCGTCGTGCCAAGGTTGGAGTGCTTCAGCTCCAGCACAGCCTGTGCCAGCGTCTCGATGGTCGCAGCAGGGGCCTTCTGCACGAACAGGTCGCCCTGTTCGCCATGCTCAAAGGCATAAAGCACAAGGTCTACGGCATCGCTGAGCGTCATCATAAAACGGGTCATATTGGGATTCGTGATCGTCAGGGGCTTCCCCTCGTCGATCTGGTCGCAGAACAGCGGGATGACCGAGCCGCGGGAAGCCATGACGTTGCCGTATCGGGTCAGGCACAGAACCGGATCTCCGGGCAGCATCTGCCGGGAGCGGGCGATCACATTCTTCTCCATGACGGCCTTCGTCATGCCCATAGCATTGATGGGATAAGCCGCCTTGTCCGTAGACAGGAAGATTGCCTTCTTCACATGGTTTTCCACACAGGCAGAGATCACATTGTCAGAACCGGCCACGTTGGTTTTGACCGCTTCCATGGGGTAAAACTCGCAGGAGGGTACCTGCTTGAGGGCGGCTGCGTGGAATACATAATCCACCCCGCGGAACGCCGGGTCGATGGAACGGTAGTCCCGCACATCACCTATGTAGAATTTGATCTTTTCCGCATACTGCGGATACAGCTCCTGATAGGTATGCCGCATATCATCCTGCTTCTTCTCATCCCGTGAGAGAATGCGGATCTCTGCAATGTCGGTGGTCAGGAAGCGGCGCAGCACAGCGTTGCCAAAGGAGCCTGTCCCACCGGTAATGAGCAGTATTTTATCTTTGAATTGAGACATGTCTTTAGAATCCCCTTTCCGATTCAGCGGTATCTTCCTTGCCGAATGAGCACTCCACTCCTTTGATGCCACCCAATAGCATTAGAATAGCAAAGAAAAAATACGGATTTGCATCAACAACAGGCTCAGGCATACAGATCAGCAATGCACCTAAACCTAAACTTGCAATTTGATTTGATAGCAAATTGTGGTTTGTTTTTTTCATACGCACAGCGGCACCATATGCAGACCGTATGCTCGTTATCGTAAATATTACAGCGATTACAAAGGGAATCAGTCCAACCTTATTTAAAATATCAAGCCATAGATTGTGTACCCACTCTCCGTGATATGCGAATTCACTCTTCTGGCCTCCAAAGGGATAACGAAGCCAATCCCCCGAAAACAAATATGAGGTCCATGTTTTAAACCTCGAAGATTTGTCATCGTATAGCAGTCGCCGTACAATTTTCAAAGACAGCAATTCATCTTGAATTCCGAAAGCATTCAGGAACACAATTGCAAATATCGCAACAAAAAAGAGCGCGGCAAGCCCAATGAGCAAAGCTTTTCTGCTGATTCGCACAGATGAGTCATGAAGCCAACGAAGTAGGTTAAAAGCAACAAGAATTAAAACAATGAATATCATCGTTCGATAGGCAAAGAACGATGCTTCAAACGTACTCATCAATAGAACCGCCAGCGCTATAAGCTTTTTTCGAACCCCGCAATGGGAGAACAGGATTGAAGTTGAAAGAGCAACCGCAAATGTGAACATAAACCCCGTAGAGATAACTGAAACCATGTCACCACGCCAAAAATCGACGGACACTCTTTGATAAGCATATTGCGCATAGTAGTCTGATTTAAGATATGCGAGCAGATTCAAAACGCCGTGCAGAAAGAAACCAAATGTTAGCGTATTCGTCATTTCTTGAAACGAACGGTCGCTATTATCAGATAAAACAAACCACTTTCCGAACAAGTAGGCTGCCCAAGGTCCCCAAAGATATATGATTAGACTTTTTACCGCAAATCCAAAGTTAAAAGTATAAATAACAAAATAGGATGTCGAAAAAAGCAAGAGAATAACATCATGCTTTTCAATGACAATGGTTTTCGATTTCCATATAAAAAAGTAAAGAGTCAATGCGAAGAAAATTTGACCAGGAAGATTGAAGGCACCGACCGAAAAGAGGAACAGCCCCACAATAGTTATTGTATTAGCGGCATTTGTTCTTTTGCCGAAAAGAACACTCATCTCCAATTTCTCCTTGCTGTGCTTTCATTCTTTTTTGGAAAAATCCCGCGAAAAAGTACTGCATCAAGCATCAGTCTACAGTTTGGTCTCAAAGGCCTTATTATTGCGGGAAGAATCACTGTTGTCGAAGCCTGGGTGATTAGCGAGGCCGCAGCGGCTCCAGATGCTCCCCACGATGGGATCAGCGCAAGGTTCAGCACAACATTAAGTGCAGCCGCACTGACATACAGGTATTTCAGATATTTCTGCCTGTTTTCACATACCATCCATGCATTTCTGGCAACACCAAGGTAGGAAAACGCTGTGTACCAAACCACGATGCGCAGAGGCCCGACTGCCGGCAGATAGTTTTCTCCATAGAGAATCAAAATAAAAGGCTTTGCGACAAGGCAGATCATTGCGGATACGAACAGGGACACATAAAAAACAATTGCGTAGAGCTGCCGGTTCTTCCGCTCATAGCGCAGGCGGTCTTTCTGAAAACTCTGCACGATCTCCGGATAAAGGGAATCAATGATTGCTGAGAGAATAAAGGCCCATGAAACGCTGACCGTCGAAGCAAGTGAATAATGTCCGACGGCATCTGCGCCAAGCATCTGCTTGAGCATCAGCTTATCTGTACAAGCATAGATGGAGACCATCAGCCCGGCTATGATAAAGCTGCCGCTGCTTTGCAGAAGCTCCTTTGCTTTTTCCAGAGAGTAACGGAATCTTGTTCCGCCATTTTTGAAATAAGCAATCAGCAAAAACGCTGCGAGTACGATGTAATCCAATGCGCTTGCAACGGCGAACCATTCCACGCTTTTCCCAAGCGCAAGCAAAATAATTTTGTACACAGACATTGCCGCATACGAGACGAGTTCGGCAATGGCGGAATACTTGGACTGGAGCCTGGCCTGAAACCAGTAGTTGAGGGTATCAAACACCTGAAAAATGAGGCCAATGCTGTACAGCGCCACAACCACAATGGTGAGACGTTCCCCTCTGTCCACAACACTGACAATGCCGATGATTGCCAGCGCAGACAGCAGACTTGAGATCGCCCGCAGCAACAGGGTCGTTCCAATTGTTTCGCCCTGCTGATCCGGATGATCCACAAAGTTCTTAACGATCACGCTGTTAATGCCAAGCGTACAGAGCGAGGCAAAGAATGCCGCATATGCCGCCGCGTAATTGATCAGGCCGTAATTGCTTGGGCCAAGATAGCGCGCCGCAAAAATACCAACGACAAAAGCCAGCAGCTTGTTCGCCACTTTGCCACCGATGATCCATCCGGCATTTTTAACGACTTTATTCTTTCTGAGCGACTGCAGCAAAATCTTCAAGCTCCTTCATCACTTTGGCTGGGACACCGGCCACCATCGTATCCGCCGGCACATCTTTAGGAACACAGGCGCAGGCTGCGATCATACTTCCATCCCCAATGCTCGTATTCAATAGGAGCGTAACCCGACCACCGATCCACACGCCGCTGCCTACTGCAATATGATAGGATTCGCCTTTTCCAGCCCGCCTGCTATGGTCGCCCATCTGGTGTCCACCTGTCAGGAAGGTGACATCCGGAGCAATATCGCAGTTATCTCCAATCGTCACTGTCCCATTTCCATGGACAGTGAGATTGCATCCAATCCAACAATTCGCACCAATGCGGAGCGTCCCTGTATTATGAATCGGCCCGACAATTTTGGTATTTTCTCCGATCTCATAGCCGATGGAACGAAGAAGATTCCTCTTTGCGGGGAAAAAACGTGTTCCGGCCAAGACATGATTGACAAGGTAAATCACAATTCGTTTTTTGATAGTCTTCAACTTCATCTTTGATACCAGTCCTCCCGCAGCGGCTTTGCGAGGCTGCATGGACCGTTCGCAAACAAGCCGGAAGCGTCTGTACCGTTCAAAAGTGCCTGCGATAGCTGCAAAAATCGCTTTGCGGCAACCTCTGCATTCCACAATTCTGTAATCGTCAGGTACGCCGCTTTTCCAAAGCTATACTGCATAGTCGTATTTTCAAGAAGCCGTCGTACCTTTTCATAAAGCTCCTGAATATTGCCGGAGTGATAAACGCTTCCATTCACGCCGTCATTTACGAGGTAAGGTGTTGCCCCTGCTGCATAGCTGGCAACCACCGCACAGCCGCTGTTCATGGCCTCGTTTAACACAGCGCCCCAGCCCTCTTGGCGGTCACTTGTGAATAAGTAGATGCCTGCGCTTTCCATATGACGACGCACGGCTTCCGGAGACATGGCCCCAAGAAACCGTACATTTTCATCCAGAAGTCCAGCTTCCGAAGCCTGTTGCTTGAGCTGCCGCTCCATCTCACCGGTACCGATCATCTCGATTTTGAAGCAGCATCCTGCCTCATGGAGTCTCTTTGCAACCTCAATCACATCGTCCGGATGCTTCCAGTCCAGAAAGCGTCCACACCACAAAATGGTTGCTTTTGCTTTGCGGTCAATCAAGTCATCAATGCTGGGATACCGGATCGTCTCCGGAAAGTAACCCCATTTGTAGCACCGATTATGGAAAAGACCGAATTTTGCATAATCCCCCGCGGTATAGGCACTGGCGCAGAGCATATATGTCTTCCGCCAAGGTGGATTGTAATAATGCCACTTGAGAAATCGCGGTATATATTTCAAAACAGGATTTCCAGCTTTCAGCGGTCGCTCGGAATATCGGAAAAACAATTTGGCCTTTTTGCCGTATTCCTTTGTCTGACGCTCTGGAAAGGAACCTGCTATCAAAACATCCAGATCATTTAATTGCTTCTGAACCTCCTGGTCTGATGCCGAACAGGTATATGAACGCACCAAATCATTTCCCCATCCGAGGTTCTTTCGCTCTGCATCCATCTCTTTATGCGCCACGAAGCAATAGTTGTGATTTGTCAATTCATAGAGGGCATCGGATAGGGAAACTTGATGATGCGTAAAGTAGTTACTGCAAAAAAGAATTCTCATGTAGCCATCACACGCCCTTTTTCAAAGTAGACAAAACATTTTCATAGAGTTTGACATAGCCTTGATACACCGTGTCCTTGTCAAAACGCACCATTTTTTTAGGGTCCGCACGCCAGTTGCTGTCCGCCACGTCTCTCACGGCATTCTCCAATGCCTGCATATCGCCCTGCGGAATCAAGCGTCCATTTCCCGGTGCTACCGTTTCAGGACAACCGTCCGTTTCGTATACCACCACTGGCGTTCCGCATGCCTGGGCCTCTACCGTAGTCAGGCCAAAGGTTTCCTCATAGGTAGGGTTCACAAACACATCTGCGGTAGAGTACCATTGCGCCAATTCGATTTGATTTGCCGTGCGTAAAAGCCCAAGCACATTGGAAGGAATATTCGGCAGTTGCTTTTCGATTAGGCCAATCAAAACCACCTGATAGTCAGAGCCGAGGCGGCCAGCAAGCGTCAGCAAATCCGGCAAACCCTTGCGTGCATTCCATGCATTGGCTACCCCGAGGACGATTTTCTTATCTTCCAGATGATACTTTTCACGCAAGCTGCTGGACTGTGGGCGGAAAATCGTGCGGTCAATCCCGTTGGGAATAACGGTTCTCGGATAGTTCTGTAGGAACGACTGTGAAACCTGATCCGCAAGCCATTGCGAGGGCGTTGTGATGGTCAGACTTTTTACACCGGTAAAGGCATTCTTTTTGCGAAGGAAGTTATGCCTTACATCGCCTTTCCAATAGCATTGCGGATACCGGTACAGCAATTTGCAGTCCCGGCACTCGGTCTGCCATTGCATACACTTGACTTGCGAGAAATGTGTGCAATGGCCGGTAAAAGTCCAGCAATCATGCAAAGTCCAAACGACGGGAATATTCGCTTCCTTCAAAAAGCGGAACAGCATCTCGTAATTCACATAGAAGCCGTGCAGCGTGTGCAGATGGATCAGATCAGGCTGAAACGCTCTGATTTCTCGGATCATCTTTCTGGTCGCCGCCCAGGAATATAGTCCCGCATGGTCTGTGAATCGTGATACTGCATTGTGAAAGTAATACTCCAGCTTTCCAGACACCTTCACTGTGTCCGCATTGTCGGAGCATGCTCCCGTACCGTATAAAGTCTTTACATCATTGCCATACTTTTTCAGCAGGTTCATGATATCAGCGATGATTTTTCCAGTGCTTCCAGTCCCATATACCAAATTGACAAACAGCACTTTCATCCTTCTCATCTCCGATGTTGTGTGATAAAAGAGAACCGCCGAGGCGCCAAGGTGCGCCCCGGCGGTTCCAGTGTATTTACTCGGTTTCGCTGTCCAGAATCATCCGGCCAGCACTGTCAAAGTTGTAATATCCCTCCGGCATCAGGCCGTGCGTCCAGTACACATAGTAGCTGCGGTCATGGACGACCTCACAGGTGGAACGCACATAGTAGTAGTCGCCGTCGATCTGGATCAGACCGGCATAGGTACGTTCACCGTTCCTGTAGAAGTACAGGCTTCCGTCTTCCTCGTAGATCCCGTTTTTCAGAGGTGCGACGCTGCCTGTCAGCTTGCCATCTGCGTCGAAGTGATATCTGCCCTGGGGCATCAGGTCATGCGTCCAGGAAATGTAGTAATCACAATCGCGTACCACTTCGCACTTGGAATTCACATAGTAATAATCATCGCCAATTTTGATGAGGCCCGCATAGGTCAGTGTTCCGTTGACATAGTAATGCAGAACACCATCTTCCTCGACGATGCCATTCTTCGGAGTGCCGGTCAGCTTTCCGTTCTCATCGAACGTGTAGTAGCCGGCTTCCTTCAGACCATGCGTCCAGGAAATGTAGTACACACAATCGTTCACGACCTCACCGCTGCTGCGGACATAGTAGAAATCACCGTCAATTTCAATCAGGCCAACATAGGTTACCTTGCCGTTGACATAGTAACGAAGCACGCCGTCATCGTCCTTCACGATGCCATTCTTGTCCGTAGCACCCGGAATGAGCTTGCCCTTTGCGTCAAAGGCATAGGTTCCTTCCTCCATCAGACCGTTCATTCTGGAGCAGTAGTAGGTCTGGTTCACGATCAGCTGGCCCTTGCTGTTGGCATAGTAGTAATCGTCACCGATCTTGATCATACCTGCAGGAGCCTTGATGCCGTCGACATAGTAGAAGAGATCTTCGCCAGCCTTCAGGATTCCGTTCTTGCCGGTGTCCTCGTCGTGCAGAATGACACCGTTCTCATCGAAGTAGTAGCCCCATTCAGGAAGCGCAAGGCCATTGGTCTTGTGGAGCCAGCAATCCTTGCCGTTCAGCACAGTGCTCTTCACCGCCGCCGAGAGGGTCAGGCCCTCACGCTCCTCCAGATTCTTCTGAACCGCGAAGTAATAATAGTTGACCTCGCCGTTCTCCTTGACAACGCGCTTCAGGCCGGCTTCTTCCTCGATGATGCCGCTGTTGAGCCAATAGGTATCATTTCCGACGCTGTAAACACCGGTAACATCTTTTTGGAACACACCCTTGCCGTCAAAGACGCAGCGGGCTTCTTCCGTTGCTCCATCGGGGACCAGCGTCGCGATTCCGGTAGCCGCGTATCCGGTTTCGGTGTCCAGATAGTAGGTATTGCCGTCAATGACGGTCCAACCAGTCTTCTGCAGTTCGCCGTTCTTGTAATACTGTCTGCCCTGCTCGCTCTCAAGCCAGCCGGTCGGGCACGGGATCACTTCGCCTTTTGCGATAAGCTCATTACAAACCGTGCAATACGTATCGCCGGTGTAACCGGGTGTCGTAAGCGTTGCTTCGACCGCATTGCGAATCTCCGGCTTGTGGCCGGTCGCAGGGACTACCTCCTGTTTAACAAGCACTTCCTTGCAAACATCACAGTGCTTGCCCTCCGTCAGGCCGGTCTTGGTGCAGGTCGGCGCGACTGCGGGGTCAATGACCTCGGTATGTCCCTTGGCGGGGATCACTTCCTGCGCAACGAGGATTTCGTTGCAGACAGAGCAGTGCTTGCCCTCGGTCTTGCCGGGTTCGGTGCAGGTCGGCTCAACTGCCGGATCAATGACCTCGGTATGTCCCTTGGCGGGGATCACTTTCTGCGCAACGAGGACTTCGTTGCAGACAGAGCAGTGCTTGCCTTCGGTCAGACCAGTCTCCGTGCAGGTCGGAGCCTTTGCTACATCGATTACTTCTGTGTGGCCGGTCGCAGGGATTTCTTCCATACCGGAGAGGATTGCCTTACAAACGGAGCACTTCGTACCGGCCTTATGGCCGGGCTCGGTGCAGGTGGCCGGTTTTTCGGGGATCTGAACAGGCGTGTGGCCGGTCGCGCTGATTGCTTCGGTCTTGGTTGCATTGCAAACTGTGCAGGTGTAGGTCTTGACACCGGCGTTCTCACAGGTAGGGGCGGTCGTGATCTCGCCCTCATTCCATCTGTGGCCCTTGGCGGGAATCTCTTCCTGCGCTTTGATAACCGTTCCGCAGACAGAGCAGTGCGCGCCTGCGGTCTTGCCGGGCGCGGTGCAGGTAGGCTCGACGGCCGGGTCAATGACCTCGGTGTGTCCCTTGGCGTGGATGACCTCGCCTTTCTTCACCATCTCGTTGCAGACGGTGCAGTAGGTGTCGCCGGTGTAGCCGGGCGCGGTGCAGGTGGCGTCCTTGGCATCTCTCACCTCAGTGACCGCATGGCTGCATCGCCACTGGGCGTAGAGGGTGGTGTCCGCCGTCAGGGTGATGTTGTCGCCATCTGCATAGGAGGTGCCGCTGCCGTCGGCTGCGGTATTCCAGCCGTTAAACGTATAGTTCTCGCGGGTGAACGGGTTGGAGAGTAGCGGCGTATCCGTGGAGGGCGCGACCTTCTGCACCTCGATCTCCGGTGCGCCGGTGTAGTTCGGATCAAAGATCACCAGAAGGCGCTGGCACTTGAGCCACTTGTCAACCTCGAAGTTATACTGATCCTGCGCCGCACCTTTGGTGTCCGTATAGCTTCCGTCGTCATTTTTCAATCTGATCGGGTCGATACCGATATCATGAGAAGTTACGTTCGAGCCGCTTTGTGTATACTGATAGGTGATTGTCTCGGTACCAGAGGTTGCCTTCATAATATAGCGGCCGGTCTTCTGGCTGGAGCATACGTCCGCACCGCTTTTTGTGGTGTAGATCGCGCCGGCCGCAATGAGCGTGCCGTTGACATCCACAAGGGCGTCCACCAGATCGGCATTGGTTCGCGTATAGCTTTTCGTGGGAGAATATAACACGGATTTGAACTTCGCGTTGGGATTGACATAATTCTGGTCCGTCCACTGGTCGCTGTCGTAGATATACGCCTTCTTGCGCGCAGCGATCGTCAGCTCCGCCGCCTTGTCCACATATACCTGCACGCCGGGCAGGAGCGCAATGTCCTGGTTGGTGGTGATGCTGCTGCGCGGCGTGATGTGCAGGGTCATATTGTTGGTGATGGGCAATACATATTCGGAAGAATCTACTCTAAGCGCACCAGAGTTGATACTCAAACTGTTCAACTCTGCCTTTCCGTCTACTGTGTAAACCATGCGATCCTGGGCAGCGTCGTACTGCTTTGTCAGGCTGCCGGAAAGCACCTTAAACATGCCGCTGTTTCCGATAAAGGTGACAGAAGCACCATTTTGGCTGTCACTTGCATAGATATCTGTATAGAGAATTTCTTCGGCACCTGAATAAATGGTTAAAGGAGACTCAATGTTTTGGATGAAATACTGGGAAAAAGGAAATACATTGTTGCCCATGCACATTGTTGCACGTCCACCGCGGAAGTCGCCAATCTGGAACCACTCATATACCTTGGCACCGCTCTCAGCGGCGACTGCACCGTTGCCGGAGACAAAGCCCCACGCATACAGCGCACCGCCACTCTTTACGGTGATCGCAGCGCCGGTGTTCAGCCAGAGGTGACCATAATTGCCAACCATTCCTCCAATCTGACTGCCACCAGCAGAGTAGTATTGACCACCAACGCTGATGGCGCCCTCCACCGTCAGAGCCGCATCGGCAGCCAGCACCAGCTTGCGGTATGCTTTGGCCGCTGCCGCCTTTCTGGTTGCCGTGGGTGTTTCCTTGTACAGTGTATTAGCATCATCGAACGGCACCAGCAGCGTAACACCGGCGGGGATGGTATAGCTGCCGGACAGCGAGCCATCCGTTGCTACAACAATGGTCTTATCCGTGCCGGACTGAGCCGCTGTAATAGCGTCATTCAGATCCGAATAGGTTTGGCTGCCCACAGAAAATGTCGCCGGCACAGCTGTGGCCGCGTCTGCCAATGGCTGAATTGCAGGAGTTGAAGCTATTTGAGCTTCGCTTGTCAATTCTGTGAGTTGTGTGAAATCCGAAACATTCTCAGCTGCCAATACTTCCATAGGCAATAATGCCAGTGTCATTAGCAACGCCAGCATGAGGGAAGTAAACCGCTTGATTGTCCCCTTCATTTCTTTGTTACCTTCTTTCCTTTTTTATTTTTCATGCTTGATTCTATATAAATGCTGAGTCCCGCCGCAAATGCGATGGCTGCCCAGACATGAGAGAGGTGGAACAGCATCCCCGTAGAGGACGTCCGGAAGAATTCATCAATGAAGCGGAACGCTCCATAGGATGCCATATATAACGGGTAAATGCTGCCGGGGTTCTTGCTCTTTTTCACTCTGGGGATGAGCAGAATCAACATCACAATATAATAGAGGATCTCGAGTTCCCTTGTGGGGAAGTGAACGTGCGTTCCCGGTATGACTAAGCCAGAGCAGCATCCAGAGACGATGCAGTTGATCCGAGCGCACATCACCGTGAAGATCATGCAAATCGTAAAAATATCAAAAACGGCTTTGATATTGCGTTTTGAAACCTTTGCGCTGATGAAATAAAGCACTGGCATAAAGAACACTCCGCCGAATAAGCTCATGTTGCCAGCATCTCCGGTTTCCAGAAACGCAAATGCTTTTACACTCAAAACACCACATACCGTATGCAGCACCGAGAATGCTATCACGGCGTACCATTTCATTTGGAGTTGCCGCCGCATCCTGTACAGCCAGAACACATTGAAGATAGTTCCCAGAAGCAGGAGCACGATCAGTGAATGCTCCTTCAGCCAGATAAATACAAGATCAAGCAATACGTACTCCTTTTCGTATTCGTATCTTCCATGGGGTATGGCGCTAAAATCACCATACCCCATGGGTCTTTTGGTTATTTGACCATCTTGCCGTCTGCACCAAAGGTATAGAAGGTGGCGGGCAGCAGGTCGTTGGTTTTGCTGATCCAATAGCGCTGGTTCGTGATGACCTTGCAGGAGCTGTTCACATAGTAGTAATCGCCGTCGATCTGGATCAGGCCAGCATAGGTCTTGACGCCGTCCACATAGTAATACAACTCGCCGTCCTCGCTGACGATACCGTTCTTTGCAGGATCGACTGGATCGGGATCCGGCGTCGGAATGGGTGCATCGGTCATCTTGCCGTCTGCACCAAAGGTATAGAAGGTGGCGGGCAGCAAATCGTTGGTTTTGCTGATCCAATAGCGCTGGTTGGTAACAACCTTGCAAGAACTGTTCACATAGTAATAATCGCCGTCGATCTGAATCAGACCAGCGTAGGTCTTGACACCATTGACATAGTAATACAGCTCGCCATCTTCGCTAACGATGCCATTCTTCAGCTCGGGATCAGGCTCAGGCGTCGGAATCGGTGCATCCGTCATCTTACCGTCTGCACCAAAGGTATAGAAGGTGGCAGGCAGCAAATCGTTGGTTTTGCTGATCCAATAGCGCTGGTTGGTAACAACCTTGCAAGAACTGTTCACATAGTAATAATCGCCGTCGATCTGAATCAGACCAGCGTAGGTCTTGACACCATTGACATAGTAATACAACTCACCATCTTCATTGACGATGCCGTTCTTCACCCCGGGATCAGGATTGGGATCCGGATCGGGGTCAGGTGTCGGAATGGGTGCATCGGTCATCTTGCCGTCTGCATCAAAGGTATAGAAGGTTGCGGGCAGCAGATCATTGGTCTTGCTGATCCAGTAGCGCTGGTTGGTAACAACCTTGCAAGAGCTGTTCACATAGTAATAATCGCCGTCAATCTGAATCAGACCAGCGTAGGTCTTGACACCATTGACATAGTAATACAGCTCGCCGTCCTCGCTGACGATGCCGTTCTTCACCTCGGGATCAGGATTGGGATTAGGATCGGGGTCAGGCGTCGGAATGGGTGCATCAGTCATCTTGCCGTCTGCATCGAAGTTATAGAAGGTTGCGGGCAACAGATCATTGGTCTTGCTAATCCAGTAACGGCAATTTGTTACGACCTTGCAGGAGCTGTTCACATAGTAGTAATCGCCGTCGATCTTGATCAGGCCCGCGTAGGTCTTGACGCCATTGACATAGTAATACAGCTCGCCATCCTCGTTGACGATGCCGTTCTTCACCCCGGGATCAGGATTGGGATTCGGGTCAGGATCCGGCGTCGGAATCGGTGCATCCGTCATCTTACCGTCTGCATCGAAGTTATAGAAGGTGGCAGGAAGCAGATCATTGGTCTTAGATACCCAGTAACGCTGACTCGTGACTACTTTGCAGGAACTGTTCACGTAATAGTAGTCACCGTCAATTTGAATCAGACCGGCATAGTTCCTGACACCATTCACGTAGTAATAGAGCGTACCGTCTTCGTTGACAATGCCGTTTTTGCTCGGATCCGGATTATCAATAATCATCCTGCCGTTTTCGTCAAAATCGTAGAACGCCTGTGCAAGACCAGTGTCATTCGGGAAGGATACCCAGTGACGGGTGTTCTTAACAGCGGTATAATTGCCACTTCCAAAATAGTAGTAGTATCCATCTTCCGCTAAATACAGGCCAAAGCAGACCATTCCGTCGATGGTGTAGTACGTATTTCCGTTAAGATAGAAGAGGCCTGTGTGCTGATATACGCCGTGGCAAATCCCATCTTCGCCAAAGTCATACCAGTAGATATGATCATCGTGATTGTAGCTTTCTTTCACATATCTAAGCCCTGTATAACGATAGCCCTGCGGGTCGAAATAGTACTTTTCGCCTTCAACCGTATACCATTTTCCCTGTACGAATGTCGGCCCATAATAATACTTGGTTCCTTGATCGGTTGTCAGCCATTCTCCCTTCAACAGCTTTCCGTTATCAAACGTGTACGTCACATTCTCGAAGAATGCTCTACTCGGGCCATTCAGTCCTTTGAATGTCTCTTTATCAAAGTAATAATAGCTGTTCTCACCATCTGCATCCGTCAGGTTCCACCAGCCAGACTTGGCCACACCGTTGATGGCGTAATACCGTGCGCCGTCAAGTTCGAACAGGCCTGTGACCTTACCCTCGCAAGCACCGGTCGTCTCATTGAACTGGTAGAAATACTCGTTGCTTTCATCGTTGAGACCAGGGACCTTGTGAACGCCCTTCACAGCGACGTTATCCACAAAGTAGTAGGTTGCGCCGTTGATCTGCTTCCAGCCGGACCAGACTGTGCCATCCAGAATGAACTTATCCGTAAATTTCTGATACGATTCGCAGTAAAAATGGCCGCCCTTGGGATGTGTGACATTTTCCGGCTCCTCATAGGGATAAATACCATATTGCTCTTGGAAAGAGGTCTGCTTGGCCATGCTGTAGAGCGCGTTTGCGCCAAGATAGATATCATAGCCGATCGAACCAGCGTTCGTAATTGTCAGCGTCTGATTCGCGCCGTTCTTAGCGGTCATCTTTACACCACTGAGAATGCAGATGGGGTTGGCCGTTTCAGGATCAATGGCCTGGCTCTGCTTGATGAAATTGCACTTCACCGTGAGCAGATTATTCTCGTCCATGGATGCGGACGTCAGACGGAAATAATCATTCGACACCGTCAGGTTGGAAATGTCCACATCGACATTCTGGTCGAACTGGAACTTCACCGTCACCTCAGTCTTCGGGCTGACACGCTCTGCCAGCTGGAGCAGCAGATCCCAGGCCGTGATGCCGGAAATATCGCCGCCAGCAACCATGGACAGAAGCGGCTCCAGCTTTTCAGGCATCTTGATCGTCATCATATCCAGTCCGAAGACATAGGTGACGTTCATGGGCTGGCTGGGATCGATCACATGATAGCGGTCTGTCTCGCCGTCGCCGCCGGGGAGATATTCCGCGTTGGAGACTTCTCTTGTCCATGCGAAGGTTCTGTCGCCGCCTGTGGCGTTGTCAAAGTCGAAAATCGCCTGATTGGCACTGTACATGGCGACCTTGATCGTGGCACTGATGGAATAGTCCCGCGTGATCATAGCCGTAATGGTAACGTTGCGCAGACCGGATCCCTCGCTGCCAGTAAAGGCAAAGCCATTGTTCGCAGCTTCCACAGTACCTGCTGCGCTGTTGCTCAGTTCAAATGTGATATCGCCCGCGCATACAGCGACGGGATTCTCATTATAGGTTGCGATCAGGGGAAGGCGCACCGAATCCCCGTAGATGGCGTTGATGCTTGTCTTGGAAAATTTCAGTCCATTCGGCTCGACCACGGTAAGCGTCTTGCTGCCGATCACCGTGTCACCGGACAGGAGCTGAATTTCCACGCTGCCTTTCTTGACGGCGGTGAAAACACCATCTTCAGAGACGGTACCGATGGTTTCATCTGCGGACTTCCATGTAAGATTGGCAGGGAGTTCCGCAGCGCTGCCGGACACACTGACACCGGAAGCAACCAGACGAACCGCGGCGCCGCTCGTCAAGTAATCGTAAGCAGAGGTGATCAGGGCATGATCAAACTCCGTAGAGACAGGGGCCGTGGAGACCACCATCAGAGAGGAACTAACGGAACGCTCATAACCATCCGAAGGACGGTTCACAACCGTGAGCGTATTGCTGCCTTCCTGCTTCGCTACGAAGGTAGTGGAACCGCCGCCATCCAGATTGATTGCGGTCACACAGCCTGCGTCCAGCATGATCTGTGCCAGTTCTTCAGCAGTGCCGCCAGCGGAGAAGGGTTCCTGACGGCCGTCCAGCACCATCATGACGACCTTGCCCTCAGCAGTGATACCCACACAAGTGCGGGAATGACGGCTGTTATAATAGTCCGCCGCACTGGTCACGACAGGCTTCCCATCCTTGACCAGATAAACGCTGCCACCGACAGCCTCCTGGATCTGATCCTGATAAGCTGCGTAATCGCTGGGCCCGCCGATCATGGCAGTCCCGTCTTTCAGGATCGCAAAGAAGTTTTTGGAGGTGCCGCCATGATACTCGACACCATCCATAACCAGAGCGCCGCTGGGGGCACCGGTGGTCATGTTGTAGAAGTCAGCGTTGACACCGACCACTGCATTGTAGTGCTCGACGTAGTTTGCCGCATCGGACGGATCGGAATGCCGCTTCTGAGCCGCCGCCATCTGATCGGACACGCGGGACATTGCCCAGCCCTGGCTCGGATCGTTGTCGTGATAATTGGCGTGGATGCTCACATCCTCCCGGGCGATATCCGCCGTGGCAATGTAGTAGACGATCTGCTTGTCGTCCTTGGTCAGTGCATAGTTGATCGTCTGCGTCACACCGGGCGCGACCGTCGTCGTGTCCGAAGAAAACACAGAATAGTAGGCATTATCCGGCTTCGGCTCGGGCTTAGGATCCGGATCGACCGGGTCGGGATCAACGGGATCCGTGCCGTTGGGATCGCCAGCCAGATCAAACAGATAATCCGCAAATGCATAGCAGCAGGCCTTGCGCAGCGTCTCGCAATTGGGCAGATCTGTCAGCGAGTACGAGCTCTCCAGCGCACCGATCAGGGTATTCCCGGTATAGGTGCTCAGAACCTTGCTCCGGATACCGTCTTTGGTGACCATGCCGCCCAGACGGTTGGTCAGGAAGTAGGAAGCGCGGCTTGCGTCTGTAAGCCCTGCGGTAAAGTAGTTCTCAATGATCGTGCTCAACGCCACACCGCCGCGGTTCATCTCCGTTGTGAGATAGAACGCATCCATGTCGCCATAGAGGTCCGTATCAGTGAAGGAGTGACCCACACTGTTGAGTGTGCCGTAATCTACACCGAGGTATTTTGTACGAATGTTGGCAGCCAGAATGTCAACGTCCGTCTCCGTGGTATCCACCTTATCGGGGATGTCCACATTTTCGGCGCAGAACATCAGGTCCGCGATGTCACCGGCCCAGCTGCCCATATCGGCACGTGCCTGCACAACAGCCGCAGTCATCCCCTGCGCCTTGGCATAGTTGGCCACATCCATTGCGCCAAACACATGGCCAAGGTCAACTTTATTGCCATTGGGCAATGTGAAGTTGCCCAAGTTCTTCAGTGCAGAAGCCGAGGTATTGTTCGCGGTATCCTGCTCGGAAACATAGGCGGTAAAGGCAGTATTCTCCTTGCCGCAGACCATTTCCCAAGTGCCGGAGGTGTACCGCTCCACGCCTGTACGGATATAGTTGATGATCAGCGCATTGGCATCCTCACCGGCATTTTCTTCCGCATAGGTCTGGGCATAGCCTTCCAGAACCTTGAAACAGGAAAGGAATGTTGCATAGTCTGAAATCATCGTAGTTGCAGCTGCGTTCCCCCCGGAAGCAGCAGAGCCTTCATCGTTTGAGCCCGCCGCGAAGACGCTGACCGGCAGCATAGCTGTCAGCAGCATCACAAGAACAAGGCACAAAGACAAATGTCGTTTCACCAGTCTACTTGTCATAACAGTTCTCCTCCTATTGTAATTACATTCAGCTTAAATGATCGATCAGATAATTTAAGTCCTCTTGCATTGCGTAGAAGCGGGTCTGCTCTGTCTCTTCCAAGCCAGAATCGGCAGGCAGTTCCTCAACATGTAGATAAACATTTCGCTGGGTTCCCGTGTCGTCCGTCAGGCTGCCGACAACCTCACTGCTGTCATCACCAATTAAAACCTTGAACAATTCATAGGTTTCTTCTCCGCTCTTGGTTTCAAAGGTAACCGCAATCGTGTTGCCGTTCTGCTCCTGGCGAATGGTAACATACTCCTGCCAACGATCCGGATAATGCAGATCACCGTAGTCCGTATGAACGACTACATCTTCTGGAATCGTATTTGCAGAAACATTATCATTCTGTTCTTCTTGCACTTTGTCATTGCCGCACCCGGCCAACAGGCCACACACGAATATGACGCACAAAAATACTGATATCCATTTTCGATATGTCATCCCTGCATTCCTTTGGCGTATTCGGATTTTGTTTTGTTTGCTTGTCACTTTGTCGTCTTGCATTCCTTGACCTCCGCAGTTTTATAATTACTAATTGCTTCCACGAAAATATCTCTTAGACATTCTTCATTAACTTCAGCGCTATGAAACTGTTCGGCCAATGATTGTGCGCATAGTGTATAATGACTGTACTCATTGGCTTCTTCGCATAAATGCCGTATTGCATTAGGAAGTTCTTCTGCTTTTTCGAGTATGTATGCAGCACGATAACGTCTCAAATAATCAATTGCTGCAATTTCAGATGGCCCATACGCAAGAATGCATGCTCCGCTTCGTAGGCTTTCTGCAATTTTTGTAGAAAGGGAATACTTAGTACGACAAATTGATTTGTTATCAAAGGCTTCAGTAAAGATAATAAACTTACTTGTCCCTAAGAGCCGCTCAACCTCTCGCTCAGAAATACATCCGCAATAAGTCAATCCATTTCCCTTGTTGATTTGTTGAAGAATTGTGGAATTCCGCTCACCGGAGTATACATTGATTGTCTCAAATCCAGTTATTGCGGCTGCCCTGAGCGCACGCCCCAGTTCAGTCAGCGGTACAATGCGATTGATTCCCAAATTCCCAACATAAACAACACCCGACCGGAAATCAGCAGGCAGCGAGTAATGGTTAATTGCACTTGAGATTCGGATCGTTTTTGTTGGAACTTGAAACAAGCGTGCATAATCTCTTTGCATCATGTCACTGATCGTAACAATAGTCCCGCCCCGATGAATGACCTTTCGGGCCAGCTTCACCAGCTGTTGGCATTGTATTCGACGAAAAAAAGGTCCATGATTCAGCGGCTCAATATAGAAATCATCTGCGCACCACATCACAATCGGAATGTGCAGGAAATCCGACAGCCAGATGGCGATACGATAGGGAAACGCATAGTCTCCGGCCGCTAAAAATATGACATTAGGGGCAAATGCCTGCACCCACTCCAAAAGCGCCTTGGTTTTCCATTTGCCGAATCTCCACATTGTGTCCCGCAAAAAATAGATGAATGATGTACGCCGTCTGGAAAACTGATATACCTTCGCCAGCCAGCCTGTGTCGGTTCTGCTCTGCACCGCCGATTCATCAATGTCTGATGCATCAAAGACCCTGAACTCTGTTTTTCGTGTAAACAGCGAATGCAGAATATTGCTGTCCGTCATTCTGAAATAGTGCAGACAGCATCTTCGAGTCGGAATCTCCTGATGGAAGTACAATTGTGCGAGATTATCTGGGGGGATTCCAGCCAACATATGCATCATTGTTTTCCCCATGTTTCCAGAAGAACTGAAAACATTGTGACTAACAACAAGTACTCGCGGTTCTACCATATTATCTCCTCGAAAATATCCGGAATCGCATTTATCGAATGCTTCTTGTAAGAACGTCGAACTGCATATTATGAAGTTCCGACAGATGCGCTTCATACGGGTGCTCCAGATCCAGAATGGCGACATGCTCTTTGCACTTTCTGTCCTCCGGATTTGGGAGCGCGTGGTAATCGCCGTACAGCTTCGTCAGCAGCTCGTCATAATAGGCAGATACCGGAAATACTCCATCCTCGAACTGCATCTCAACGGACTGCTCAATCCATGCCCGCGGGAATATATTTTTCTCGTATTTGCTCCCTGCGCCAAAAAATGTATGGACTAACTGCGATTTCTGATCTTTTTTTCGTATACAAATTGCCTTGAGCCCTTTGAGCGGGAACATGCGGCATACCTGCATGAATAGCTTCTTAATCACGCTATTGGTTTCATACCCACGAGCATATAGGCTTTTTGCAATAATGATTTTTGATACACAAAACTGTATCTTCCGCATCAAAGTGCAATCAGAGAGGTTATCGCACGGGAAGATATCGACATACACGCCTTGGTGCGTCTTCAAATCCTTTGGATAATACTTCTCTATGCAGGTCGTATTGTTTCGCCGCAATTTGGAGTAGGGCATTGGCCAATGAGCGCTGTGTTCCTGCTGGGCAAAATATAAAGTCTCGTCAAAATCTTTGGCCGCTTCCTTGAAAAAACGCTCATACTCACTGCGAGACATTATAATATCCACATCATCATCCCATGGAATGAAGCCGTGATGTCTGACTGCTCCTAATGCCGTGCCTGCAAAAAGCTGATATGATATTCGGCGCCTTTTGCAGACGATATCAATATCTTTCAGCATTTCAAGCAGAAGTGTCTGATGAGCCGTCATTCCCGTATGTTGTTCCAGTACTCTCATATGTGCACCCTTAGCTACGCAGAAAAGTCATATACATATACTTGCGCAGCCAGTTCGGTGACAGCGCAGAACTACTTCGGATAATGCAACTCTCAGCATACTGCCAAGCATTTATGAATCCTTGCTTCCACATGAAACGGAACAATTCTATTTGCGTTTTTGCGTAGTGCCACCCTGACCGGCGCTTGTACATATCTACTGTGGCTCTTACGAAAATGAGCGGCTCTTGAATATTGTATCCTTCATAGCCGACCATCAGCATTCGAATCCACAGATAATAGTCCTCCAGCCGGTAAAAGTGCTGATACGAACCTGCCGCCTCAACCGCCGATTTTTTGTACATTACGCATGCATGATTAAATGGGTTCCTTCTTTTAGCAAATTCTCTGATCGCTTCATTTCCTTCTGGCAGCATTCGCCTGCGATCCGCATCTTCTGGTGTTTCCGAAAACTCCAATATTGTGCCAGAACAGATGCTCACTTCCGGATGTTCGTTAAAAACTGCAACCTGCTTTTCACATCTGTCAAGGCACGCAATATCATCACTGTCCATACGCGCAACCAGTTCATTCCTGCAGTGCCTTATCCCTTCATTCAAGGCATTTCCCAAGCCCATGTTTTTCTCAAGCCGCACGACCGTTAAGGTCTCGCCCATCTGACGCTGCTTTTCAGCAATCACACCGTCCAATTCCGGGGTCAGTGGTCCATCACATACCAAAACGAAATCACTGGTCGGCAGGCTTTGAGTCTGCATGCTTTCAATTGCAAGTCTCAGCCATGTCGGATTTTCCTTGCTATAGACTGACATAAGGACGGAATATGCTCCATATTGCTCTGCGCTCATAAAGCGCCCCTTTCTGCTCCAATTATTTGCCTAGAAGTCTTCGGCATTTAGTCCAATCTTCGTACCGATCCCCCAGCATATGGATATCGCTTCCGAGGTACTTTACATATCCATTTTCAATCCATTCAAGATACCGTTTACGTTTCAGCGGCTTTGTCAGGCATTCTGCATTGAGCTGGAGCGGCACGCTCTCACAAATCAGTTTTTCAATATTCTCTGCAGGATACCGCTCTGCGTGAGCAAGGACAATTTGAATATCCGCCAGGTCACACAGAAGATACAGCGTGTCCCAGATCGACTCCGGCCACGCATAAAACGGCATTTCCAACAAGAGCTCGTTTGTACCCTCACGGCACAGGCGGTTCAGGCCGTCCATCCGTTCCATGCCATCGCAGATCAGCACCTCTGCGCCGAGCTGAATCAGCGGAGCGTTTTCAGGCAGCTCACGGAGCAGCAGCCCTGCAGTTTTCTTCCTACGGCGCAGGAAGGATTCGACGGACTCCTTGTGCGGGTAAAAATGCGGCGTTGCACAGATCGTTTTCACGCCAGCAGAAGCTGCCATCTCCACCTGTTTCAACGAGGTCGCAAGGCCATCGCTCCCATGGTCGCAGCCGGGAAGAATATGGGCATGGTAGTCAAGCGACAAGTCGAGCTTCATATTACCGCGCTTCATACGACTCAGAATAGGAATACTTATATCCGTATTTGCCCCCATATTTATATTTGTAAGCATTCTTCACGGATTTCATATTCAGGCCGTTGAGCACCGTGCCGCATAGGTTTCCGCCCGCACGGCGTACTGCATCGATGGCCTCGTTCAGCTCGTCCTCCGTCGTATTGCCGGACTTGACTACGAGTACCACACCGTCCACATAGGTCGAAACAATTTGGGCGTCGGCGACCGTATTGATTGGCGGCGTGTCGATAATAATATAGTCATAAACCTTTGCACTTTCTTCCACGAAGTGCTTCATACGCTCGGATGAAAGCAGTTCGGAGGGGTTCGGTGGGATGGTGCCAGTGCAAACGATCCAGAGCGGCAGATCTTTCACCTTGTCCAGTTCGAGCTTCGATATTTTTGCAAGAAAATCGCACAGTCCGGTAGGCTTCTCCACTCTCCAAAGGCGGCGCTGCGTTGGCTTGCGCATATCCGCATCGATCAAGAGCACCTTTTTACCCAACATTGCATAGCTAATGGCAATGTTGGCTGCTGTCAGGCTCTTGCCCTCAGAGGGCTTTGCGCTAGTGACGGCGAAGCTCGTACATGGGCGCTCCTTATCCGCCGTCATGCAGAACATCAAACTGGTGCGCAACTTTACATAGGCTTCCTTTATCGCAAATGGAGATTCATTGGTCAGCAGACGTTTCCTGCTTGTACGAACAGCTTCAATCGCTACCTTTCGGCTTTCTTTCTTTTTCGCCATAGAGCACTGCACCTCCCTCCGCCAGCTTCCAGCAGCCAGCATTCTCATTTGTCGCATGGATGTCCGGTATCTGACCAAGGACAGTCACACCGGCGGACTTTTCAATGTCCTCCGGCAGGTAGATGGTCGTATCGGCCATCATTCGCAGAATAATAGCAACTGAAGCCAGTATCACGCCAACCACAAATCCAATCGCGCTGTCAAATACGGTTCTGGGCGCAGATTTTTCCGTTGCCACCTCCGGTCGGTCCACGACCTCGACGCCGCCCGCCTTGGTAATACGAACGATTTCAGTAGGCGCAACTTTTGCAAAGGAATTGGCGATCTTACAGGCAAGCTCCGGATCGGTCGAGGTCGCTACCACCTCCAGCAACTGTGTATCCGACACAACGGAGACATTCACCATGCGGCTAAGTTCCTTTCTCGACAATGAAGTTTCTGCTCTCAAATCACTCAGGACGGAATCCAAAACAGAATTGCTCGCCAGGATCTTTGAATAGGTCGTAGCAAGGCTCTCCGCCGCCTGGAGGTCGCTGTTATTGATCGTTCCCTGTGAAGAATTGTCCGCACTGTTATATACATAAAAACTCACTCGAGATTCATAGGTCGGCGTAACAAAAATTGTTACTACTGCATAAACGCCCGCAGCAGCAACGACCCCCGCAAGGAGCAGCCAATGAATCTTTGCCAACAGGATCTTTGTAATATCCCATAGTGACAGTTCTGTGCCCCCCACGGAAGCATACGGTTTCTTACTTTCGTTCATATTCTAGGATTGTCCTCCAAACGCATCTTTCTTTATCGGGCGCCCGCGCCGCACAAAACGACGCGGATCGTTTTTCCAATACACGCCAAATCCATCCAAATCGATCGTTTTTCTATATACTCCATATCGTAGATAATTTTTTCTTCCGGCTTCAGAGAATATCCGCCATTCACCTGAGCATGTCCAGTCAGGCCAGGAACAACCATTAACCGGTTGGAGAAACCGGGAATGTATTTTTCAAATTCTCCGTAGAAATAAGCACGCTCCGGCCGCGGGCCGACGAAACTCATGTCGCCGCGCAGGATGTTATAGAACTGAGGAAGCTCGTCCAGCCGGGTGCGTCTGAGAATTTGGCCGAAGTGTGTGCATCTTGGATCCTGTTCATCTGCCCACTGCGGGCCGTTTTCCTCTGCGTCAAGACGCATTGACCTGAATTTATAGATCATAAACGGCTTCCCATGGAGACCGAGCCGCTCCTGCTTAAAAATTGGGGGACCTGGCGAGTCCAAAGTGATGATCAATGCAATGATTATCATCGGGATTGCCAGAATCAGCAGGCCCAGGAAAGAACATACTATGTCAAAAGCACGCTTCGTTATCAGGTACAGCTTCTTTTGTTCCAATACAGGTTTTGCTATTTGAATGATCACATCGGCAGAGCGCTCCTCTGTCAAACAGCTGCTCGCTGTTGTTGTCACATATCTCACATCCCTACATTGATATCTGTATCTCTGCCCCCCATCGGTTCAGCACGAAGCCGTCCAGGGGCAAAGGCTCTACACAGATATTGAATTTGCAAATTGCTGTACAAAAATATCCATTCAAGGTGCGCAATTCAAGTAAGTACCGCCTCCGCCATAGCTGCACAAAAACGAACATCTTTTGTTAATGCAGATGTGTCAGCGGAGCTTTCGTGGAGTTTGCCACTCCACTACAAAAGCGAAGAAAAAGCCTTGCTATGCAAGGCTTTTCCCGTTTTTATGATATTCACTTACACTAGTTTTGACTGCGTAGATCATAGACCCACTACCTTCAATTTCTGCATATTATCCCGTTTCAGTTCCAGCGAAGCGTGCACATACCGGTCCAACGTGATCGTCACAGAGGTATGTCCTAATATTTCTGACAATGATTTAACTTCAAATCCGACCTCAACAGCTCGCGTCGCAAATGTGTGGCGCAGCGTATGAAAATGCACGCCCTCCAGACCGCATGCCTGCGTGTACTTTTCCAATCGATACTGCAATGTCCGCGGCTCCATGAACGCTTCCGTTCCGGTCAGAACATACGCAGCTGAACTTTGCGGTTTCATGCGCCTGCAAAGCCCGGTTGCGTATTCCGTCATAGGGATTGTTCGCACGGAGGTATCGCTTTTGGGCGGACCAATCACAATCCTTGTTCGAGCACCTTGCGATACGCTGGTATCATGCAGCCTTTGCAGGGCCTTTGCAATTCGGATAGCTTTATCGTTTGTAGAAACACTTTCCCACTGCAGTGCACAGAGTTCACCAATTCGTATGCCTGTACATAGCGCCAGCAAGATACCAAATCGGCACGAATCCAGATCCTCATGTAGATAGGCAACGAGGCGCGCCTGCTCTTCTCTGGACAAAACGCGCATCTCCTTCTTGCCGATCTTCGGATAGTTGATCTCCACCGCGGGAAATGAGCCTGCAAACTTCGAGGAAGCGAACTTCAAAATGCCATGCAGCACGACTAGAATATCATGCACCGTCTTTGGCGCCAGTTCGTCTTCGAATTGCAGTTCTTTGATGAAATCGTCCATCAGTTCCGTCGTGAAGCCCAGAGGGCGGCACGCGCCGAGCTTTGGAATGATGTGCTTATTGACCGCGGTGCTGTATTTAATATACGTCGATTCTTTCACCGTGCATTTCTTTGTATGTAGCCATTCCAAGCAATAGCTGGAGAACGGTTTTTGCGTTCTGGCTGTCGGTAAGGGAGCTCCATTTGCCAAAGCTGCTTTGCGCTTTGCGGCTTTCTCTTTGGCTTCCCGATATGTTTTTCCATAACAGTATCCATACTTGATTTTTCCGGATAGCTCACGACCCTTGATATACCGAGCCTCCCAGCGACCGTCCCGCCGTCTGAAGATATTCTCACCCTTTGCCATTTTGTAATTCCTCCTTGTGCAGTGATTATGTTGGGTGTGGATCTTATTTTAATTTCATCCAGACTGCTGGGATGACTGCGCTGAACTTTAAGTCAACGTAATTCTCCGCAAAAAATTAACGTAAGTTGACAAAAACATACTTTTTTCTTCCATTTCTTTGTTGATTCAATTGCATTTAAATATGTAATGTGCTATAATACAAAAGAATAACTATGTTTTGCGTTACACGTGGAGTGGCAAACTCCACGAAAATACAACTTCGGCTCAGTCCGTAAAATGGAGTACATTAGAAGCCCATTTGCTTTCTTCACCAAAAATCATCAGCGCATTTCGTTCTAATGATATGTTTTGCCTGCGTTATCCACGCATTTTCATTATAAAGAAATTAATTCCATATTTCAAGACTGAAATGAATTATTCATCCAGAAAGAGGCAACACAAATTCAACGAATATACGTAAATCTAACGATTACTGCTACACTTATGACAAAAATAGCCTACATAAAATGAAAATCACGCTGCGAAATTTCTCCGCAGCAGGATTAATTTATATGCCAAAACGGCCAAAAGTCTTATTTCAAACAGTTCCCAGGCACAGAAAAAGCCCACCGTAATTCTATCGAAATTACGGTGGACTTATGGCAAAGAACCGTAATTTTGATAGAAACCCGTTAAGGGGGTGCAACTACGGTTTAGGGGGGTGCAGTTCTCGACTTAAGGGGGTGCAAAATTCTGCGCTGTCACACCCTTGACCTTCGAGCGTATCTCCACGTCAAAGCATATTCTTGATAATGGTTGTCACAATATTGAGCCCAGAGCGTCCATCGCTCGGAGTCTTGGCAAGAGTAATCATATATCGACTGTCCCCGTAGTATGTCAACTTGTAGTGTTTTCCCTCTTCACTGATTGTGAAGCCTAAATCCTGCAATGTACGTTTCATCGAACCACTTACATTCTTATAGCCTTTAAGGAGCGTTTTTAGTTCGGCGGCACGCTCATCAATAATGTGCTGGCAATTGTTTTTCGATATAATATCAGCCAGGACATCGCGCCGGCGGCTACCGGGAACACACCGCGGAAGAGATTCTTTGAGAGCATCTAACAGCATAAGTCGAATTTCATTGGGGAAAAACTCATCTTCATCGCCAAAGTACAAGACCGGTAAATCATCGGTACTGTCTATTTTTGCTCTCAGCCCCTGATTCTCGTATGCAAGTGCTTCATTAGCCCTAGTTAACTCCTCAACCTGATTTTTGAGTCGACGGATATCTGCATCTCCCAGTTCGAGTAACTGGTCTGTTTCTTCGGCCGCACGAGCCTTCTCCTTTTCGACTGTTAACAACTCCGCACTGCGGCTATCCAATCTATCACGAAGCAGGGCGTTATTAACCCCTTGCCAAGTGTACAAAGTATCTACCATTTGTGCATTGCAGTATTGTATGACGCTACGAATTACTTTTTCAGCCAAAATGGCATCAATACCATCATATGCACGATACAAAAATTTCCGATGACCACAAGCACTATTGGGAAAATATACTCCAATCGCTCCATAGTACTCATTTTTATCGGCGCACAATTTTCTGATGGACGAATTGAGCAAAGGGCTTTCTTCCACAAGAACATGAGCAACGCCTTTCAGCCGACCAGCGAGTTTCCAAATGTCGACAGGATCTACGCCTGTAGCAGTCTTTGAAACATATACAACAGGCATACGGTATTTGGCTTGCCCGTTGATAACATCCGCAAGTACATCCAAATTACTGGACTTGATGAAATAGGGAGAACGAAGAACTGGCAGCGTCCCGTCATCTTTGATATAGCCATGTTCGATTAAAAGCGTAATAAAGTGTGGAGTTGAGAAAGCAGTGTCCATAGCCAATGCTTCCTCTAAATAGCTACGATCAAGCCGGATTGACATTTTCATGTCATTGAAATTCATCACATAGTCCGTATCCCAAACGACGCCATCGTGTTCAATTTTTTCGTATCGAACAGCAATTGTATTTTGATTGCGATACTCTTCAATACCCATCCAAAGTGTATCTGAGCCATAGCGAATGTTATATTTGCCGTTCCACTGTATTCCTGGAATACGGTTTTCGTGATGTGGGCTTCCTTGATTCCACTCGATAACCAACTTAACAAACGCATCTTTTGACATGGAATCGTTTATTTCAAGCAATGCAGAGAACAGCAGCATCTTTAATACCTCCCAATGGCTCTTCAGATCCGTTCCATTAAAAGCGTGAAAACCAACAGCACTCACAAATATGTAGTTTCCAAAAATTCAACGATAATCTGTATTTCGAGTGTATTGCATATATTATAGCATGAAATTCCAGTATTCTCAAGGAAAACAGATGAAAAAAGACCGCAGGCGTTGAAACCTGTGGTCTTTTCATTTTTGTTGGGACTCACGCCTCGATTTCTGTGCCGCCCTGGAATTTAAATGCCATTCGTCCGTCTGTGTGGACAGTTACCGTGTCGATGATGGTCAGCCAGAGCTTTTCGTCAAACTCGGTGAGGGCATCCAATTCCTGCACCTCAAACATAAACGCTCCGATGGCTTCTGACTGGGCTTCCCGTGCAGCTTTTGTAGTGCGGAGCTGTTCGAGCCGTGCCTTGGCTTTTTCATACCGCTCTACAAACCCATTGTACCGGGCGGCGTATTCTTCCTGGTTCTGTGCCGTCTGTGAATTTTCCGCAATGCAACGCATTGTCAGTTCGGTCACCACATCGATCTCCTCAAGCAGACTCTCGATTTCTGTATCAATGCCTGCACAGTCTGTCAGGGTGGCTTGCATCAATCGGCAATCCTCAAGGATGTTGTCTTTGCTTTCGATGATAGCGTTAAGGGCGGTCACGAACCGCGCTTTAATGGTTTCCTCGTCCAGATGCGGCGTTTCGCATTTGTGCTCACCCTTGAATTTGCCGTTGCATTGCCAGATGACCCTGCGGTATTTTGAGGTCGAGTTCCAGACTTTCGAGCCAAAGTAGGAGCCGCAGCCCCCGCAGACGATGCGGGAAGAAAAAATGCCCTTTCCGCTGTACTGGCGGCTGATCTGCTTGCGCCGCGCAAGCTCCGTCTGAACTTTGTCGAACTCTTCCGGCGTAATTATCGGCTCATGGCTGTGCTCCACATAATACTGTGGCACCTCGCCCTCGTTAATTTTTTTCTTTTTTGTGAGAAAATCGACTGTGAAGCATTTTTGTAATAACGCCGCCCCCTTGTACTTCTCATTTTTCAGGATGCTCTCCACTGTGCTGGACTGCCACCGCAGTTTTCCAGATGGGGTTGGAATTCCATCTGCTATCAATTCTTTTGCAATGGCACCAGATGTCAATCCTTCCATGAAGCGTGAATAGATTCTGCGGACGATGACCGCCTCCTCCGGCACAACTTCTGGAAAACCGTCTGCGCCTTTGCGATAACCAAGGAAGTTCTTATAAGGCAGGTTGACCTTGCCATCGGCGAAACGCTTTCTTTGTCCCCAGGTCACATTCTCGGAAATGGAGCGGCTTTCCTCCTGGGCAAGACTGGACATGATGGTAAGCAGCAGTTCTCCCTTGCCGTCAAAGGTGTAAATGTTCTCTTTTTCAAAGTAGACCTGAACACCTTTTTCCTTGAGTTTTCGAATCGTGACCAGGCTGTCGACCGTATTTCTGGCGAATCGACTAACTGACTTTGTGACGATAAGGTCGATTTTTCCCGCAAGGGCATCCTCTATCATCTCGTTAAAGCCTGCACGGCGTTTGGTATTTGTCCCGGAAATGCCTTCATCGGTATAGACCTTTACAAAAGTCCATTCTGGGTTTCGCTGGATGTACTGTGTGTAGTAGTCGATTTGAGCTTCGTAGCTGGTAAACTGCTCATCGCTGTCCGTGGACACACGGGCGTAGGCGGCAACTCGCAGTTTGTAAAGCTGTGTGTTGGTTAGATGGGTCATAGGGGTGATGGACGGTGGTATCACCGTAACCGTCCGAGCCGCAGTGTTCATGATTTTTGCCTCCTTCTGGCCAGCGACTGTTGCCGAGCCTTTTCTTTCATTTCCGGTGTCCAGCTTTCAGCCCTGGAACGGTCTGTCCAGGTTCGTGTGACCACTGTGCCGCCCAAAAAATGAAAGTGCAATGTGTTGCCGTCATCAGCGATAATTTTTTCAATGCTGCAAGGGTCATCTGTGACCTGCCGCACCAATTCGTCAAGGGTGGCTTCCGGTATCTGCTTGGAAGCGCAGTACTTTTTCCCTTTGGTGTTGAGCGTGGCGCAAATCCAAACAATCCGTGCTGCCGTCGTTTTTCTGCGGAAGTTCTTCCCACATTTTGCACACTGAATTCGACCAGTATAAAAGAAGGATGGCTGTGCGGGAGGTTTTGAACCGTGCCTCTCGGCTCTCCGAATAATCTCTTCCTGCGCTGCCTTCCACTCAGCCAAAGGAATTATGGCCTCATGAGTTCCTACGGCATGGTACATTGCCTTTTGGCCAACATTGGGGACCATTTTCTTTGTGATGTGGCTTTCACAGAAGAACCTTTGCAAGAGCAGATTACCTGTGTAAGCGTAATTCCGCAGAATTTTGGCTATCGTCTGTGGATGCCATTCCTCACCATACCTGGTGGGCTGAATCCCCTCCTCGTTCAGTCTTGCTGCAATGCGGTTTCGCCCCATGCCGTCGAGAAATTCCCGGTAAATGCGGCGCACAAGCTCGGCCTCCTCCGGAATGATACAGTATTTGCCCTCCTGCATTCGGTAGCCAAGCATCCGGCCGTTCCAAGGAATACCCGCTTCAAAGTTTCTTTTAACACGCCATTTCTGGTTCTCACTGACAGAGCGGCTTTCTTCCTGGGCATAGGAAGCCAGAATGGTGAGCATCAATTCACCGTCCGCACTCATGGTGCGGATATTCTGCTCTTCGAAGAACACATCGATGCCCAGGTTCTTCAGCTCCCGGACGGTTTCCAAAAGCGTGACGGTGTTGCGGGCAAAGCGTGAAATGCTTTTTGTAATGACCATATCAATTTTTCCTGCACGGCAGTCCGTCAGCATCTGCTGAAAGCCTTCCCGATCGCTCTTTGTACCGGTCAGTGCTTCGTCGCTGTAAACACCGCAATAGGCCCAGCCAATGTGAGACTGGATCATTTCGCTGTAGTGGCTGATCTGGGCAGAAAGCGAATGGAGCATGGCATTCTTTCCGGAAGAAACACGGGTGTAGGCGCATACTTTCAACGCCTGGGGTTGCATGATTTTCGGGAAATCGACCCGTTTTATAATTCTATCCATGGGTTCACCTCCTTGCGTGTGTCACATATTACCTCTAAACACCCCAGTTATCCAGTGATTTCAGCGGAATATACTACACGAAGATACCCCATATTTCTTGGCGATTGTGGCGTCTATTTTTGCGTACTCTTTCCCGGTGATGATGCCCTGGGACAACATTTGCCGAGCCATTGCCATCGCTGTTTGATAGTTCCAAAGTTTCTCTTCATATTCGCTCATTTGCAAGCCTCCTTTCGACGATACTGTGTATAGCACAAGCGGGAGCAGAAAGTACGACGATTGTTTCCGTAGCTCTCAAACTCTTCGCCGCAGTTCTTGCACACCAGCTTGTAATAAGCCCTGCGGTTCACTTTTTCGGGGTGAGCATTCCACCACGCCATACGGCAGGTATCCGAGCAGAAATACCGTTTTCGGCGATGTGGTGTCTGCTCCAGTTGCTTCAAACAGTTTCGGCAGAGTCCTTGTTGCTCGGCAATATCCTCATATCGGACGGGATGCCTGGTACAAAAGGATTTCACTGTGTTCAGCGGCAGTCCGGTTAGAGTGGATATTTTCTTGTATCCGTAGCCCTGGTGTTGGAGTCCCACGACCCGGTTTCGTTCCATTTCCGTCATAGTAGTGCCTCATTTCTGAGAAATAGCGTTTCTCGCTATACCCAGAGAAAGGCCGCATTTGTCAGGGTGAAATGGGCAAAAAATAACGCCCTCCACGGAAAAATCCGCAGAGGGGTTCCATCAACTTGAAATTGCTGCGCCATCATGATATAATTTTAAAGACGTTGATAGCATAGCACACCATTTTATTCTTAGAGCGTGGCTCTGGAAAGGAGGTAGTGCTATGGACGTTAAGGCCGTTGTCGACTATAAAGTCGTTCTGGCCCTTGGCGTGATTGCCATTGGTACCATCTTCGCTCTGCGAATGGAACCCGATGCAATCAAGGAAGTATCGATTTATGCAATCGGTATTTCCAGGAATCGTGCAATCGCTAGTGGTAGCGGTTGCTAAGTTCCCAGCGTCAGGGCACATAATCTTCGGGTTATGTGCCTTTTCCTTTACGCAGTTCTAAGCTACACTTGTACATATAGGGGGCCGCTCATGAAAAACATATATGAAAAGTGCTTCGACAAACTACTCAAACTGGTTCGAGACAGTAGAGACAATTGCGTTCGGAGAACCGAGGAATTTGCAAAAGCAAAGAATTCCATATTAAATCTGGGTGATGTTCGGTTTATTAGCTATTCCAACATGGTTGGAACAAGTGAGATTCGCGCGGTAAAACTGATCGAGCGACTTGCTGTTTCGTTAATCGAAGCGCGAAAAATTGCGGAATTCTCGTTGTACCCTGTTGACCCGGAGTACAAAGCACTGGATTCACAGGAACAAGCCAAATCCAGGCCATTCCAGATTGTGCTAGAAGAAGACAACAGAAAATATGGGGTTATCTTCTGTGTAACGGACGATGAACCCAAGCACTATTCACGCTTCACAGAGGGCAAGTATGCTGTTGATGGAATCAAATTTATAAAACTCATCGATCCGGACAGAGAGGTATATGATGCCCTCATTCGATGCGTAAATGATTTCAATAAGAGAACGGGGTGCTCCATTGAGCGTGTTACTATTCGTGAGTTCTGGGAGCGGCATTTTGGACGAGACGAGTTCGAGGTTCTGGCTGATTATTTAAATGCATTTAATGAAAAAGCAAAAGAAATCATCGGATTCAGTACTGTAGTAACACCTACAGAAGCCGCATTGCAAAAGTTCAAAGCCAGAACTGGTGAAGTCTTGCGTACTTTTCCATACGCTGATGCAATCCCAGACAGTGTATATCAGCCGCAAATTGATATTATGACTAAAAATTATATTGATCGCGGCCTGTGGAAAGCAATGGTTGGATCAGCTAATTTTGCGGTAAGTTTCATTACATCCGAATGGAATTTCGAGATGTATGAACTTACAGAAAATCTGGATTTGACAAGCATTATATCTGGCTACTTAAAATCAGTAGAGCAGTTAATTTGGACCATCCTTAAATTCCAGACAGGAAAATCATTCAAAATCAGAGCGAAAAATGGTGAGTTAATTGAATACACCACAAATAGCGAAGATGTTATTGATACCACCTTGGGTTCTCTTGAGGGAGTCCTTATCCATAATAGTTGGATGTTTGATGTCAATTATCACGCTAAAACACATATAACAGCGACTATTAAAAACTGGCGTGAAAAGCATAGGAATGGCTTTTTTCATAAGGATAACCTCCAGACAATTGATAGGGTCAAGGAAATCCGCAACCAAACTTTACAGCTATATTTCTTGATTCTCGGTGGATGCTCAATCGGCGATGAGAATTTTATCGAATTAGGAATTGAAACGACTACATAATTACTTATAGTGAGACTCCTGGTAAGCTGTATAGCAGTGACACCGGAGGGAGCAAAGATGAATTCCCCGAAATTTTAAGCGAAGCCACTAAAACGAACTAATAGAAAAAGCCCATCGAAGAGAAAATGCTCTCCTCGATGGGCTTTCGGTTTACTTATAGGGGATTTTGAGTTTCATGCCGCTGTAGATGACATTGCTTTTCAGTCCGTTCAGGCTGATAAGCTCCTTATAGCGGCTGCCGTTGCCGAGATACTTTTTTGCGATTGCCCAGAGGGTGTCGCCATGTACAACGGTATGGACGCGGTAGTCCTCGACGGGTTTCGTGCCTGCCACGGCAAGTGCAGAGGTCTTGACCGGCGACATGATGGCGTACCTGCCGGATTCATCCTTGTTGATGACGGCGCGGTCGCCGCTGACCTCGACCACATACCAGCGGAGTTTCTTCACCCAGCCGGGAATGGTTTTGCCGCCATAGTAGGTGCTGCCCGTGATGGTCACGAGGTCGCCAACATGAAGTGTGCCAGTGGGCTTGACCGGGTCGGCAGGCTTTACATCACCGCCGAGAGCCGCAGTGACCTTGGATGCCAGATCGCCCATGCGGGCATACATCCAGTTACCGGGGCAGCTCTTGTTGGCAAACCATCTGTGGACAGTCAGAACCATCTCATCCTGCTTTGGGATGTAATTGAGTGTCTTATTCTTATCACCCAACCAGAGCAGCTTCGTCTTGCCGTTGCGCCTGCAGATATCGGTGCAAAGCTCGATGAGGCACTTGTACACCATATCCTTGAACGCATACGGCTCAGTGCTGTCACTGGCGCACTCGATTGTGATGGCTCTCTGGTCGTTGGCTGCGGAAGAGGAGCACCAAGAGCGGTTCTTCTCCTCCACATACATCCCAACTCTGCCGTCCACGCCAATGCCGTAGTTGCTGCTTGCCTGCCGGGATGCAGGCAGAAAAATATTGCCCAGAGTTTCCACCGAGCACTGACCCACCACGCAGTGAGGCGTGATGCGGTCAATGTTGTGGGTGCGCTGCCCGGAATGGTTCGGGCTGAGTTTGGTGTAGGACACCAGAGGGCTGTTCGTGTAAGCCATATTATTTGTCCTCCCTTTCCGCACGGTCATGAAGCTGCTCCAGCACGGATTTCAGTTTTTCGGGAATGGGCAGTCCCAGATGCCCCGCATTTTCAATCAGCGAGATGCCCTCGTTGGAGATATAGAAGAAAATCACGGCGGTTCGCAGAACGCTGCCGTTGCCGATGACCTGTGCGTCGATGATGTGTCCGATGCCGACCAGCTCAAAAATTAGGAGCTTTTTGAAAATCCCCTTGAAACCAATCTCACTTGACAGCTTGTGATCCACAATGGCACACATGACACCGGTGATGTAGTCGAGCACGACGAATGCCAGCAGCGCATAAAGCAGGCCGTCGCACCCGCCCATAAACCAACCGAGCCAACCGCCTACTGCCGCAAAGGCTACCTGAATGGTCGTCCAGAATTCTTTCATGTTGTTGTCCTCCTTTGAATGTTGAATTTGCGTATAAAAAAGTGACGCCAAAAAAGCGTCACACTTTTCCGATTGCGTATATGGTGATTTGGTAGTTGCTTGAGCCGGTCGAAACCGGGCGCATCGCATAGAACTTACCGGGACTTGTGGTAGTTGTTCGTGTCTCGCCGTTTCCTCGTTCAACGAAAAAAGCAGCATTGCCGTTGCCGGAGGAGAAGAACACCGTTGGGATGGCTGCGAATGTAAACGGAAACGTCGGGAGCGAAATCAGACCACTTTCATATACCGCACCCCAGGCGGATGTTATGGCAACGGTGAAGTTGTACGCACCCCAACACTCTGCCATGCCGCTCTTCCACTTTCGGAAAGACCAGATTCCGCTGGTTCCTTGCTGTATGACAAAGTCGGCAAGGGATGCTCCGCCCACACGCAGACCACCTGACACACGCATATCTCCCGCCACATCCAACGCAGCCTGCGGATTCGGTGTGTTGATGCCTACCTTCTTTTTCCGCAGTGCAATCAGCGGCGTACCCTGTGGTACAACAAAATACAGATCCAGACTGCTCTGGGAATAGAGCTTGTCTTGAATCTGTAGCTGAAAGTCATAGGAGCTGTTAGCATCCAGGTTGCACAGCTCAAGGTTGGAGTAACTGAATGAGGTGCCGCTCTGGGTAAGTCCGGCAATTATACTGGTAAAGCCGCTATAATCGGCATCACTGGTTTTCTTATACCGATACCGTGCGTAGACCACGCTGTTTTTCTGCGTTCCGTTCACAGATATGGCCGCAATTGAGCCGCTGAACTTGAGCTGCATCTCCGGCTCGATGTCGTTGGTTCGCCGGAGCGTTGCCGAGTACATTTTGGGCGCAGAGTACGGAATGACCGTGATGGTCTTCGTCAGCGTAGCGGTGTAGCCGCGGGAATCAACAACCGTAAGCGTAACTATCACGCTGCCGGACTTGGTGATCTTTCCGAGCGTGATGGCAGAGCCGCTGGAACTGGATGCGGACAGACCGTTGCAGGCTGCTGTGTAGTTTGAGATGGATGCGCCGTTCTTTGCGGTGGCTGTTCCGGGAGTGACCTTCAGCGTCGAGCAGTCTTGAATGAATAGCTGATTGTTCTCTGTAATGCTCTTCGTGACCGCATAGCTATCCTCATAAGTGAAATCGCTGAGAGTCGGTGCGGAGTTTGCCGCCGTAGTCTGCACCGTAGCAGTCTTGCTTGAGGTGCTGCCGATCTGCGTTGAGCCGCTGAAGGAGGAAACGGCAAAGGTGCCGGTGAAGGACTTTATTGAAGCCATCCAATTGAGCAGCGTGGTTCTCTGTGCCGATGACAGGGTGACCGAGCGGTTCGCCGTACCCTTCGTCCATGCAAGCCCGGTAACGGTCAGGAGGGTCGTGTTCCCGCTTTTGATCGCCAGAGAATTGATGTAAGACGGTTCGTACACGGTGACATTGATGGTGATGGTCACTCTGGCATTGTCTGCAGTCACCGTGCTGACACTGTTCACCACTGCGCCGCCCAGCGTTTTCACCGTTGAGCCGCCGGATGTACCATAGACTTGGTTGTACTGCCGCCGTGCCCGCACCTTCACCGTGTAGTTTGTGTTCGGCGAAAGCGAGGACAACGTTACGCTGGCACTGGTGGATGCCGATGTTGAGAATGTCATCCATGTGGAGCCGCCGTTGGTGCTGTACTGCCAGATATCCGCTGTTGAGGTGGAGTTTGCAGAGATTTTAAAGCCGTTTGCGGTGATGCTCGAAACGGAAAAGGTCACGGTGGGTGCAACACGGTCGATGGTGCTCAGCGTCACATTGTAGCTGCCGGAGGGTCCTGTGTACTGACCCCACGGGCTGTTGACACCCCAGTGCCAGTAAATCGGAAGGGTCAGCGTACCGTTGCTGTTGTGGGATACCGTAACCTGCTTGTCCTCCACCAGCCACTTCGTGCCGCTGCCGCTTTGCCCATTGGTAAAGGTGAAGCAGTTCGCACCGGAGGTGGCTGTGCCGATGTAGGAAGTGCCGTTTGTGCCAAAGTCCGACCACGCAATGGAATACTGGGAATAGACATACATACCCAACGCAATGGTGGATGTGTTTGCGACTACGTTCTGGGAAATAACCTTTACATAGATGTACAGGTCAGTCGTCCAGCTGTTGGAGCCGTAATTCGTCCTTTCGGATTTCACCAAATAGGCAGCGCCGCCTGTCATTGCCATAGCCTTACCTCCTTTAGTCCAGAATGACGATATTCAGCCCATCGGACGCTATCGGCATGGGAACGAACTTCGTCTTGCCCACGGTCAAATCGCCGTCCACCGTGGTTTTCTTGGTTTGTGTTTCATCTTTGTTCAGGGTGAAAATCACCTCATCGTTGTAGTAACCGGCAAACTCCGTGTTCGTGATGACTGTTCGCTGGGACGATGCGCTGTTGGACACCTCAATACCGCGCTTGTCGATTTTGACCTCTTGCGTATAGATCTCGTTGGGTGCAGGCGTCCACTTTCGTGGGATCGCACCTTCGGTGATCATAATGTCCGCCAGATAAATGGATGCATTCCGGCAGTAGCAGTAGACGCGCAGCGTGGGGTCGGTCACATCGGTGAGCGTGACGGTAAAATCCGTCCAGTCAAAAGCGGTGCTCTTATTGAAGAGATACGCAGTTTTGTTTCCGTTGTAGGTCACATAGAAATGCCCGGACATGGTCGAGGTTTTCTTGGCGCGAACGGAAACTGTATAAGTGCCGGGAACTACCCCTCGGATGTACTGCGACAGCGAGGAGTAAGCTCCCAGCACAAAGCAGGAGTCGGAAACGGTGTTGTTCTGGGTGTCCGTGGAGGCATCCGTTTTTACGGTGCCGGAATAGCTCCAATCATCCGTGATGCCGTTCAGGCCGGAAGAGTTTTGCACATAGTTGATGCCGCCGATGTACTGCTCCTGCATGGTGACGGACAAGCCTTCCACCGTGTGCTGAAGCTGAGATACTTTGCTTTCGGAGCTTCGCAGCCGCTCTTCCAGTATGCCTTGGTCGTTGGAAACCGACTCCATAGTTTCGGTAAGAGTCGCCACATAGCTGTTCAGCCCATCCACATTCTGCTGGAGATAGGCTGTTTTCTCTGCAAATTCATCGGTCGAAACATAGGCTCGAAGCACAACCTCGCCGCTCTCCAAGTCCCACCAGGACGAGTCATCCTGTGACTGAATGACACCAGCCTTGATGGTGTTCGCCACCAAGGAGCCGGAGGTGATGAAGTCCGCGACGATCTGACCGTCTGCCGTGATGGCAGTTTCATAGGGGCCGTTGTAGCCGTTATGGGAAAAGCCCAAGCCGCCCACATTCCAACGCCAGACATTTACGGCTTCATCAATAGAGGGAGCGTCCAGAATGAGCAGTTCATAGGGCTGTCCGTTTTCCTCGCTGGTGTGAATGACCACATAGCCGCCGCTCTGGCCGGTGATAAGCCCTGTAGCCTTGCCGATGGCGGTTTGGAGCAGTTTCGGAAAGCGTCCCACTGCGGACTCCACCTTATCGACCGTGGACTGCACCTCGGAGATGGTGGTGATCATGCTGGACTTGCTTTGACCGAGAGAAATACTCTTGTATCGTTCGGCGAGGGTGTCGTACACGGTTTCAATGACCATAGCCGACACGCTGACGCCCAGCAGCGAGTGCCGAATGGTGACGGTATCACAGAGATTGACCCGCGCCAAGAGTGCCGAATACTCCGGCTGTTTCCAGAGCGGCTCAAAGGACACCTTCACCGTAGGGATGGTCGCACCCAGCGGATTTGCTTTGATGTAGCTGTTGGCTTTCGCTCGGAGGGCTTCCTCGGTCACAACTCCGTCAAACTGGTCGGAGAAATCCATGATGAGCGTTTTCGCCCGGACGATCTCCGAGGTCACAATGGGGAGCGTGACCTCCGGCAGCGTGATCACCATTTCGGTGTCCGAGCCTTCCGGCGTGTATATGGCATACGGGAGCAATGCGGTATACACGCCGCTGTTGTCCTCGTCCTGCTCCAAGGCGGTGAGGTTCTTGCCGTATTCAATGACCACGCCGGTCTTCTGCCCACGGTGCGAATGGAACTTTACCGTGAAGTTGTCCCACTCAAACTCGCCGTACCATTTGGAGAGCATGGAGCCTTCCGTACCGCCGAGGCAGGCGCGGACACTTTTCGGCTGGGCAACAGAGAATGCCTTTGCATCCGAGTAGTCCGTCCGGCCCGTGAAGCGTGTATCTCCGGCAAGAAGCTGCGAGAGGATAAGCTGCGGAGAACGGCTCTCCGTCGAAAACGGCATCACCGGCACATTGGCAAGGTCATACGAGATGTGCTGTCCGTAGATGGTAACGATGCTGTTTAAGGGCTTCGTGATGCGGTAAATACGGAACGCTTGGTCGGCGGCGGTGTCATTGGGTTTTGCCTTGATGATGCACTCTTTGGTGATAAGCCCATAGTGCTGACCGCTGACCGGGTATTTGAGTAAGCACTCGAACACACCGTTTCGCTCTTCAGTGACTTCGCAGAAAATGGTATCCGTCAGCACACCGAGACCGAAGGTCGAGAAATCCGTAGTGTTTGCGGAGTAAAGTACAGGAATCATAAACAGCACCACCTTGGAATGACCTCAATCCTTGACACATCGCCGTTGCAGTTAATGGTGCAAATACCCGACTTGAAAACCGGAAACTCAGCCCCTTTGACCACATCATTTTTGAGCATGGTGCCTTTGAAGCAGTTCATCAGCTCACTGTCGATTTCGATGTACTCGTTAATAGCTGAAATCGTCCACGAAGTTGTGCTTCCGCCCGATGAGATGTTGAGCGTGACCGTACCGCTGCCATAGAGTTTGATATACGGCTTACTTTCAAAAGCAGTTGGATTGGTAATCGTCAGTTCGGAAGCGTCAGCCGACACCGTTTCCTGCCCCGCAAAGCTGTATTTGAAAGGCTTGCAGTTGAAGGTCACGGTAAAGCTGCCGACCTTGCTCAGCTGCTCCTCAATGTCCAGACTGCCGGAGATGACGCCGTAGCGGAAATACTCCGCATCGTAAGAGTCGGTGAGTTCGTGGTATCTGTCTGGCTCGGAGTACAGCCAGCCTTTGATGTCCCGCAGGTCGGATGCAAGGGCGGCTACGTTCTTCCGTGCGAGGAACACCGTGTAGGTCACTTTGATGTTGGCAAAGCGGCGGTTCGGATTGATGATGTCACCGCTCCTGCCGGGAATGGAAATGAACTCCGCATCGTACTCCGGTGCGGAGAACACATCCTTCTTCTCGATATGCAGACCGAAATCAGCGGAACTGCGGCCGTTGTAGGTGAAATAGGTCATGCGAATATCACTCCTTTCCGCTGGGCGAACTGATTCGCCGTTTCCATGACTTCGGAGGTGAGCTGACGGATATCCTCACTGTTGTAATTGTTGAAGTTCGTAATGTTCAGGGCAACGGTGAAAGTGGATGCCGCCTTGCCGACCACACCGTCCACGGCAGAGCGGATCGAGCCGTTCACGTCAAAGTCGGTGGGCAGAGCCGTCTGCATATCGTGAGCAAGGTCGCCCATGACGCCGTTGATGTCCTCCGCCATTCCTTCTGCGGCTTTGACCGCTTCATCGCCGTTATCTTCAATGGATCCGGACAAGCCTTTGACCAGCATTTCACCGACCCATGCCATTTCCTTTGAGGGCGAATGGATACCGAAGAAATCGCAGATACCGTCCCAGATGGAGGAAATCCACCCGGACACCTTGTCCCACAGCCACGAGGTAAGCTGGGTAATACCGCTCCACAGTCCCTTGACGATGTTGCCGCCGATTTCTACGATTTTATACATCAGAGAGCCGAAGGCTTTCACGATGCCCGCAATAATCTGCGGCACGGCCTTGACGATCTCCACGATGATGGTGGGCAGGTTTTCAATCAGCGCAACGAACAACTGCACACCTGCCATGATGATTTTATCGATGTTTCCGACCAGAGCATTGACAATGCCGGAGATGATTTGCGGAATCGCCTGCACGATGGTCGTGATGATCTGCGGCAGGGCTTGAATGAGAGAAATCAGCAGGTCGATGCCTGCCTGAATAATGAGCGGTATCGCATTCAGCACAGCATTGATAATGCCGTCAATGATTTTCGGGATAGCTTCCACGATTGCCGTGATGATCTCCGGCAATGCAGTCACCAGCGAGGTCAGAAGCTGAATGCCTGTTTCGATAATCTGAGGAATCGAATCCAGTAAGAAGGTAATGATACCGTTGATGATCTCCGGCAGAGCGGCGATCAACACGGGGATTGCGTCAAGAAGTCCTTGCGCCAGTCCCGTGATAAGTTGTAAGGCTGCGTCAAGGAGCATCGGCAGGCTGTCCACCAGCCCTTGCACAATGGTGACGATAGCCTGCACCGCTGCCGGGATGAGCGTGGGCAATGCATCCGCAATTCCTGTCACCAGCGTGGACACCAACTGAACTGCCGCATCAATGAGCAGGGGCAGATTCTCAATTAGCGTGTTCACGATGGTCATAAGTGCGGACACCGCCGCCGGGATAAGCTGCGGAAGCAGGGACAGAAGCGTTTCCAGCACCTGCGAGAAGAGTTCGGTGACTGCTTCCAGCAGTGTGGGCAGCAGTTCACCCACAGCCGTCAGCAGAGCGTCCAGCGCTGTGGGCAGAGCCGCCACGATGTTCTCAATAACCGGGGTGATGTTCGCCACCACGGTCTTGAAGGCATCCACCATGTTGTTGCACAGCAGCTCCATGTCAGCGTCCGCATCACCAAAGCCTACGATGAGGTTCGACACGGCGGATTTCAGCGCATTGACAGAGCCGGAAATAGTGGCTTCCGCTTCCTTGGCGGTCGTTCCTGCAATGTCCATGCTCTCCTGCATGACATGGATGGCTTCCACCACATCTGCGTAGGAGGAGATGTCGTACTTGACACCGGATATCTTCTCCGCATCGGTGAGCAGTCGCTCCATTTCCTGCTTCGTGCCGCCGTAGCCCAGTTTGAGGTTGTCGAGCATCGTGTAGTTCTGCTTGGCAAAACCCTGATAGGCATTCTGAATGGAGGACATATCCGTGCCCATCTTGTTGGCGTTATCGGACATATCCGTGATTGCCATATCCGCATACTTTGCGGCTTTTTCGGTATCGCCGCTGAGAGACTGGATCAGGCTTGCGGAGAAGCCCGTGACCGTCTCCATGTACTCGTTGGCAGAAAGCCCTGCCGTTTTGTATGCGTTGGCGGCATACCGCTGGATCTCCTGCGAGGAGTCCTTGAACAAGGTATCCACACCGCCGACCAACTGCTCGTAGTCTGCATAGGCGGCGATGACCTCTTTGCCGAGCTTCACGGCGGCGGCACCTGCGGCAACGGCCACTGCGCCGAGCGCCACACCTACGGTTTTGAGAACTTTGCCGAAGCCTTCAAACTTACTGCCGGATTCCTCTGCGGCTTTGCCGCCCTCCTTGATGGCTTTCTCGTTCTCGTCCAGCTCACGGTTCATATCGTTGAGGGCGGCTTCGGCATTGTTGAGTTGGATCTGCCAGTTCTGGGTGCGGCGGTTGTTCTCTCCAAAGGAGGTGGCGGCATTCTGCAGAGCCTTGCGAAGAGTTTCGATTTTTGTAGTCTGCTCATCGATCTCTTTTCGCAGCACCTTATTCCGTGCGGCGAGAGCCTCCACGGATTTGTCATTTTTATCGAACTGAGAGGTGGCGAGTTTCATTTCGGAGCCGAGCACCTTGAAGGACTGGTTGATGTCCGCCAGCGCTTTTTTGAATTCCTTTTCGCCCTCAAGACCGATCTTCAGTCCGAAACTGTCTGCCATGTACCGTCACCTCCTTGTGGATGGCATGAAAAAAGCACCCTCTCACCGAGAAGTTGGGACGACACCGTCCGAAGTTTTCGATGAAAGCGTGACTGATGGTATGAAAAAGGAGTGTCCCCGAAAGGTCACTCCTCGTAGATATATGAGTTATTTTGTCAGAACAATTCTACCCGGCCAAGCAGTAGGTCGATCAGATTGCAGTGGAAGATGCCGTTGTCGTCATAAAAATTGTGCGGCACATCCATGCGAACGATAATCTTTTTGAAGAAATCCTTGGTAAGCATCAGCGATGCCAGCTCGGAGAATTCCTTTTTATCGGTATCCATGCGGAAAGCGGACTGAATATAGATTTTTTTATCTGCATCGTTTACCACAAAGTCGATCTCTTTCTGAACCTTGCTGTCGCCTGCGCGGTCGCAGACCACACCGACATCAACAGAGTACCCGCGCCGCAGAAGTTCGTTGTAGATCATGTTTTCCATGATATGACCGGGATCATACTGGCGGTAATTCAGCCGTGCGTTCCGAAGCCCGATATCCGTATAGTAGTATTTGTTCGGATACTTGAAATAGGTCTTTCCTTTGACATCGTATCGCTTTGCCATTGAAATGAGGAAAGAGTCGATAACATACTGTACATAGTTTGAAACCATCGCGGGATTGATTTTTTCGTTCTTCATGGACGCGATGGCATTTGCAATATTGGTCGGATTCGTCAGCGAACTGATCTGCGAAGCAAGGAAGTCCAGAATATCATTCAGAACATCCTCGCGCTCGATGCCGTTTCGCTCCACAATATCCTTGACATACAATTCGCTGTAGAGGGAGGTCAGATAATCCTTCTTATCTTTGTCATCCTCCAGTGCTAAAAGTCTAGGCATACCGCCATAGAGCATATAGGTATCCAGCGCTTTTTGCTCGTCGCCGCCCACGGCAGAATAAAACTCCGCAAATGACAAAGGGAACACATGGATCTGTGTAGCACGACCGCGAAACTCTGTTGCGATATCTTTCGACAGCCCTTTGGAGTTACTGCCGGTGACATAAACATCAAGGTTTTTATATGCCTTGAGTTCGTTCAGCATATCGTAGATGGTAACCTCGATGCCGCCGTTTTCCTTGTCCACTACTTTCGTGGTGAACTGCACCTCATCAATGAACAGATAGAATTTTTCATCCTTCCTGTCCCGGACGGTGCTTTCTACATATTCGCACAGAGTGATCGGATTTCTGAACTTATAGTACCGCCGCTGATCCAGTTCGATTTTCAAAATATGATCTTCCGAAACGTTCTGCGAAAGAAGATACTCGAAAAACAGATCGAAAAGCAGTACGGACTTGCCGCATCTGCGTATGCCTGTGATGACCTTTATCTCGCCGTTCCACATACTGTGGATCAGTCGGTTCATATAGGAATCTCGTTTAACCATGCATTTCACCTCGTACTTAGGACGAAACCGTCCGAACTTCTATGTGTAGTATACCACGATTTTTGAAAAATATCAAGGCTATACGAAAAAGTTCACAAAGAAGTTGTGACGGAAACGGACTAAGTTCGAGGTGAAGCTGCCCGATATGGGTCAAATGCCGTCCGGGATAATATCGTCGATGTAATGCTCTCGTGCCGGGGAGGCCTGCCCGTTATACTGCTTGTGGCACTCCCATAAGTCCAGCAGCAGACCAAACGGCATCAGCCACACCTCATCCTGGCTGAGATGCAGGTGGGCAAGGCCGTAATAAAGAAGCTGGGTAAACAGCTCCGCATCGGAGACCGTTACCCGACTTGCGCGTTTTTTGCGTCTTTCTCGCTTTCCACATTCCGCTTGGTGCCCTTGTAGAGCGCCTCCGTAATGGCGGTTTTGTATCCGGCGAGGTCGAGGGGCGTGGTCAGAAGCTCCACCACATCCTCCGTGAGCAGCTCCTTGGGATGCTCTTTATCCTTGAGGTTGTGAATGAGGATGCTCTGATTTGCCAGAAGCGTGATGAGCCACACGATCTCTCCGATGGCCATTTCAAAGTTCTCGGACTTCATCAGCTTCTCGCCGAGGTTTTCCAGCCCGCCATAGCGACCGGCGATCTCCTTGGTGGCTTTGGTTGTGAGGAGCAGCGTGTACTCCTCGTCACCGATGTTGATAACTGCGGTTCTTTCGTTATCCATTGTGCGTTACCTCCGTTAACCTTGTTTTTCGGGTGTCGTGGTATAGGTCGGCTCATAGACTTCCTTATACCAGTTCGTGATAGTCGCAGCGGTCACATCGCCCTCCAGTGCCTCCGCTTTCCACGGGTGCTTGCCGCCTGCGTCTGCCTTGTTGCGGCGCAGAATGGTGCCTTCAATGGTCGGCGTGGAGAAGGTAATGCTGTCGCCCTTGGTGGCAAGGTTCGTCGCCGGAATACCGAATTTCACGCGGTACAGCCAGTAATACTTGTACTTGCCGTTGGACTTCTTGGCGCGGAAGCCCACCGCCACAGGGTCGCCGCCGTCCTCGGATGCGGAAATCAGCACCTTGTTTTTGTCGATGGTTGCACCCGTGAGGTCGGATGCCGCCGTAGAGCCGATATCGTCAATGCCGAGGGAGAGCGTGCCGGATTTGAATTCCTTTACGATCTCCGAAGCACCGTCGTCGGCGTATAGAGTTGCCTCTGCCAGTTCCACCGAAAGGTCAGCGGAGATGGCTTTGGCAAGCTGGGACGGCGTACCGTAGGTTTCCTCACCGGCGTCGTTTTCGGTGATTTTTGCGTAATACAGTCTGTCAAGACCGATAGTCGCCATAACTTATTCCTCCAGTTCGTAGATTTGCGCCACGTCAATGGCGTAGTGATGATAGCCGGTCTCGGTCTCAAAGCCGATGTACCGGCGGTCGGTAATATAAAAGTTCGCGCCCAGTAAGGCACGGACGAGTGTATTTTTCAGTTTGGTGTAGCTGCCCTTTGTGAAGAGGGACAGCCGTGCCTCCTGCGTTTCGCAGCCGGGAGCGTTGTCGGCGTGAAGCTCGAAGTTGTCCGACAGCGGCGTGATGACCAGATATGTGTCCAGTGCTTTGCCGGAGAACACACCCGTTTCAACGGGAGCCCCACAACTTTTTGCGATGGTTTGTAAATCGGATAGCAGGCTCACAGCTTTTCCACCTCCTCATCCAGTGCCTTGGTCATGGCATCGATGCATTCCTGCCGGGACGCCGTTTTCGCAGGTTTCAGAAACGGTTTTGCAGGCTGACCGTGCTTGCCGTATTCGAGAATGTTGGCAAGTTTGGCGTTGCTGCCGCCGTCCGAGCGGGGTTCTGCGAAGCCGACCTTGATGTCGTGGTTACCGTCCCGGTTCAGCTTGGAGGGAGAAAGGCCGAGTGCGCCCTCCAGTTCGCCCGTGGTGCGGGATTTGAACTTTGTCCCTCTGCCGATAACGGATGAGAGATTGCTTTTGACCTTCTTCAGCACGACTTCGCCACCGGCCTGCAGGATGGTATCTGCCACACTGTCAAAGTTGCTGCCGAGCTTGGAGATCTTCAGGAGAAAATCCTCCGGCATTTTCATTTCAGCTTTTGCCAATGGTGGGTTCACTCCTTTTCGCTAAAACCTCGATGTACATCCCACGGCCTTTGACATTCTCTACGGACACAATGTCGTAGCGGCAGTCATCGCAGATGAGAAAATGGTCGGTAGTGACCGTCAGCCCAGGAATACACCGAAAGCGGAACAGGTCGGTCGCTTCGCTGAATGCAGCGAGGTTCGCCCAACGCTGACTGCCGTGCCGGCCTTCCCGGTACACACGGACGGAAGCGAGGACTTCATCCTCGGAATGGATGAAGCCCTCGCTGTCCTTGATTTGACGGGTTTCTACGATGTCGGCAAAGCCGTTCATTTTTCCAAAACTCATACCTGCCACCGCCTATCCAAGCGGAGCAGCAGATTGACCGTGTTCCACACCTGCTGTGCCGCTCCGGTGTTATCCGCAAAGAAGCCGCCCGTGCTGCCGTCCCGGCTTTCATAGAAGTGGGACGACAGCATAATGACGGCTTGCTCTGTGGTGGCTGGCATGGGATTCTCCTTATAGAACCCCTCCGGGATGTGCTGGTAGCTTTCGGCGTAAGAAACAGCGGCGGTGATGTAGCTTTTCAGCAAGGCATCATCCGCCGTGTGTTCCAGGATAAGGTTGGCTTTCACTTTGGAAAGAAGCTCGTCCATCACCGCCGCCTCCTCTCATCAGGCAGATGCCATTTTGAGCAGCTTGACTGCTTCGGGCAACACCAGCTTTCCGTCCACACGCTCCTTTGCGACAAAGCCGACCATGCCATTTCCAGCAAACAGCTCCTTCAGTTCCGCAATAGAACGAGAGCCACGGTCACCGATGTTGTAGTAACTGAAGTCGCCGAATGCGACTGCGGCCTTGCCGGGAGCAGGGACAGGGAAATACGCAGAGGTGTAAACCTTGTAACCCAGCACACGGTCAGGCTCACCCGCCTGCAGAGAGGGCTGCCACAGATACTGACCCGTGCTGTCCTTCAGCTTGCGGAGCTCTGCGACGCAGACATCGTTGGCAAGGAACACGGCGTTCTTACGGTAGGGACGCTTAAGGGAGTACACCAGATCGATTACCTCGTCGGCTGCCACTTTGCCAGAAGATTTCGTTGTCACCCCGACCTGTGCGCCGCCGGTTTCGGCGAGAATACCCAGGGGCTGACCGGTGCCGGTGCCGTTGATGAACGCATCCTCCTCGGCATTGGCCAGAGCCTTGCCGAACTGCTCCAGAATGTAGTTTTCCAGATTGAATGCGTTATCGTAGAGCAGCTCCTCGGTCACCTTTACAGCAACATGGAGCTTGTGGGCATCCAGGATGATCTGGTCGAAGGTAGCGTCACCGAAAGTCAGTGCGCCGCCCTCCTCGATCCACGCAGCCGCAGGCTTGGTGGCTGCGATGTTGATTTTGTGCTCACCGCTGGTGGTGATAGCAGTGCCGAGAGAACGCATAACGTTTTCCTCGTTGAGCACCTGAATGAGACGGCTGTCATACTCATCCGGCACCAGATAGCCGCCATTGGCATCGATGCCCTCCTGCAGCACATTACTGATCTGACGGAAGTTGGTACGCAGAGCGTTGAGCATACCGCTGCGGTAGGCATCGGTGGCACGGAAGCTCTTAGGCTGCTTATCCTCGGTGGTCTTTCCGTTCAGGGGCTTTTCGGTGATGGGCGCAGAAGTGGGCTTGGAAAGCTGAGCCTCCATCGCTGCCATAGCCTCCATGCGCTCGATTTCAGTGCCGTAGTCCTGAACCTTCTTTTCCATCTGGGCATAGGTCGCAGAATCCTCATCGGAAAGCAGACCGTCCTTGTCACGCTTGGTCTCCACAAATGCCTTTGCAGCGTTCCAAGCCTGGTTGCGCTTTTCACGCAGTTCATTGATTGTCATATTGCATTACCTCCAGTTTTTAATAAGGTTGAGCCGTTCCATCAAATCGGTGGCTTTTTGTGTACGGTTGGGTTTGGGTTCAATGGCGCACTTTGCGGCGATCTTCTCCATGAGGGAGTTCACCACGTTTGCCTTGGAATACAGCATGGAAACGGTGGGTGCGGCTATGTCCTCAGTCTCATCGGCGCGGCTCATGATCCCGTCCGCAAAGCCGAGTTCCACAGCCTTGTTTGCGTCCATCCAAGTTTCGGCATCCATGAGGTGCGAGAGCTTGGCACGGGAAAGCCCCGTCTTGATTTCATAGGCGTTTATAATAGAATCCTTAACACTTGAGAGCATCTCGATAGCTTTCTGCATTTCCTCCGAATTGCCGAATGCCGCCGTCATGGGGTTGTGGATCATGAGCATGGACACCGGGGACACCAGCACCTTCGTGCCTGCCATAGCGATGACGGACGCTGCGGATGCCGCAATGCCATCGATTTTCACGGTCACATCGCCCTTATAATCCATGAGCATATTGTAGATTTGAGCCGCCGCCACGCAGTCGCCGCCGGGGCTGTTGATCCAGACGGTGATGTTGCCGCTGCCGGACATCAATTCGTCCTTGAAAAGCTGCGGGGTGACATCATCGTCAAACCAGCTTTGCTCGGCGATGGTTCCGTTCAGGAACAGCGTCCTTTCCGCTGTCTCCGTCTGGTTCTTCCAATTCCAAAATTTCTTCATCGGTTTTTTCCTCCTTTCCGTCATCGGTAGGTGTATTTGCAAAAGCCCCGGCATTTTTCAGCGGGAGCATATTGCCGTTAATGAGGTACAAATCGCCGCCATCCTCTGCCGGGATACGGTCGAGGTTTTCCAACTCTCGGATGTCGTTGGCGGACATCCAGCCGTTCTGGCGGCCGATGGCGTACCCGTTCATGCGGCTCTGGTAATCGCCGCGAAGCAAGCCTTCCAGATTGAACTTCACAAAATACACAGCTTTTTCGTCCTTGGACAAAAGCGACCGCTGGATTGATTGCTCCCAGCGGATGACCCAGGGGTCAAGGGTGTATTTCACAAACTCAAGGGACTGCTGCTCAATATTAGAAAAGCTCGATTTTTCCAGGTCGCCGACCATGTGGGGCGGAACTCGGAAAATTCGAGCAATTTCATTGATTTGGAATTTTCGTGTTTCGAGAAACTGTGCCTGCTCCGGCGAAATGCCGATTGGCGTATATTTCATACCTTCTTCCAGTACGGCAATCTTATTGGCGTTGCCGCTGCCGCCGAAGGTGGACTGCCAGCTTTCCCGCACACGCTGCGGGTCTTTGATCGTGCCGGGGTGTTCCAACACACCGCCCGGTGCGGCACCGTTGGCGAAGAATTTCGCGCCATACTCCTCACAGGCGATAGCCATGCCGATGGCATTCTTCGCCATAGCGATGGGACTGTAGCCCACTAGCCCGTCAAAACCCAGACCGGGGATATGCAGCACATCCGTGGGCTGAAGCGTTACGGCGAATTCTTTATCCTTGATGGCTTCATCCGACCCTCGGTAATAGGTATAGTACAGCCGCCCACTCTCGTCTCTGTCCACCGACATCCTGTTCGGCATAAGCGGGTACAGAGCCACGATCTCGTTCTTACCATTGTGGATGATCTGCGCATAGGCGTTGCCCCAGAGGAGCAGGTGCGTCATGAGGGTTTCGCGGAACACAAAGGAACTCATCTCCGGGTTCGGCTCATCGTGGAGTAGCCGATACAACGGATGGTCGTGAGCCATAGCCTTGCCGCCGCTGTCCGTGTATTTGTATAGATGAAGCGGCAGTCCTGCGACAGCTTCCGACAGAATGCGGACACAGGAATACACGGCAGTCATCTGCATAGCAGAGCGCTCAGTCACTGTTTTGCCAGAAGTTGTGCCGCCGAAGAAGAAGCTGTACCCGCTGCCGGATGTCCGGTTTTGGGGCTTGTCACGAGATTTGAATAAGCCAGAAAAGATGCCCATTGACTTGACCTCACTTTCTTTTTGTTTTTGGATATTCACATACTTGACAGAGCGAGAAGAAAGATGTATCCTTTGATTACAGAATTTCTGGATATCCATTAAAGCGAAGGAGATGATTAAATGCTTGGTAGGCCCAAAAAGAGAGACAGTCGTGAAAAGCAATACCGTGTCCGTCTCAATGATAAAGAAGATGAAATGCTTGCTTTTTCCAGCAATGCGACTGGCGTTCCCAAGTCTGAAATCTTTAGAAAAGCTCTGCTGGAGTACTGCGAAAAGGTAAAACTCCGGCAGGCAGCAGAAGAAATTGGGGATGACACATCGTGGGAAGATGACCGCATTAGTCTACAACGTGTTGTTGAATGCCCCTATTGCAAAGCAAAAAATCGCATCGACTTGGAGGATGAAGGAACTGTTTCCACTTCCGAACGGCAGATGGGCGATGAGGTAATTTACGAATTTGAGAATATAGAGTGTCAGTGCCATAGCTGCGGACGATCCTTCGCAGTGTCTGGATATATTAGTGAGTACCCCATTGGGGCATTCAACGCTGAGAGTCTTCATGTGACACCTATTGAACCTTTGCCAGATGAAACAACTCACACTGTTGTTTGCCGCGACTGTGGTGCAGTGCTTGAGCCGGGTACAAAACAGAAGCTCTGCCCCGATTGCCGTGAAAAGCGCAAAGCCAAGTGGATGGAGCGCCTTAAGGATGGGGCAAAAATTGTTGGCATTATCGGTGTAGCGGTGGGCGCTGCATACTTGGCTACAAAGGGAACCAGCGACTCTGATGAATCGACAGATGACTTTGAGCCGGAATCCCTGGGTGATGATTCTTGTCGTAAATTCAAACTCCTTATGAAATACCCCGATGGTACCGAGGAGGAAGAGGATGAACTCTTCGATTCCGAAGAGGAGGCAAAAGAGTACGGGGACTACATGATCTCCTGTTCACGGGAAGGTGCGGAGACACTTTATATGTCTAACCCAGGTGACTACCCTTTGGAGGATTATGAAGACCCCGATTATGAAGTGATCGAAACGGAGTGATTAACAATATTGGTACTTTGTATCAATTACGCCTGTGACTGGGTTCAAATAACAAATATGGGGTGCCGGTATACCTGCCCAATGAAGGAAATCGCTGGTGAGCTGTACTCCCGTTTTAAGAACCAGTGGCATCGAGTATGGGAGTACACCTCAGAACTGACATCAGAATTTCGCTAACAGGCAATTTATAAAAACAGCAGCCCTCTGCTGTCATAGACCGACTCGATAGTGTCGTTGCCGCATCGGATGGCCCGATCAAGGGCCATAACGGTGGCAACGGCACCATCGATTTTCTCCGTAGATTTCTCCTTGTCCGGTTTGATATTGCCAGCAGGGTCGGTGCGGATGAAGATGTTGTCCATCATCCAGCGTAGAACGGGGTGCCCTCCGTGAGCGATTTTCTGCTCCAGCACCAACTTCATCAGCTCCTTAGTGGGCGGGGACATATCCTTGAACCCCTGTCCGAAAGGAACAACCGTGAAGCCCATGCCTTCCAGGTTCTGCACCATCTGCACAGCACCCCAGCGGTCGAAGGCAATCTCCCGAATGTTGAAACGCTCACCCAGGCTTTCGATAAATTTCTCAATGTAGCCGTAGTGAACGACATTGCCCTCGGTGGTCTGCAGATATCCCTGCCGCTCCCACACATCGTATGGCACATGGTCACGCCGGACTCGCAGGTCGAGGTTGTCCTCCGGTATCCAGAAGTACGGCAGGATGACGTACTTGTCATTCTCATCTTCTGGCGGAAACACCAGAACGAACGCCGTAATGTCCGTTGTGGACGAAAGGTCCAGACCGCCGTAGCAGATGCGACCTTCCAGATCATCCTCGTTGACGGCGAACTCGCATTTGTCCCACTTGTCCATCGGCATCCAGCGAATTGCCTGTTTGACCCACTGGTTGAGTCTCAGCTGTCGGAAGGAGTTCTCCTCGCCGGGGTTCTGCTTTGCCGACTCGCAGGCGTCTTTGACCTTGTCGATGCCAACCGTGATGCCGAGAGAGGGATTGGCTTTCTTCCAGACCTTCGGGTCCGTCCAATCGTCCGATTCCTCCGCACCGTAGATGACGGGATAGAAGGTGTGGTCGATCTTTCGACCCTCGATGATATCTTTTGCTTTCTGGTGAATCTCATAGCAGATGGATTTCGTATCGTTGCCGGCCGTGGTGATGAGGAAATACAGCGGCTGCATACGGGCATCGCCGGAGCCTTTGGTCATAACATCGAAGAGCTTGCGGTTGGGCTGGGTGTGCAACTCATCGAACACCACGCCGTGGGTATTAAATCCGTGTTTGTTGCCCACATCGGCAGAAAGCACTTGATAGATACTGCCTGTTGGCTGGTAAATGAGCCTCTTCTGGGAATCCAGTATCTTGACCCGCTTTGAAAGCGCAGGACACATCCGCACCATATCTGCTGCTACGTTGAAAACGATGGACGCCTGCTGACGGTCGGCAGCGCATCCGTAGACCTCGGCTCGTTCCTCTCCGTCACCGCAGGTGAGCAGAAGCGCCACCGCAGCAGCAAGCTCGGACTTGCCCTGCTTTTTCGGAATCTCGATGTAGGCAGTATTGAACTGCCGATAGCCGTTGGGCTTGAGAACACCGAAGATGTCCCGAATGATCTGTTCCTGCCAGTCAATAAGCTCGAAAGGCTTTCTCGCCCAGGTGCCCTTGGTGTGGCAGAGGCTCTCGATGAACATGACGGCGTAATCCGCAGCGTCCGTATCATAGTGGGAAGTTTTCTCCATGAACCTTGTGGGCTTATATGTTTTCAGTTTTCTCGTAGAGACCACCTCCTGGGCATAAAAAATACAGCCCTGTGGCTGTTTCGGAATATACGAGAGAAAGAGCCTTTCGGCTCAGCCTCTTTATGGAATTATTGGGTTACCAGTTCTCGCTGTGGAGCAGAAGCTCCAGCGCAAGCTGCGTGTTCTCATCGGCGGGTTCGATGTCCCAACCTCTGTCGTAGTTGCAGACGATGTATCCGTTGCGCTTGAACATTAGCTTGGAAATGCGTCCGCCGTCGATGCCCCACTCGGAACCTTTGTCGTACTGCTTCATCCAGTAGTGAAAAACCTCGCCGTTAACTCTGATGCTGCCTTCTTTCCACATAACTGTGTACCTCCGTTTGTTTTGTTGTGAGTGTATATTACCTCTGAAGTACGGATATAGCCAGTTACATCGGAGATATATACTACACAATCATTGGGGGTGGAAACTGTGTATATTACAGCGGTTCTCCCGTGAGGATGAAATGCACATACTCGCTGCGGTGTTCTTCGAGGAATACCACCAGTTCGTAAAACCGCATCTCATTGGCAATGTACTGTACCATCAGCACATCAAACATATTAGTGCATCCGGTCTTGCGGACGGTAAGAATCTGCTCTCGGATTTTCTCATTCATTGTCGCACCTCCGGCAGATGTCCTCGCCGTAAGCCACGCTTAAGCCGCAGCCGTTATCCCAAGCAACCATGATGCTGCCGATATCGTCCACACCTCGCACGGTGCCTTTCGTGCCGACAGGCGGTGCCTGGGGATCGTCCATCCGAACAAGCTCTACACGGCTGCCGACCGGATATTCCTTGCGAATACGCTCGACCGTTTCCTTACTTGGAAATCTCATGTTCTGTACCTCCGTTTTTGAAAGCTGAAGAGCCGGACAGGTTCTTCAGCAGGATTTTTCGAGCGGCCTTGTATTCCGCGCCGATGAAGCCCAACCGAAGTAGAAAGCACCGAAACGCATATTTCTCGTTGCCGGTGGGCTTCTCGGTGGAAGTTACACGCTTTTGCGTCCGCGCCATTTCGCACAGCTTGCAAATGAAGGTGTCGTAGGCGTTCATCTCGTCCGGGGTGGGAATCGCCGGGAACCAAGGGAAGGATACCTTCGTGTCGGTAACTTCCAATGGCAGGTCAGCGACTCCGAGGGCTTTCTTGATAAGACTTCCCTTGGCTGTGATGAGTGCCTTGAGATTTTCCAGATTGCTGTCGGTGAACAGGCTCTTCGGCATGGAAACGCAGACGGCGCAAGGCTCGTCCTCATCCTCGGTGTGGCTCTGGTCGATGTCAAAGCCCTCATCGTAGATATGCTCAAGCAATCTTTCAATGACCTCGCTGTCGGCATGGTCGTCAAAGGAAAGGCTGCCGTTTCGGTCGATGGTGAAGCAGTCCACCTGGTAGGCGCAGGACGGAACCCCCAGGTACTTGGCTTCACAGCCGAGCCACTGTGCGATGGTCTGTACCAGCCGCTTGCGTTCCGCACCCTGGGCGTTAATTGTAATCGTCATTTAAGTGACCTCCTTGATTTTTGGTAGTCACATATTCGCTCTGAACGCTCTGAATAGCAAGGCTCAGATGAGGAGAATGATGTAGATTTATTCGTCGCGGGACTGTGCAGACCACACAATGCTGTGCGCGTCATTCGTCATGGGGCGCTACCTCGCTATACTTGTATTCCTTGCCGTCACGCAGAACGCTGACCTTTTCATCCGAGCCGACCTGCTCGATGTACCGTTTTACGATGACGTCGCAGAACTTCTCATCCAGTTCGATGGCATAGCAGATGCGGTCGGTCTGCTCACAGGCAATGAGCGTAGAACCGGAGCCGCCGAAGGGGTCGAGCACCACGGAGTTTGTCATAGAGCTGTTCTGAATGGGATAGGCAAGCAGCGGAATTGGCTTCATGGTAGGATGGTCGCCGTTTTTCTTGGGCTTGTCGAACTCCCAGATGGTGGGCTCTTTGCGCCCGGTGTACCACTGGTGCTTGCCTTTCTTCTTCCAGCCGTAGAGGCACGGCTCGTGCTGCCACTGGTACGGAGAGCGTCCCAGCACCAGGGACTGCTTCTTCCAGATACAGCAGCCGGAAAGATAGAACCCAGCAGCGTCAAAAGCCTTTCGGAAGTTCAGCCCCTCAGTGTCGGCGTGGAACACATAGATGGAGGCATCGTCCGCCATGACCTTCTCCATATTGGAAAAGGCATCGAAGAGGAAGTCGAAAAACTTCTCCGATGCCATGTTGTCGTTTTTGATTTTCCCGGCACTGCCCTCGTAGTTCACATTGTAGGGCGGGTCGGTAATAACGAGGTTCGCCTTGCGGCCGTCCATGAGTGCGGTGTAGGTTTCCTCTTTTGTACTGTCGCCGCAGATGAGCCGGTGCCGTCCCAGCGTCCAGATGTCGCCGGACTTCGTGAAGGTCAACTTTTGCAGCTCGGCATCCACATCAAAATCATCCTCTTGGATGTCCTTACCGTCGTCAAACAGCTTTGACAGTTCTTTCTCGTCAAAGCCGGTGAGGAGCGGGTCAAAGTCCGCCGCCTGTAAGGACTCGATCTCCACACGCAGAAGCGCTTCGTCCCATCCGGCATCCATCGCCATGCGGTTGTCGGCAATGATGTAGGCTTTCTTCTGGGCTTCGGTGAGGTGGTCGGCAAAGACGCACGGCACCTCGGCGATGCCTTCCTCCTTGGCGGCAAGAATACGACCGTGACCGGCAATAACGCTATAGTCACGGTCGATGATGACAGGATTGATAAAACCGAACTCACGGAGCGAGGAGCAGAGTTTGTTGATCTGCTCCGGCGAATGGGTACGGGCGTTATTGACATAGGGAACCAGCTTCGTGATAGGTACGAGCTGCATCTCGGTCGTTGTTTTCATTAGACCAGCCCCCATTCCGCAAATTTCTCGAAGCCGCCGACCGAGTGGATGTAGTTTCGGGCGATCTCCACGATTTCGGCGTAGGGTCTGCCGTCCACGGCATCGTCCCCAATAGCGCAGCAGAGTGTCACGGGCTTGCCGGTTTCCTGGGCTTTGAGAAAAGCATAGATGTTGACAGACACATCTGCCTTGGATAGATCCTTACCGTGCAGACCGCCGCCTGTCACCGAGTCGGCCATATCCGAACCGAGCTTACGGTTGGCAACGCCGGTGTCCACATCGATGCCGCCCGTCCAATCGCCGAGCGGGTTGATCTCCGCATCGGGATAAATCTCGCGCAGATGCTGTGTCTCGGCATTGCTCTGACAGAGGATGAGCCGGTCGCCATCCAGGATGTACTTGCCGTCATTTGGATACACGGAGAAAATGTTCCGTGCGATCTGCGACAGCATTTTCTGCTCTTCAGTCACGGGCATTCCCTTGAAGATGCCGTTATCGCCACAGCGGACGCCGTCTGCCTGGTTATCGGCAAGGTGACCGTCCTGTGGCACTTCCACATAGTCCACGGTGAGATTTCCGGCAATGCGGTGAACGGCAGCGGTGACACCCGCCTTGTCCAGAGAAACAGAAGTTTCCGCAATGATGTGGCACACACCGTGGCCGATGAGGACTTCAACAGCGATGCGGGGATTTTCTGCTTTCTTGTATGCCAGGTCAACGAGCGCACCGGCAATTCTGTCTGCCACCTTATCCGGGTGGCACGGATTTACTTTTTCAAACATGGTGTTACCCCTTTCTCGCACGGAGCAGGCGTTCCATAAGGTCATCCTGCGGCGTAGACTCGCCGTATTCCGTGCTGCAGTTTTCTTTCACGATCTGGAAGATCTCATTCCAGAGCCGAACCGCCTGGTTCATGTAGTTGATGCCGATGTTAATAAACGGAGACGGGATCGGCTTTCCCGTGGTGGGGTGCTTGGAGAGGAAACCCATGCGGTTGGTCATTTCCTCGCACTGCACCCAGCGGGCGGAACACATGGCATAGCGCTCCAATAGCTGCGGCGACACCTTTGCGGCACAGCCGATGCCTTTGAGCCACTGCCAGGTTTCCGTGTAAATTTCCTGCGCCTGCAGGACTCTGCCGTCCCGCTGCTCGGCGGAAAGAAAATCATGGGGCTTCGGCATGACAACACCCTCGACTTCGGGAATATCCAGCACTTCAAGTTTTCTGCCGCCGGGATTACCGCTTTCGGCTTTGTCCTTGACTGCGGATTTCTTCCTTCCCGCACCGGGTCTTGCGCCGCCGCGCCCTCCCGTGTTATTCGATTTTGTGGGCATCCGAGTTCACCTCCCTTAATTACCCTTTTGATTTCGCCTTTTTCGCACACGTGACCCCGGGCCGTTGCCCGACCGAGAGGGCCGTAGAGATTTGACCGCCCCTACCGCAAACAATTGCATTTTCGTAAAATCTGTGTTATAGTGAATTCGTTCCAATTGTTGGTTATGGTGACAAGCATTTTTCTACTCAACGGAATCCCAGTCAACACAGTTTCGCTCTTCCTTGCACTGGTTCAAACACTGATTGCAATGAGAAGTCTAAAGGAGGAACTTGAGATGGTAAACGGATATAACACGGTGGTATGCGGCGCGCACGGGGCGGCCTGTTTGTAGCTGTGGAAACCGCAGGAAGAATGCGAATAGCCTTAACAAGTGCCGATAGTAGGTTCGATTCCTACCCGCTCCGCCATAAGAGGTCATCCTTCTGGGTGACCTCTTTTTATCTGTCACCAAGGTCATGGTGTATCTTCGTGTGGCAAGACTGGCACAGACTCATGAGGTTCTCTCTTGCGTGAGTGCCGCCTTTGGAAACGGGCAGAATGTGGTGAACTTCCTGCACCGGAGTCAGCCGACCTTCCTTGAGACACATCTCGCAGAGGGGATGCTCCGCCGCATAGCGGTCACGGATACGCTTCCATGCTCTGCCGTACTTGCGGTTGACATCGGAACTGCGCTCGTATTTATCATATTTGCGGCGTTCCTCCGTGCGGTGCTGCTCACAGAACTGTCCGTCACAGAGGTTGGGGCAGCCAGGGTGGGAGCATGGTCGCAGCGGTTTCTTCGGCATCGTTTCACCTCCTTGGGCATGAGAAAAGCCCCACGGTATTGCTCCCATGAGGCTATCCTTGATTCTTTTTCGCTGATTCTATCATACCATAATGGTGAGGTGGGCATCTACGGACAAAGCTGGGTATTTCCGGCGTCTTTCAAATTTTAATGGGAGCGGTGGGCAGCTTCACCGCAGAAAGGGCTGCTTTGTGCCATCTGCGGATGGTGCTTTCGTCCGCATTCAGCTCACCGCCAATCTGCTCCCAGGTCATGTTGTGGATGTAGCGGTAGCGCAGAACCATCTGCTCGTTGACACTCGTAACGGTGTCCACCGTCGACCGAATCTGCCGTTTCAAATCAACGAGGGTGTCAATCTCGCTGTTCACGACCTTTTCCAAGTCCATGATTTTCTCCAGACACCGCACGAAAGGTGCATCCGTGTGGCGGGAGGTTTGAACTTTCTCTTCCCACGACGGGGACGAGATGCCGCAGGCCATTTCCTGAAGGCGGCTGATTTCCTCAATGTTGGAGTTGATGCGCTGGTCGAGGCGGTAAGCCTGACTGAGATATTCCTTTGCGGTCATACGGCATACACCTCCTCGTTCATTCTCTGAATCAGTACCTCGCCGTTCAGGTCGGTCAGCACCTCAAACCAACCGGAGCGGAAGAAGCGCTCACAGTCCTGCTTGATGTATCGTGCTTCCTTGTCATGCGGAAACTTTTTCAGACGGCGCAGTGCTTTGGTGTAATCCTTTGCTGCCTGTACGATAATGGCGTTTGCAAGGTTCGTATAACAGTTTTCCATTCGTTTATCCCTCCAAATCGGCCTTGACCGCATCGATGAGTGCGGTCTGGGTCTTTTCTTTTTTGCGGAGCGCAGTCATGATGCGCTCGTCGATGGTGTCTTTGGCAATAATGTGGTGAATGACCACGGTATCGGCGGTCTGTCCCTGTCGCCACAGTCGGGCGTTGGTCTGCTGGTAAAGCTCCAGCGACCAGGTCAGCCCAAACCAGATGAGGGTCGAGCCGCCTGCCTGCAGGTTCAGCCCATGACCGGCAGAAGCCGGGTGGATGAGTGCCACGGGCAGCTCACCGCTGTTCCATCTGCGGATGCTGTCGGAATCGTCCAGCAGACCGAACGGGATGTATCGTTTGTGGAGCCGCTCGGAGATGCGCTCCAGGTCGTGCTTGAACCAGTACGCCACAAGGACGGGTTTCCCATTTGCGGCTTCGATGAGATCCTCCAGCATATCCAACTTGCGGTCGTGTATCTGAAACACACGCTTGTCCTCTCCGTAGACTGCTCCGTTTGCCATTTGGGAGAGCTTATTCGCAAGCGCTGCGGCGTTCCCGGCGTCGATTTCTTCGCCTTTCAGCGAGATAACCAGGTCTTGTTTCATGGCATCGTAGGCTTTGCGCTCTGTTTCGGATAGCATCACAATGGCGTCATTATGAACGCACTCCGGCATATCCAAATGGTCGACGGCTTTCATGGAGATGGTGATGTCGGAGATGGCATCGTAGATTTGTTCCTCCGCACCGGGCAGCGGCTTGTAGCTGAACACCACCTGCCCGTTGCGCTTATCCGGGCGGAAGAAGGTGTTGCGGTAATGGGTGATGAACCGACCGAGCCGCTTGCCCATATCAAGGATGCGGAACTCTGCCCAGAGATCCATAAGACCGTTGCTGCTTGGCGTGCCGGTCAGGCCCACGATGCGCTTGATGCCGGGACGGACTTTCAGAAGAGTTCTGAACCGCTTTGCCTGATAGCTCTTGAAGGAGGACAGCTCATCGATGACCACCATGTCGTAGTCGAAAGGGATGCCGCTCTCATCAATGAGCCACTGGACATTCTCCCGGTTGATGATGTACACGCTGACCCGCTGCCGGAGTGCCGCCTTGCGCTCTGCTTCTGTACCGACAGCCACCGAGTAGGTCAGCCCATGCAGATGATCCCACTTGTGGATTTCCGCAGGCCATGTATCTCTGGCGACACGCAGCGGAGCGATGACCAGCACCTTGCGAACCAGAAAACTGTCGAGGCAAAGGTCGAAGATGGCGGAAAGCGTGATGATGCTCTTACCAAGACCCATGTCGAGGAATACAGCGGAGATTGGATGCTCCAGGATGAAGTTCGTGGCATACGCCTGGTAGTCATGCGCCTTGTATTTCACTGAGTATCTCTCCAATCTGATCGGGGCTATCGATGCAGTACACCGAAAAGCCGAGTGCTTCTAACTGCCTTTTTCGCCTTACTTGCAGAGGGCGGAGTGTTTTGCCCGGTGCTTTCAACTCAATGAAGGCGATTTTGCCGCCGGGCAGGAGCACCAGACGGTCAGGCACTCCATCGAAACCTGGACTTGTAAAGTTCAGTGCAAGACCGCCCATTGAACGAACGGTCTGTACCAGCTTTGCTTCTATTGTTTTCTCACGCATAATGGCCTCCTGTGTTCTCAAAACCCGAAAAGTCCTTTACGTGCGCAAATGCGGGTATTGCGTGCTTGTTGCTCTTTATTCCTTCTTCTTTCGATATATAAGAAAGGTTAGGAACACAGGAACAAGACCGCCTGTTTTCTTTGGTACTTATGGGGCTGCCGCCGTTCCCATGAGATGTTCCCATAAATGTGCCGAGCGGATATGCTTCTCCCCGGAACCTGTTCCGAAGGATGTCGGGTACAGTCATTTTCATTAGGAACACTCCTTGGGAACAAAAACATACTGCGGACCGTAAAGCGGGATACGCACCTTGCTGTCCAGCCGCTTCCAGCCAAGACGGGCAAGGATGGCGGTCAGCTCGTTGCTGTCCGTTCTGCGGATATTGGCACGTTCCTTGCCGAAGCACTCGCACCAGATCTCCATGTTGGACACCTGGGTGCGCTTGACCGTACCATGCTTTTGGGTATCGCCGAAGTCGCTGCCGGTGAGGAAATTGCGGCGCTCGAAGATGTCCATGCCGTCCCAGCCCTCCGGGAGCAGCGTGTCGAGATACAGACGGACAAGCCCTTCACGCTCATCGGACTCCATTGCCTCCCGCTGTTCTGCCTTCGACAGGGCTTCCAATTCGGCGCTCAGATATAGCTTCTCGCCCTGTTTCACATACACCAGCGTTTCCGCCCAGATCTGGCAGATGAGCTCCGGGGTCAGATCCCAGGAGTGCTTGATGCCCGTACCCGGCGTCTTGACCGGCCAGAAGCGGCGGTTTCCGGTGGTGTCCCGCAGATAGCCGGACTCGGCGTTGGTTGTGCCGAAGAACACGCACTGGCGCAGGTGCGGTGTAGCTCTCTTGCCGAATGCCGCACGGTAAATATCGTTTTGCCGGGAGAGAAAGGAACGCAGCGTCTCCACCTCGGCTTTTTTCAGTCCCGCCAGTTCGCCGATCTCCAAGATCCAGTACCCCTGCAGCTTCTCGGCAGCGGTCTTATCCTTGGTGTCGCCCAGGTTCAGACTGTCCGAAAACCACTCTCCGGCCAGCTTGGCAATAAGGGTACTTTTGCCCACACCCTGAGGACCGTTCAGCACCAGCATGGAGTCAAATTTGCAGCCGGGATACAGCACACGCTTGATGGCAGCGCAGAGGGTCTTCCGGGTGACAGCTCGGACATACCCGTTATCGTCTGCGCCGAGGTAGTCGATGAGCAGCGTGTCCACACGGGGAACCTTGTCCCACTCCGGCAGATTTTCAATGAACTCCCGAATGGGATGGTAGGAGCGGTCGTCCGTGACCTTCGCCACGGCAATGTCATAGTTTCTTGCAGAAAAGGTGCCGTAGTGGGAATCCACATAGCTGATAAGCTGGGCATCATCCGCATCCCGCCAGAATTTCGAGGGGTGCCGCCAGGGCACATCGCCCTTGATCTCCATGCCGTCCAGAAGCTGATTGAACACCAGCGGTTTCAGAAGCGGATCATTCATGAGGATCACGGTGAGGTTTTGCAGCGTATTTTTCACTTTCCCGGCCTTATCCAGTTCCAATGCCTTCTGCCAATCCTCATCGGTGAATTCCTCGCTTGCCTGGACTTTGCGCTCCTCGGCAAAGACCGCTTTGACTTTCTCGTCCTTGAGGGAAAAATCCGACATTGCATGGAAGGACGGCAGCTTGCCTGAGGCGGTATCCGGGGCGCACTTATCGTCCAGGTCACGGAAGCGGTGCAGTCGCACCAGGTCAAAAGCGTTCAGCAGCCGGCCGCAGACCGGGTCTGTGGCATGGTGGCTGTATGCGAACTTGCCGTCGTAGACGATAACACCGGCAGAGGAATCGGCGGGGATATAGTCGTAGCGACCGTTCATAGCAGACGGCGCATATACATCCGAGAGGAAGGTGTCGATGGCTTCCTCCACAGTATAGGCACGGCAGAAGGCACCCACCACACCCGGCTTTGTCAGCGGGTCGGCCTGCTGGGCGATGCTGTGCTGTACCAACTCGGACTGGCGGCTGGAAACTGGCCAGGTGGAGGCATCGTGCCAATCGTCGTAACGAGAAAGGTATTCATCCGGGTCAAGCTCTGCGCCGTCCTGCACCTTGTAGAAAAACTCGCCGTTGGCGGAGGTGGAAGGCCAATACATGAGCCGGGATGCCTCGTAGGTGGTATCGTCAAAGAGGTCAATGCCGATCTCCTTTGCCACCATGCGGGCGACTGCCGGATATTCCTCCTCACTGATTTCCCGCTTCAGCGGAATGAGCAGACGAAGGCGGGGATGCTCCGGCGTGTGTTTATGGGTGGAATAGACGCAGCACTTGAAATCGTGGAACAGCGTAATTTCATCCCAGATATCTGGGGTGCCGTAGTCCATATCCAGCGTGAGCAGAGAGCGGCACAGCACCATGCCGTTTTTGCGGCGACCTTCCCGGAGATGCCCTCCGACAAAACCGCCCACATCCTTGATGCCGTCCTGCTGCCCCTTTTTCAGCTTGCGGTATTCTTCGACCGTTTCGGTGGTGCGGATGGTGCTGCCGCAGCGGGCGCAGAGATCCGCCCAGGAGATATCCTGGTTCTTCCACTTTTTATCCATGCGGCTATTGCCGACTGCGATCTTCATCTGTGTACCTCCTCACAGTTTTCGGTAAAGTAACGGATAAGCTAACCTTTTCGTTTTGCTTTCTCGATCTCGATGCTCATGCCGCTGGTGATTTTCTCTCCGAACACCCACAGCTCGGCGCATTTGGAGAGTAGGACGATGTCCATGAACAGTGCCAAGTCACGCTCCCTGCGGTCATTGTCATTCATGAATTGGGTGAAATAGATGTGCGGTGCGATGGGTACGCACCCGGCTTCCACGGTGAAGCGGCAGTAAGTACGGGCGTTCTCCTGGTTCTTCAACATATCCCCGGCCAGCGGAGAGCAGATATACACCACAGGACGGAAGGCTCGAAGTGCCTTGGCTTCCTGCTCGATCTTCGTCAGTGCCTCGTAGGCAGTGGGGTCGTAATACCCCTCGCAATTAAATTTATTGACTCCCATTTGGGCCACCTCAGTCTTTCTTATAAAAATCGCAGACATAGCCATCTGCTCGGAGCAGCAGCCCCGATGCCCAAGCGGGCGTTTGCCCCATGACGGAGCAGATATTCTCCAAAGAAGTATCCGGCGGTGCTTCGATGACCGCTTCATCGTGGACGTGCATGACGATGCGGTACCCGGCAGCATTCAGCCGGAGCATAGCTTCCGCAAGAATGTCCCTTGCCGTTGCCTGGACGATGTTCTCCACGAACTTGGGTCCGTAGCTTTCCAGCCGCAGCCACTTTTTCTGTTCGCCGACACCTTCATAGGTCACGGACTCATTGCCGAAGCGGTTCAGGCCCATTTTCGGTTTTACATACACGAGCCGTCTGCCGGAGGGCAGCACCACGAACATCATGCCGCTCTGATAATAGAAGCGAATGCCGTGTGTTTCTGTGGCAGTTCGCTCTCGGACGCAGGTGGAAGCTGCTTTGTCCACATCCCACCAGAACTTTGTAATATGTGGGTTGGACAGACGCCAGGCATCCACCAGCGGTTTCAGTTCTTCTTCCTGTAAGCCGTAGTTCAGTGCGCCCATTGCTTTCAGCGCATCCACGGAGCCACCGTAGCCAAGAGCCAGCTCGGCAATTTTGCCTTTCTGCCGCAGATGCCCGTTCACGCCGTGCTTTTCTACGGGGACATGGAACATCTGCGAAGCGGAAGCGCAGTAAATGTCGCCGCCCTTTGCAAAAACCTCCTGCCGCCAATGCTCCCCAGCGATCCATGCGATGACCCTCGCCTCGATGGCGGAGAAGTCTGCCACATAAAAGCGGCAGCCGGGTTTCGGCACAAAGGCGGTGCGGATAAGCTCGGACAGTACCAGCGGCACGGAGTCATAGAGCATTTCCACGGCATCCGTATTGCCGCTGCGGACCAGTGCCCGTGCGGTGTCCAGATCCGGCAGATGGTTCTGCGGCAGGTTCTGCACCTGGATGAGTCGACCGGCATAGCGGCCGGTGCGGTTGGCACCATAAAACTGGATAAGCCCTCTGGCCCGGTCATCCGAGCCGACTACCGTCTGCATGGCGGTGTATTTCTTGACGCTGCTCTTTGCAAGTTCCTGTCGAAGGGAGAGGGCAAGCTCCACCTCGCCGTCCGCCTTTTCGAGCATATCTGCCACAGCGGCTTTGGAGAGTGAATCTGCCTCCACGCCTTTTTCGGCAAGCCACGCCTTGAGCTGCACCGGACTGTTGGGGTTATCCAAGCCGGTGACGGAGCGAGCCTGCTCCATGTGCGTCCGCTTGAAGCGTTCATCACAGCGAATCGCCTGGGTGACGAGGGTGCGGTCGAGCATGATGCCCCGGTCGTTGATCTGCTGGTCGAGGGTGTAGTTACGCCACTCCGACTCCGTGACCGGGAACTTGGAGAGCTTCTGCTGAATGGACATTTCCGTTTCCACATCCCGAAGGTTGTAGGCTTTGAAAAGCGACCATTTCTCCAGCGCATCTGTCGGATAATGTCGAATGGGCGAACCGTCTCTTGCTTTTGCCGGAGTGCAGAAATACCGGATGAGGTCTTTGCCTTCTTTGAGCTTCTGCTTTTCCAGACCCAGCACGGCACCGACGCCTTCCAGCGAAAGCGGCAGTCCAAGGGTCGCCGCCCAGACCATCGTGCAGTGCCAGGAGGACGGGTTGAGATATTGTCCGGTTGGGTATCCAAGATAGCGGGACAGACACACGCGCTCGAATTGTGCATTGAATGCCCATTTGGTCACGGCAGGGTCGGTCAGCGCAGAGCGGACATCAGCAGGAATCTTTTCTCCGGCAGCCAGATCCACGACCTTCACCGGAGCACCGTCTGCTGAGTAGCCGAAAAGCAGTACCTCGAAATCCGGGGCTTCGGCATAGCGGTACACGCCGCATTTGGTGAGGTTCTCGGAGGAGAAGGTCTCAATATCGATGCTAAGTGTTTTCATACGCATTCCTTCCTACGGAATACGGGTGGCAGAGGTCAATTTCTGCCACCCACAGAGCCGTCTGGGGTTACTTCAATTCCTTCATGCGCTTCTCGTGGTATTTCAGGTCACGGGAAGCCTGTTCCTTCTCGCGCTTTTCACGCTTGTGGTCATTGCTGATGCCCTGCACCAACCAAACGAAGAAGCCGATGCTGAGGCAGGCCCAGATGCCAAGGAGGACGGTTACCAGGATGTTCTGAATCAGTTCCATTGTGTTGCACTCCTTTCTCAGGACAGGAAGTCGTCGTCCAGGTCGGTGGCGAAATCGTCAGCCGCAGAGGACTTGCCGCCGAGAGGCTCACCGTCACGAACCTTCTGGATGTTGCCAAGACCACAGGCGATGCCGCGGTTACCGTTGGAATTGAAGGCGTAGAAGTTGACGGACACTCTGGCGTAGCAGCCGGAATACACCTCGGAGCGATCAAGGATCGGCTGGACGCTGCGGTCCACGATCTGGGGAGCGGTGGTGCTGTTGGCGTTTACGAAGAAGCTGTTCTTGTAGGCTTCATCGTCACGCTCGGTATCGCCGTCACGGAGCGGGAGCTTCAGAGCCGCCTTGTTGGGGATCTTCCCTCCGAACTTGGCGACGCCCTCCTTGATGGCAGCGTCCACGGCGGCGTTGATGGCGTCGAGGGTCTGCTTATCGGATTTCGGAATAATGAGTGACACGGAATACTTGGGGTTGCTGCCATTAATAGAGACAGGCTCCCACACGTTTGCGTAGGACAGGCGGACAACGCCGGTCACAACTTTGGTCGAATTCATCTTGTTAGCCATAATTACAGTTCTCCTTTATAGTCGGTAAAGTCTTGTTTTGCACCCGTGGTCGTAATAGCCGGACGCCGGTCGGATGCGGGAACGAGCGTCGGCTTTCCTTTGGGTTTGACGACCAGACCGCCGAGCACCTCGGCAAAGGTCTTTTTGCCCATGAGCTTCTCCATCTCGGTGATGGGAATGAGGGACTTCTTGAAGATGTCGGTATACCCGGCCGCACGGGCAGCAGCGACAACGGCATCCTCGTCGGTGTACTTGCGATTGGTGCGGCTCTCCACCAGCTTGTAGCCGGGCCACTGTTTTCCGTGGTTGACCGCTGCTTCCTGGGCGTAGGCCATGAGTTCATTTGCCCATTTAGTGAGGTCATCCAGCTTACCGAGAATGTCGCCGATCTCCGCATCGGAAAGCAGAGGCGGCTGGGCAAACTCGTATTTGGCAAGTTGGAGCTTGGCATCGGCTCTGGCTCGGCACTTGACCGCCGCCTTGCAGAATTGGCACCAGCTTCCGGGGCAGTATTCACCTTCGCCTTTGAAGGCAAGCTCGGCCTTGGGTTTCAGTGTCTTTTCCGCCCAATCCCGAAGCTCGGCAACGGAAATGACCCAGGTGCTGACATTCTCTCGGCGCGGCTGGTAGATGGTCATAGAAACTGTCTCAATGTCGTAAAGACAATCGAAGATGCGGAGCGCACCGAGGGCGTACAACATCGTCTGAGGATTCTCTTCGGCATTCACCAACACGCCCTGGCCGTACTTCAGATCGATAATGTGGAGGAGTTTGTCCGCCACGATAAGGCAGTCGCCGGTGCCGAAGCCATCCGGCACATAGCAGGAGAAGTCGAGCCGCTGCTCAATGAGCACCTTGGGGTCCGGGCAGTCCTGCCGGGCTTCCTCAATGGCTTCCAGAACGAACTCCAGGTAACTGTCCGTGTACATCTCCATCTCGTCGGAGTCGTACTTGCTGACCGGGCGGGTGGAGCGCATCTTCAGCGCCTTGCGGAGCTTGTGTTCCGCCAGCGCATGAGCGGCGGTGCCTTCGGCTGCGGCTTCCGTTTCTCTGTCCTCAAACTCCAATTCCAACCTTGCGGATGGATTGCAGTGGAGCCAGCGGTGGGAGGAAGAGGCCGAGAGGACTGCGTGACGATTAGGGGGCATCTTTCAGCACCTCCACATCCTTGAGCAGTACCTCGTAGTGCTTGGGGTCGATGCCGGAGAGCTTCGGAGCACCGTACTTTTTAAGGAGCGCCTGAATCTCGGTCGTGAATCCGGCTCGGCTCTTTTCACCGAGGACTGCTCGGACTTCTTCCAGCGTTAGCTCCTTTTGGGGAGCAGGTGCAGGCGTCTTCGGCTCTGCATCGACAGTCGGCTCATTCTGCAGCATGGCATCTGCCACAGCCTGAACGCTGTCCGCCAGTGAGCGAAGATCCTCGACCACATCGAGCAGGAGCTTGACCTTACTCATGTGTGCCACCTCCCATCGGAACTTCGGTGATGGCAATGGACTCGACCGAGTTGCCGGGAACCACGACCATGACCTTCTGCTTGGGACCCAGAAGCAAGGTGAAGAGTTTCTCGCGGATGCTGACCGTTCTGCAAGCAACTACGCCGCCGTTTCTGGGCTTGTCTGAAACACGGATATTCAAGTTGTGTCTCATACGGGGTTACCGTCCTTTCCGGAGGGCTTATATTTTGTTGCCTTCCGGTGTACCCAGAAAAATCGGGGATTTGTCAGGGTGTCTGGCGGAAAATTTTCAAAAACTTTTTTCTGCCTGCTTCGATGGACTCGGAAACAGACTGAAAGCTGGCCTCTTCGATGGCAGCGATTTCCCGCAGGGTCTTGCCGTTTGCGTACAGTCGAAGCCGGCGCTGCTGGGTGGCAGTCAAATGCGAGAAGGCTTCTCGGATACGAGCGGTCTGTTCTGCCGAATCATCCTCTACGGCATATTCGTCGCAAGCACCGTACTCCTCGCCCTCGTAGTCGATGGCGTCGTAGGAGTAGCAATGGTAGCGATGGCGTTCGTCCTGCGCGTGCTCCGCCTTGCGGCTGGCGATGATGACGGCACCGATTTCGTCAGAAACCTCGACCTCCGTCACTGTTCCGTCCAAGAATGCGTATTTGATTTTCATAAAAAAGTCCTCCGTTTTGATTTCTCGAAACGGAGGACTTTGGGCGCTGCCGCAAAATGGGTGTGAAAAACCAACCGCAGTCCAAACGGAAACCTCCGTTTCGGTCTGCAGCAAACCCGCTCAAAAGGCAGCTACATTATTTACTTGTGCCGCCGGATACCGTTGAGCCATCAGCGATCAAGTGATGCGGTATCCGACGGTGAGCAGTTTTCTGTCTTGCTCAGGACGATTCGCTTTAGCCGAGGTCGGCTTCGATTGCATACAGGTCGCTAAAGACATCAGGCAGGTCACTCGGATTCAAATCTTCAACGCTATGTGCACCATATCTTTTGAAAACAGAATCAACTACTGCTTGACCAACTTGGGCGCTGACAGTAGCAGCGGTGTTCTCAATGTTGATAATCCAATTACGACGTTCGGATTTTGTCACTGCTTGTCCCTCCTTTTCATATCAGCGTCCCAATCCAGACAGAAAGCTGTGATTTTGTGGCAAGTAGGCACTGGATCATTCATGGCCGGTGAATATACCTCTCTGCCGTTGGCGACCCCCTCTTAAAAGTGAGTTATCGTTGGTTTATGTGAATTAACACCTTGAAAGCGTTGATTTTTTCATATTTTCATGCTATAACGAAATGTGAAAATCATTTAGAAACGTTTTAGAGGACTTTTGAATCCTCGGAACCGTCTCCGCAGGCATTTCCCAACCGCCATTTATATGATACTTGGGCAAATTTGTGGTTGGAATATAGTGCGGCGAAGGGTCTCAAGGTTCTTTGGTTCTTTTTGATGGTTCTTTTTAGAAGGCGGTGAATTAATGGTATTTTCGGAGTTTTGCGAGGTCGGGCAACTGAACTGGTTTTCCTGCTCGTCACAGGCGCAATATTTGAAAGGACTGTTTAGGGCGGCTGGAATTACCCGTGAATATTCCGATGATTATTTGAAGGCGGTCTATAGTGGCACAACTAAGAGTCTCAACAGCAATATGAAGAAACATTTTCCGAAGCCGGTTGATGAATCTAAAATAGCGGACTATTACGAAAAGCATATAAAAGATGAGTTTGTGGCCGCATTGTGCGATGCCTTTGCTATTCCTGCGAATTTGGAGAAAAACAAAAAGCTATTAAGTATTGCGATGGCTCGACAGGTTGCGGTTTTTATAGGCAGCAAAGATGACACCGTTGACTGTATTGTTGCAAGTGCATATGAGAATGCAGTTGTATCCGAGGCTGTAGCTCGCTACGAGATTCCAAAGCGCCTTTATGACGGTGATGATCTGTGGGTAGAACAATACGACAGGTGTCACGCAGTCGGATGCTATCAGAAATTCACTCATCAATGGAGCATACAGAATCGAGGCCGATGCCTGTGGAGCGGAAGAAAATTGGTTTGCACCAATCAAAATGAGATCAAGCCTCAATTCGCACCGCTCACAATAGACATTCCGGAAACAAAACCTCAAGAGTTTATAAAAATAACCACGGGAGCGGACTCCCGTGGCATTGAAGGCTCTTATAACTGCGTGTGGGAAATGCAGGATTCTAACGGAAATAATTGCTTTCCAGACAGCAGACTCGTATTCGACTTTACTATTAGTGTTACATTCAAAGCTTAAGGTCAGGAGGAAAACAAGTGGCTGAAAATAATGTGAATATTGAAAAGTGGTCTACCCTTAAAGAAGTACAGGAATATCTCGGCGTTGGCAGAGAAACGATTCTTGCCTGGATCGCTAAAAGAAATATGCCTGCGTACAAGGTGGGCAGGCTGTGGAAGTTCAAACTGTCAGAGGTAGATGATTGGATTCGCTCCGGCGGCGCAGCCGACGATAAAGCAGAGAACGCCGACTAAGACCGTTTTATTGTGCAGCGAATTTGATATGATAATAGTGGCTCACTATAGAGCGAAAGGAAACGAAGAAATATGGACAATCAGGTGCATAATCAAATAGTTAGTTTTATATGGGGTATCGCAGACGATTGCCTGCGAGATGTGTATGTGCGCGGTAAATACCGTGATGTGATTCTGCCGATGACGGTCATCCGTCGTTTGGATGCTCTTTTGGAGGACAGTAAAGAGGCTGTCCTGGATATGAAGAAAAAGTTGGACGCGGCAGGTATCGATAACCAGTGGCCTGCGCTGTGCAATGTAGCAGGACAGGCTTTTTGCAATGCGTCTCCGTTCCGTCTGCGCGACCTTACCAGCCGTGCGAAGAAGCAGACATTGAAAACGGATTTTGAAGCATATCTTGACGGTTTCTCTCCGAATGTGCAGGAGATTCTGGAGAAGTTCAAGTTCCGCAATCAGATTGACACCATGATCGAGGCAGATATCCTCGGTGCAGTCATTGAAAAATTTATATCTTCGGATATTAACCTCAGTCCGAACCCGGTGTACAAAGACGAAAAAAAGACCATTCTCAAGCATCCCGGTCTGGACAACCACGGCATGGGTACGATTTTCGAGGAACTGATCCGTAAGTTCAACGAGGAGAACAACGAGGAAGCCGGCGAACACTGGACGCCCCGTGATGTTGTTGAGCTGATGGCAGACCTTATCTTTATGCCGATTGCGGATCAGATCAAGGACGCTACTTACTCCTGCTATGATGGGGCCTGCGGAACGGGTGGTATGCTCACCGTTGCACAGGATCGGCTTATGACACTGGCGGCACGGCGCGGCAAAAATGTTTCTATCCACCTTTTTGGGCAGGAGATCAACCCGGAAACCTATGCCATCTGCAAAGCGGATATGTTACTCAAAGGTGACGGCGACCAGGCAGAACATATCAGTTACGGCTCAACGCTGTCCTTGGACGGCAACGCCACCCGGCAGTTTGACTTCATGCTCTCAAATCCGCCTTATGGCAAGAGCTGGAAAACCGATGCAGAAAAGATGGGTGGCAAGAAGGAAATCCTCGACAGCCGTTTCAATGCTTATCTGGACGGCGGTGAGCAGCTTACAATGATCCCGCGCACGAGCGACGGTCAGCTTCTCTTCCTGCTGAACAATGTAGCAAAGATGAAGAAAGAAACGCCCCTCGGCAGCCGCATTGCAGAGGTACATAACGGTTCATCCATCTTCACGGGCGATGCGGGAAGCGGCGAGAGCAATGCCCGCCGTTATATGATCGAGAACGATCTGGTGGAAGCTATTATCGCCGTGCCGGAGAATATGTTTTACAACACGGGCATCGGCACATTCATTTGGGTGCTTTCCAATAAGAAAGAAGAACGCCGCAAGGGGAAAATTCAGCTCATCGACGCAACGGCGATGAAGTCGGCACTGCGCAAGAACATGGGCAAGAAAAACTGCGAATTTACCGAAGAAATCCGCAAGGAGATCGTCCGCATTTTCCTCGCAATGGAGGAGAGCGAAGTCAGCATGATACTGAACAACTGGGACTTCGGCTATTGGAGCGTGACGGTGGAGCGGCCGCTGCGCCTGCGCGTGTACCCCGACAGACCGATTCCGACAAACACATTCAAAAAGTCGGATGAATACGACAGTGTGATTGCGGCTATCGAAAAGGCCGCAAAAACTGCGCCGTTGGATGATTGGACCGCCTTTGCCAAGGCTACCAAGCTGAAAGCCGCCGCATTGAAAAAGGTACGCCCCTTTATCACGGAGAAAGACCCGGCCGCGCAGCCAATCGAGGGTGAACCGGATGTTGATCTGCGCGACACGGAGAATATTCCGTTCACCTATGAGGGCGGAATTGACGCATTTATGAAAAACGAGGTTCTGACCTATGCATCGGATGCCTGGGCGGACGAAAAGAAAACCCAGATCGGCTATGAAATCAGATTTACGAAGTATTTTTACAAGCCTGTGGAGCTACGAGACATGAGTGATATTTTGAGTAGTTTGTCTACCCTTGAGCAGGAAACCGACGGATTGCTGGCTTGCATCATGGAGGGCGTGCAATGAGCAAATATCAATCATATACAGCCTATGCATCTTTGTGGAACAAATCATTTCCAAGTCATTGGAGTGTATTGCCGATGTATGCGCTTGCGAAAGAAAAGTCCATATGTGGTTGTGTGGATTTGCCTCTTCTTTCTGTTTATTTAGATGTTGGGGTGATTCCATTTTCGGCAAAGGCAGAAAAAAGGACAAATGTAACAAGTAAGGATTTGTCTAAGTACCAGCGTGTTGATTGCGGCGATTTTGTCCTGAATAATCAGCAGGCTTGGCGGGGCTCCGTTGGTATATCATTTGATACAGGAATTGTTAGTCCTGCATACATTGTTCTGAGCATGAATGATATGCTCAACAGCAGATATGCAAACTACCTTCTGCGTTCCCAAATCATGGTAGACCAGTATCTAATTAACTCGAAAAGTGTCGGTTCGATTCAACGAAATATATATTGGCCCGCATTAAAAAGGACATCTGTTCCCGTTCCGCCCCGTGAGGAGCAGGATCAGATTGTGCGCTTTCTGGACTGGAAGGTTTCAAACATCAATAAGCTGATCAATATCAAGAAAAAGGAAATCAAAGCGATTGATGCGCTGAAGCGTTCAACGGTAAGCCATGCGATCACTCGCGGGCTGACAGCAGATGCGCCCACGAAGTATAGTGGCGTCAAGTGGCTGGGAGATATTCCGGCCCATTGGAATGTCACAAAACTTCGGCAGATTTTACATCCGGTAAGCGAGAAAAATCACCCGGAATTTCCTCTACTATCAGTTGTCCGTGAACAGGGTGTCATTCTCCGTGATGTCGAGGATAAGGAAGCTAACCACAATTTTATTCCTGATGATTTAAGCGGCTATAAAGTTGTGCGAAAAGGGCAGTTTGCGATGAATAAGATGAAGGCTTGGCAAGGATCCTATGGCGTTTCGGATTATACCGGAATCGTCAGCCCTGCTTACTTCATCTTCGACATTGCTTTTGAGAATTTGGAGTATTTTCACTATGCCATCCGCAGCAAGGTTTATGTGAATTTTTTCGCCCAGGCGTCCGATGGCATTCGTGTTGGGCAGTGGGATTTACAAATGGATAAAATGAAGGAGATCCCATTCATTGTCCCGCCTACGGATGAGCAGATTGCCATTGTCAAACATATAAAGCAGGCACTGCCCCAATACGATGCCGCAACCGAAAAGTTGACGGAAGAAGTTGCTGTGCTTGAAGAATATAAGAACAAGATTATTGCTGATACCGTCACTGGCAAGATTGATGTCCGTGGCATCGAAATCCCCGAATACGAATTTGTGGATGAAGATGCCGATGCGGATAATGAGGACGATGGTGAAGAAGGTACTGAAGAACAGGAGGATTAAACATGGCTGTTGCTAAACAAAACGGAGATGTTATTCCTTTTGTAAAGCAGAAGGATTACATTATGGTCAATAATGACCTCGGCGGTGGTTCATTCGGAAAGACGGTATTACTCCAAGACCCGTTTATAGACGAACTGTTTGTCGCAAAAAAATATGAACCAGAGTACGATGGAATTAAGGAGCAATTCTATAAGAATTTTCTTGATGAAATCAAGATTCTCTACAAACTCAACCATAGAAACATTGTCCGTATTTATAACTATTATGCTTATGAAAATATTTACACGGGCTATATCCTTATGGAGTACATTGACGGGGAAAACATAGGGGACTTTATCAGCGATTACTTTGCCCCGTTTGCAGAAACCACTTTGGATGATGTTTTTCTGCAGCTTATCGATGTGTTTTGCTACATAGAAGCGCACGGAATCATTCACCGGGATATTCGTGAAGGAAACATTCTCGTAGATAAGAGCGGAACGGTGAAAGTAATTGATTTTGGAATTGGAAAGATTGCTTCAAAAGTAGATGACGGCGACGCTGACAGCCTTGTTACAGATATTAATCGTGCTGCATCTGACACTTTGCCGCAGGAATATTATGATGGTATCTATACCAACCTTACTGATATGTTTTATCTGGCAGAACTGTTTCGGAGGTTAATCGATAATTCGAAAAGCTGCGATCGGACAGATTTCTCTTACAATGACATTCTGAATAAAATGATGGAGAAAAAGCCTGAAAATCGCTTTGCAAGTTTTGCTGCTATACGGGAGGCCATAGGAAAGCACGATTTCCTTCATATGCAAATATCTGATGAGGACAGGGAAATCTATCAGGAGTTTACCAATTTAATTTATGAGTCTTTGACATCTTATATGGCAGAACCACGATTCAATACCGATTGTGCAATTTTTATTTCCAGATTGGAAAAAGCACTTACAACTAATCTGTTTGAAACGGTGATTCAAAAAAATGCCGATGTAATTGGCAGTGTTGTTGACTGTGGTTACCGTTATAACAATAGAGTGAATATTCCAAATGAGACTGTCAGGAATTTTTTGGGCTGGTTCCGAGCATCGACACCACAATCTCAGGCTCTTGTACTAAACAACTTTATTGCTAAAATTTCAGATATTGAGGTTATAGAACCTGATACCGAATTGCCGTTCTGATTTTATCGGAGAGGAGGAAATGTATGTTTACAAACACAAAGGAAAGCGGACTTGAAGTGCTGATCGTAAACTGGCTTGTTGAGCACAACGGATATGAAGAAGGCTCCAACACCGACTACAACAAAGAATACGCCATAGATGAGACTCGGCTTTTTCGGTTCCTGCAGGATACGCAACCGGAGCAATTAGAGAAGCTGGGTATCCGGAAAAGTCATCAAAAATACGCACAGTTTCTCAACCGCTTACAGGGCGAGATTTCTAAGCGCGGCATAGTTGACGTGCTGCGAAACGGCATCAAAGTATACCCTGCCGACCTGATCATGTTTTACCTGACCCCCTCTGAGGGCAACGCAAAAGCGAAGGAGCTGTTCCAAAAGAATATTTTCAGCGTTACACGACAACTCCGCTATTCACAGGATGTAGCCAAACTGGCATTGGATCTGTGCGTATTTATCAATGGTCTCCCGGTTATTACATTTGAGCTCAAGAATCAGATCACAAAGCAAAATGTTGATGATGCCGTTCAGCAGTACAAGGATGACCGTGATTCCAGAGAGATGCTGTTCCAGTTCAAACGCTGCATGGTGCATTTTGCCGTAGACGATGCCCGTGTCAAGTTCTGCACGAAACTTGCCGGACAAGACAGCTGGTTTCTGCCCTTTGACAAGGGATATAATGATGGTGCAGGAAATCCACCAAATCCCAATGGCATCATGACTGACTACCTTTGGAAAGATATTCTTGCAAAGGAAAAGCTGACGCTGATTATAGAAAACTACGCGCAGGTCGTTGTCGAGGTGGACGAGGACACCAAAAAGAAAAAGGAAAAGCAGATTTTCCCCCGCTACCATCAGCTCGATGTTGTAACGAAGCTACTTGCCGATGTGAAAACAAACGGTGTCGGAAAAAAGTATCTTATTCAGCACAGCGCAGGCAGTGGCAAATCCAACTCTATCGCTTGGCTTGCTCATCAACTGATTGGGCTTGAACAGGACTGTCGCCCGATGCTGGATTCCGTTATTGTAGTCACCGACCGCCGGATTCTCGACAAGCAGATTCGGGATACTATCAAGCAGTTCATGCAGGTCGGCAACACGGTCGCATGGGCGGAGCACTCCGGCGATCTCACGAAAGCCATTACAGATGGAAAGCGTATTATCGTGACCACGATTGAGAAGTTCCCGTACATCGTTCCACAGATTGGAGCAGAACACAAGGATAACCATTTCGCCATTATCATCGATGAGGCTCATTCCGGACAGAGCGGAAGAAACTCTGCGCAGATGAACCTTGCACTTTCAGGGCTTGCTTCTGATGACGAGATGGATAACGAGGATAAGATCAACGCCATGATGGAAGGGCGTAAACTGCTGAACAATGCCAGCTACTTTGCGTTTACCGCAACCCCGAAGAATAAAACGCTGGAAACCTTCGGCGTTCCGTATCAGGACGGCGACGATATCAAGCACAGACCTTTCCATGTTTATACGATGAAACAGGCAATCCAAGAAGGGTTCATTCTGGATGTGCTGCAATACTATACGCCTATCGACAGCTTCTATAAGCTGATGAAGACCGTCGAGGATGACCCGATGTTCGATAAGAAGCGGGCGCAGAAGAAGCTGCGCAGCTTTGTGGAAAGCGACAGCTATACCATTGCCAAGAAAGCGGCTATGATGGTAGATCATTTTCACGAACAAGTCATTGCCAAAGGAAAAATCGGCGGGCAGGCTCGCGCTATGGTCGTGACCTCCAGCATTCCTCGCTGTATCGAATATTATTACGCCATCAATAAATGCCTTGCGGATAGGCACAGTCCATATAAAACGATCATCGCCTTTTCCGGCGAGAACAAGTATCAAGGTCAGGAACCGCCGCTCACCTCTGCCGGATTGAACGGCTTCCCGGATGCTAAGATACCGAAAGAGTTCAAAAAAGACCCATATCGCATTCTCATAGTTGCGGATATGTTTCAGACGGGCTTTGATGAGCCGCTACTCCACACCATGTATGTGGACAAGGTGCTTTATGACATCAAGGCGGTACAGACGCTCTCCCGCTTGAACCGCTGCTGCCCGAAAAAGTACGATACCTTCGTATTGGACTTTGCAAACAAGCCGGAGATGATTCAGGAATCATTTTCGCGATATTACCGCACCACGATTCTGTCCGGCGAAACCGATCCGAACAAGCTATACGACCTGGTTGCAACAATGGAGGAATACCAGGTGTTCTCCAACGAAGATGTCGAGCGGCTTGTCAATTTGTACCTGGATGGAGCGGATCGCGACAAACTTGATCCCACATTAGATGCCTGTACTGCCGTTTACAAGCAGTTTGACACGGATGATCAGATTAAATTTAAGAGCGCAGCAAAGGCGTTCGTGCGTACATATGGCTTTCTCGGAGCGATTTTGCCGTATGGTAACGCAGACTGGGAACGGTTGTCCATCTTTCTTAATTTGCTGATACCAAAGCTGCCGTCTCCGCGAGAGGACGATCTTTCGCAGGGGATTCTTGAAACGATCGACCTCGAAAGTTACCGCAACGAGGCGCGTGAGGTCATGTCCATTCGCCTGGAAGATACCGATACGGAGGTGGCTCCCGTACCGGCGGGAAAGGTTGGGCATATCGTTGAACCTGAAATGGATTTGTTGTCTGTCATTCTCTCCAATTTCAATGATATGTTTGGTAACATCAATTGGAATGATGCGGATAACGTGCGGCGGCAGATCCTTGAGATACCGGCCATGGTCTCTAAGGACGAAAAATATCAGAATGCCATGAGAAACTCTGATGAGCAGAGTGCGCGCTTGGAAAGCGAACGTGCTCTGCAGCAGGTCATCTTTTCGATTATGGCGGACAATATGGAGCTGTTCAAGCAGTTTCAGGACAATCCATCATTTAAGAAATGGTTATCCGACCTTGTATTTAATCTGACCTACAACAAGGACGGAAAGCCTTATGAAGCGCCCAACTCTGATATAGCTTCAAAAGAGAACTAATTATATGCGGCAGATTGGAGGACCGAAAGAATGAGCGAATCTATTTCAGCGACAATAAAAAATAGTGGATTAACCTTGGACAGCGTTTTTGTAGAGGTTCAGCATTCCGAGGGACTCAATCTGCCCAAAGCTAATCATATCCGCTTCTTCCACACCGCAATGCGTGGAAACAGATTGTCGACAGATAATTTACAGGTATTTTTGCGTAGAAACCTTGCGCGTTATGTTTTCTCCAGAGCACAGCTTGAGAATTATCGTATAAATGATGACCTCGATTCTGCCGTATCCGAAGCTATGCGCATCATGGCTGAAAACGGCGGATCATCTGCCGAGGGAACAGGAAATATGCTGGATGAAATCCTTGTATATGCGTTTCTTGAGGAGAAATTGAAAGCGCCCAAACTTATGAGCCGCGTGGAATTATACACGGAAATGGCACAATTCCGCAGCGAGTGCAAAGGAATTCATCTACTATCACCGAGTGATTTGCCCCAAAACACAAAGTTTCAAATGGTCTTTGGTGCATCCAATATTGTGGATGATGTCAAAACAGCTATCGACCGTGCGTTTGAAACAATTAGCAAGATTGACTCCCATGAGAGTCGCGAAATATTAATGGTACAGAAAACGGTTTTAGATCAGTTCTTCAACCAGGAAGAGGTTGCCCTGCTTAGTGATGTCCTCATTCCGCAACCAGGAAAGCCGGAAACATATGACACGGCATACGGTGTTTTCTTGGGGTATCAATTGGGCTTGAACCCTACCGGGCGCGGCGATGATTTTGAGGCTCTTGCAGAGCAAAAAATGCTCTGCGATATCAGAGAGCACGCAGGTTATATCTCAGAGAAGATTTCCGCAGCAGGATTGACAGGACACTCGTTTTATGTATATATTGTCCCATTCAATGATGCCGAACAGGAAAAAGCACAAATTATGGATGCCGTATTGAGAGGAGGGGCTCCGATATGAACCAGCACGAAAAAATGCGACTTGGAGATGTCCTCTTCCAGGGAATAGACGAAAATGATTACCTGAATGAGCTTTATAAGAATATCCTTTACAACTATGCGATTACGGTGCTCCAAATTACCAACATTAAACAACTGCGCGGTGTTAATGTGGATGACGCATTGCGATTTGCAGACCTTCTTTCGAAATCAACTCATGTAGAAAAGGCTGATTCTCACAAAATTTGGGCGCATGAGATTATTACCATGTTGCTTACTTTGTACCCAGATGATGAAGTTGTACACTATTATGCTGGGTCTGTATTGACAAGCACGGGGAACTTTATGGGAAGAAAACTCGTGCAATCACAGTATGTTGAGCCTACCGTGATGGATGAACTGTTTTCTACATTGAGCGACTTGTACCTTACTGTTCCTGCCGCTCCTGAAAAGAAGTTCTTTCAGCAACAGCGAAAGGTTTACGAGCATTTGGATGATGCGTGCTTTAGTTACTCAGCGCCCACGTCTATGGGAAAGTCGTTTATCATGCGTATGTTTATTAAAGAACAGATATTGGCCGGTAAAAAGAAGAATTATGCGCTGATTGTCCCGACCAAAGCACTTATAAACGAAGTGCGAAGCGAAATCATTCGAAATGACCTCGAAAACTTGTTGGATGAAAATCAGTATCATGTGGTTTCTTCTGCTAATGATATGGCCTTAGAAACCCACCCCGATCATAATTTTGTTTTTGTCCTGACACCGGAACGCTTGCTTTATCTGCTTAATGACAAACCGGATTTCGTGCTGGATTATCTTTTTATAGATGAGGCTCATAAAATGACAGGGCGCAACAGCAGAGCACCATTTTACTATTCAGTTGTGGATGAACTAAGCAGACGAACTGCAAAACCTAAGTTTATCTTTGCGTCACCCAATATACCCAATCCACAGGAGTATTTGAGCCTTTTAGCTTCTGGTGAATACGATAAGCAAAATGCTATTGCTTCAGCATTCTCTCCGGTGGTTCAGTTTAAGTTTCTTGTAAATCTGAAAACGAAGCAGATTTACATATATAATGACCATCTGAAAACTCTGGAGTACATCTGCTCCATAAATGCCAATCCCGAAGACGGCGTCATTCCGCTCATGGGGCTGTTCTATAAAAACAGTGGCGAACGCACAAGCAGAATGATTGCGTATTTTAGTAGTAAGGATAAAGCCATCAATGCTGCACTTACATTTGCAGAGTTACAGAAACAGATTGATGGTGGAACCCAAAAGCAGATCGATCCGGAGCTTGCAGAATTGGCACGAGATGTTCGCAACCAAGTGCATAGGGACTATTTCCTGGCAGGACTCTTGGAGCAAGGTATTGCATATCATATAGGATACCTGCCGTCGGCGATTCGTATGAGGATTGAAAAACTCTTCAAAGACGAAAAGATTACGGCGATGTTCTGTACAAGCACATTAGTCGAAGGTGTTAATTTACCTGCAGATAACCTGTTTATCACAAGCTATTACAGCGGACGTGCGCAGATGACGGACGTTGATTTTAGAAATCTCGTTGGCCGAGTCGGTCGAATACAGTACAATCTCTCCGGCAATGTATTCATGATCAGCGATGAGACCCGAAATAATAAACAGGACGTATACCTTGATAAATTGAAATCAGGGATTCCGGATCAACATCTTTCTTTGGTGCAGGATTTGAAGCCAAAACATAAAAAGCGAATAATAGAAATCCTTTTAAGCGGTAGTTCGGTTATTGACAAATACAACGACGACCAACCCGAAGAAGAATACATCATGATGCGAAAGTTTGGCCTTATTCTTCTGAAAGATATCCTGCATGATAATGATAGTCTGATTCAACAAGAATTCAGAAAGTACATGAAAGACGGCGATGAAGAAAAAATAAAGAACATTTTTTCTCAGTATACCCCTATCATCGATAGTGATATAAACATTTCGCTCGATCAAACTCGAAAATTGCGTGCAGCTATTTCGGCAGATTCCACATTCGCCTATCCATTGCCGGAGTCGAATGGCAGCTTCAACGTTGACGAAGTGTTTGGCTTTCTAATCCGATTGGGCGATATTTTTGATTGGAAACGGTATGAGTACAGTACTCTTGGAAAATGCGATGAGGATGGTGACTACACTAAGCTCCGTTGGTATGCAGTCATATTGGTTCAATGGATGGAAGGCAAGGGCCTAAACTATATAATGCGGCGAGCTGTGGAATACCAAGAAAGACACCCCGAAAAGTTCTGGATCAACAGGTATACGAAGCAGTATTACGACAAAAACTCGTTGGAACACAGAAATATTGTATTTGCCAATACGCTGGAGGTAATAGAAAATGTAATCCTATTTAGCATTTCTAATTACTTTTTGCGCTTTTCCAATGAATACAAGCGTGTCCACGGCGAAAAATCACTTAACAGGAATAATTGGTATGAGTATGTTGAATACGGCACTACCAATGAAGTCACCATTCAATTGCAGCGGTATGGTTTTTCTCGTGAATCTGCAACTTACATCAAGGCACACCCACAGTACTTTACGGTTGATGGTGAAGGGAATGTTCATGTCAAAAACGATTTGGAAAACTGTGGAGACAACGAAGTTGTGCAGCAAATTCCAGACATTCGCTTCAATACACCGGAGTTGTTTGTGGAATAACCTTAACTTTTTAGTTGTTCCAAATAAAGCAAACAAGGACTTTCGAAGTCAGTATTTGACCTCGAAAGCCCTTGCTTTATGCCTTTTTCGGCGGTTTGGACCCCGGAGAAGGCTCTTGCTTTCTACCGCATCAAAGCAGTTCGATGCGAGTAAGGCAGGAGCTTGAGCGGTAAATAACCAAATCTGCTGTTTAACGAATACCCCCAGTAGGTCAACGACTACTCGGCTGTTTAACGATTACAGCAGAGCAGAAAGCTGCAATCCCCATAAAACGCACGAATCCCCGCTGCAGAATTGCTCTGCAGCGGGGTTCACTTATGTGCCGAAATAGCCGAAAAGCCTGATTTCAAGCGGTTTTCGGGCATAGAAAAAGTCCACCGTAATTCTATCAAAATTACGGTGGACTTATGGTCCGAGTGACAGGGTTCGAACCTGCGGCCTGATGGTCCCAAACCACCCGCGCTACCAGCTGCGCTACACCCGGATATGGAATTTCGCAATTTGCATAAAATAAAGTTTAACATATTCTTTAGAAATGCGCAACGGTTTTCTGCGTTGCAGTTTTCGGGCGCGTGTGGTATGCTCTAAACATCAAATCAGGACTTGTTATGACAGGAGCATCAACCTATGAGAATGCGAAAAAAGCCCAACCTCGTCCCTCGCATGGAGCGCTGCGCGGCCACGCTGATCACTGACCCCGAGGCGCTGCGCGGTCACTGGCTGGAGCACTTCCCCGGCCATCAGGCGCTGCAGCTGGAGCTCGGCTGCGGCAAGGGCCGCTTCACAGCGGACACTGCGGCGCAAAATCCGGATATCTTCCTCGCCGCGATTGAAAAAGTTCCGGACGCCATGGTCGTCGGCATGGAGCGCGTGACCGAGCGCGGGCTCGAAAACGTGCGCTTTCTCGACCGGGACGCAGCCAACCTGCTCGACATGTTTGCCCCCGGCGAGGTCTCTCGCATCTACATCAACTTCCCCGACCCATGGAAAAAATCCCGCCAGCACAAGCGACGCCTGACCTATGCGGGCTTTCTGGCGCTGTATGCAAACGTGCTGCCGCTCGGCGGCGAGATCTGGTTCAAGACCGACAACGACCCGCTGTTCGCCTTCTCACTCGAGCAGTTCGCGCAGGAGGGCTGGGAGCTGCGCGAGGTCACGCACGACCTGCACGCCGACGGCCCTGTCGGCGTCATGACCGACTATGAGGCGAAATTCTACGATCAGGGCATCACGATCAACCGCTGCGTAGCGGTGAAAACGGAGGACACGAAATGCGACTTGTATCCTGGAACGTCAACGGGCTGCGCGCCTGTGTGACCAAGGGCTTTGCGGACACGTTCCGCGCGCTGGACGCGGATATTTTCTGCCTGCAGGAGACGAAGCTCCAGCCCGGGCAGATTGCGCTCGACCTGCCGGGCTACCATCAGTACTGGTGCAGCGCCGAGAAAAAGGGCTACTCCGGCACCGCCGTGTTCACGAAGGCCGAGCCGCTCGACGTGCAGTATAACCTCGGCCTGCCGCAGCATGATCTCGAGGGCCGCGTGATCACGGCCGAATACCCGGAATTCTACCTCGTATGCGTCTACACGCCGAACGCGCAGGACGGTCTGCGCCGGCTGGAATACCGGATGAGCTGGGACGATGCGTTCCGCGAATTCGTCTGCTCGCTCGACCGGCACAAGCCGGTCGTCATCTGCGGGGACATGAACGTCGCCGCAGCGGAGATCGACCTGAAAAACCCGAAGCGCAACGTCGGCAACCCCGGCTTCAGCCCCGAGGAGCGCGCGAAGTTTCAGGAGCTGCTGCACGCCGGCTTCACGGACACGTTCCGCGCCCTGCATCCGGACGAGACGGACGCCTACTCGTGGTGGAGCTACCGCTTCCACGCGCGGGAGAACAATGCCGGCTGGCGCATCGACTACTTCCTGTGCTCGGACCGCGCGGCGGAAAAGATCGAGACGGCCAGCATCCTTTCCGACATTTACGGCAGCGACCACTGCCCCGTGGAGCTCGAGATCGCATGGTGAAGATCGGAAACGTCGAGATCTGCGGCCCGCTCACGCTCGCGCCCATGGCGGGCGTGACCGATGCGCCGTTTCGCGCGCTGTGCCGCGCGCAGGGCGCCGCCCTCACCTGCACGGAAATGGTGAGCGCCAAGGCGCTGGTCTATCACGATGAAAAAACGAAGCAGCTGCTCTGGTCGCCGCCGGACGAGCACCCCGCCGCCGTGCAGATCTTCGGCCACGAGCCGGAGGTCATGGCCGAGGCCGCGCCCATGGCGCTGGCATACTCCGGTGCGGACATTCTGGACATCAATATGGGCTGCCCGGTGGGCAAGGTCATCCGCAGCGGCGACGGTTCGGCGCTCATGCGCGATCCCGAGCTCGCCGGGCGCATCATCGAGGCGGTCGTCAAGGCCGTCGATGTGCCCGTGACCGTGAAATTCCGCAAGGGCTGGGACGGCGGAAACGTCAACGCCGTGGCCTTTGCGCAGATGTGCCAGCAGGCGGGCGCGGCCGCCATCGCCGTGCACGGGCGCACGCGCGTGCAGATGTATGCCGGCCGCGCCGACTGGGACATCATCCGTGACGTCAAGCGCGCCGTGACGATCCCCGTCATCGCCAACGGCGACATTTTTTCCGGCGCAGACGCGGCGCACATCCTGCGCTACACCGGCGCCGATCTGGCAATGGTCGGCCGCGGCAGCTTCGGCGACCCGTGGCTGTTCGCACGCGGCAACGCCGCCATCGCCGGCGAGCCGGAGCCGCCGCTGCCGCCGCTGCGCGAGCGGATCGAGGCGGCACTGCATCAGATCGAATTTGCCGCCGAGATCAAGGGCGAACGGCTGGCGTGCCTCGAGGCGCGCAGCCAGTTTTGCTGGTATCTGCGCGGTGTGCCGCACGCCAATGCCTACAAGCAGGAGGTCGTGCACGTCGAGACGCTCGACGACCTGCGGCGCATCACGCGCGCCATCCAGCGCGACTTGCGGGACTGACCGCAGAAAGGCAAGGAAACCATGGACCGGGACGAGGAACGGCGCATCATCGCTCAGGTGTGCGCCGGGGACACCAACGCCTTTGAGGCGCTGGTCGTCGCCTACCAGAAACAAGTGTATAACCTCGCCCTGCGCACCGTCGGCAACGAGGAGGACGCCGCTGACATGACGCAGGAGGTGTTCCTGCGCGCCTATCGGGCGCTGGGCACGTTCCGCAGCGAGAGCAAGTTCTCCGTCTGGCTCTACCGGCTGACGACGAACGTGTGCATCGACTTCCTGCGCAGCCGCCGGCGGCACCCGACCGTGTCGCTCACCGCCTCCGAGGACGACGACGAGCAGCCGCAGTTCGACCTCCCCGCCGACGAGAGCGTCGGCCCGGAACAGCAGCTGACCCGCAGCGAAATGTGCCGCTCCGTCGCGCGCGAGCTCGACGGCCTGTCCTATGCCGAGATCGGCAAGGTGCTGCGCCTCGAGGCCGGCACGGTGAAATCGCGCCTGTTCCGTGCGCGGCGGCGGCTCTGCGATTTCCTGCTCGCCGACGGGAACCTTCCCGACCGATATGCGTCAAAGCAGACGAAGGGAGGTGCAGACGGATGAGCGCCTGTGAACATTACCAGCAGCAGATCAGCCAGCTGCTCGACGGCGAACTGCCGCCGGAGCAGGTGCAGACACTGCGCGCACATCTGCGCACCTGCCCCGAATGTCAGCGCGTTTATGACGACTTTCTGGCGCTTCAGGCCGCCGTCCGTGACGCGGCCGCCGCGCCGCCCGCCGACCTGACCGCGCGCATCATGCAGCAGGTGCGTCAGGAGCCCGTGCCGATGCCGCCGCGCTCCGCCGCCCCGGCGCGCCCGGCGCGGCATGTGCAGCCGACGCCCATTCGCAGGGCTGCTCAGCCCCGGCCGGCCGCGCGAAAGCGCCCGGCCGCCGGCCGTACGTCTCCCCTGCTGCCGATCTCGGTCATGGCGGCGTGTCTCGCGCTGATCCTCGGTGCAACGCTCTGGTTCGTGCCGCACAGAAGCCAGCCGAGCGGCGCCGACACCGCGCTCGACAATGCGCAGGCGCCAACCGTGACCCTGTCTCCCTCCGTTAAGGAAGAGGATGCGGATGGTCGGAAGCAGGACAGTCTCCCCGCTCCGGAAAGCGCGCCGGTGCTCGACGACAGCGTCAGCAGTCTGCTCTTCTCCGTCCCGGCGGAAAGCAGCGCGGACAGCACGACACTGCACATCTCCGACCGCAAGACCATCGAGGCGCTGTCTGCGCTTTTGGTGCGGACGCAGCCGGTACAGCCGCTCGATGCCGACCGGACACCGCTGTGCGTGCTGGAAGAGACCAGCGCCGACGGCGTGACCACACGTGTGACCGTCTGGTGCGACGGCAAGGACGTGGTCTTCGTCAGCAGCACGGATACACAGTATTACCGCGTGCCCGACGCCGCCGCAGAGTTTTGCCGGCTGACGGGCCTTCCGGAAAACTGAACACCAGGATCGGCTCCTTTGACCCGGCAGGCAAACGCCTGCCGGGTTTTCACTTGCACGCGCTCCCGCTCCCCCACTCGCCATTTTTCAATCATTCGCTGCAAAACGACGACAAAAAACCACAATTTTTCGAGCATCCTTGGCAACCATTTACTTGAAACACGCGAAAACGTGTGTTATAATTTATCTTGTCTGCTTGTACCTTGCTATTTTCGTAACAAACAGATGTATTTCTTAACAATATGGTGTCTTTTGCCATCAGGAGGATAATGACTCGTGAAACGTATCAAAGTATCGAACAATGTCATCAGAAGAATGCCCCGCTATCTCCGGAAGCTTGACGATCTGAATGCTGCCGGGATCGAGCGCATCTCTTCCGGCGAGCTGGGCCGCCAGATGGGCCTGACCCCCTCGCAGATCCGTCAGGATTTCAGCTGCTTTGGTGAGTTCGGCCAGCAGGGCTATGGCTACAACGTTGTGGCGCTGCGCGGCGAGGTCGCCAAGATCCTTGGCATGGATCGCAACTACTCGGCCGTTCTGGTCGGCGTCGGCAACATCGGCCGCGCGCTGGTGGAGAACTTCTGCTTCGAGCAGTACGGCTTCACCCTCAAGGCCGCGTTCGACATCAACCCCGACCTCATCGGCAAGGAAATGCACGGCATCGTGGTGCATGACTTCTCCACGCTCGACAACATTCTTGCCGAGCTCCAGCCGGACGTCGCCGTTCTCTGTGTGCCGAGGGCCATGGCCAACGACGTCGCCAATGAGATCTGCTCCGTCGGCGTGAAGGCCATCTGGAACTTCACGAACACGGAACTGCAGATCAAAGATGCCGACCCGATCATCGAAAACATCCACTTCTCCGACAGCCTGCTGGCGCTCGGCTACTACATTGCCGAAAGCCAGGACGAGGCCGAGGCCCGCGCTGCGAAGAACAAGAAGGCCTGACAGCCCGCAAAGGAGGTCTGCCCCTTGAAAATCAAGCGACTGATCTCGTTGCTGCTGACGCTGATGCTGCTTGCCGGCACGGCGCCCGCTCTGGCTGCCGACGCCGGCAGTCGGCAGGATCCGCTGCTGTCGCACAGCTTTGTGGACAGCTGGTCGTCTGCGGTGCTGAGCCACGCCGAGGCCACGGCGCATTCCGCCGCGCAGGCCGCACTGGACAAAGCCCTGCAGACGCATGACGCGGCGCTGCACAGCACCGCCGCCAAGAGCCGCATCTGCACGCTCAACGCCGGCAGCACGGTCGCGCTCAAGACCGGCGACTGCTTCACCGTTCTGAGCGGGAGCGCTGGCGTGACCATTTCCGCCGGTGTGCTCGTCGACACGACCGACGGCAAAAAGGCCGCCTCCGGCGCGCTGCACACGGCGCACCGCTACATCGCCTGTGAAAATCTGCGGGCGACCATTACCTGCGAGCAGACCGTCTCGCTGCTTGTGTCAGCGAGCGCTTCCGTCACGCGCTTCGTGGATGTGCCCGCCGGTGCATGGTATGCTGATGCCGTGGAATACGTTGCTGCCAACGGTCTCATGGACGGCGTCGGCGGCCGATGTTTCGCGCCGAATGACGCGCTCACGCGCGCCATGTTCGTGACGGTGCTGGGCCGGCTTGTGCAGATCAACGAAGCGGACTACACGAGCGTTTCCTTCACCGATGTCACGCCCGGGAGCTGGTACGCGCCGTATGTCGAATGGGCCGCGCAGCAAAACATCGTCAACGGTATGGACAGCGGGCGCTTTGAACCGAACACGCCGATCACGCGCGAACAGATGGCGACCATCATCGCGCGCTATGTGCAGAGCACCGGAAAAGCACTTCCCACGATCACCGACCCTGTCACGCTGCGGGATATGAACGCGGTCTCCGACTGGGCGCGCGACGGTGTGGAGCTCATGCGCACGACCGGGATCATCGCCGGTGATGAGCGGGGTTACTTCAACCCACGCGGACTTGCCACGCGCGCACAGGCCGCCACGGTTTTCATGCGGCTGCGGGAAGCGAGCCTGCGCTCGCAAACACAATCATAAAACGATCGGATCGGCGGAGCCAGCGGCTCCGCCGATCTGCGCAAAGGAGTTTTCTCATGTCTGATACGATCGCCGCCATTGCGACCGGCAACGTCCTGTCCGCGATCGGCATCCTACGTCTGTCCGGTGACGGGGTGCTCACCGTTATCGACCGCGTGTTTCGCCCGGCGAACGGCCGCCCCATGTCCGAAGCACCGGATCGCAAGCTCGTCTACGGCGCTTTTTGCGACACCGACGGCCAAACGCTCGACCTCTGCCTGTGCACCGTCAGCCGCGCCCCGCACAGCTACACCGGCGAGGACACGGCCGAGCTGCAGTGCCACGGCTCGCCGGCCGTGCTGCGCGCGGGACTGCAGGCGCTGTTCGCCGCCGGGGCGCGGCAGGCGCTGGCGGGTGAATTCACGAAGCGCGCCTTCCTCAACGGCCGCATGGATCTCACGCAGGCAGAAGCCGTCATCGACCTCATCCACGCCGAAACCACGCTGGATGCGAAAAATGCCGCCGGGCAGCTCGGCGGCGCGGTGCTGCGGCGCGCGCAGGCCGTATATGATGCGCTGCAGGACATCGCCAGCCACTACCACGCCGTGATCGACTACCCGGACGAGGACATCCCGGACTTTCAGCTCAGCGCCTACGAGGCCACGCTGACCAACTGCATCGACCAGCTCCAGCGACTGCTGGACACGTTTTCCCGCGCAAATGTGCTCCACGGCGGCGTTCCGGCCGTGATCCTCGGCCGGCCAAACGCGGGCAAGTCCTCCCTGCTCAACGCCCTGCTCGGCTACGAGCGCGCCATCGTGACGGACGTACCCGGCACGACCCGCGACACGATCGACGCGCGCGTCACGCTCGGCGGCGTGCTCCTGCGCCTGACCGATACCGCCGGGCTGCGCGACACGGCCGACCCCGTGGAGGCCATCGGCGTGCACCGGGCACTGGACGCAGCGGCGGACGCGGCGCTCGCCATCGCGGTGTTTGACGCGGCGCGGCCGCTCGACGATGATGACCGGCAGGTCATCGCGGCCGCGCAGGCAGCGCCGGTGCGCATCGCGGTGCTCAACAAGGCCGATCTGCCCGCCGCCGTGCAGCCGGACGCGCTGGCGGCGCAGTTTGACGCCGTGTGCGTGCTCTCGGCAAAAGAGCGCACGGGTCTGGAGGCACTCGAGCAGGCAGTCGCGGAGCGCTTCCCTGCCCCGGACGCGCCGGCCGGCGAGATCCTCACGAACGCTCGCCATGCCGAGGCCATCGGCCGCGCGCTGGAGTCGCTGCGCGCCGCGCGCGAGGCGATGCTGCTGGGCGTGACGCCCGACGCCGTGCTCACGGAGGCTGAGGAGGCCATGGCCGCCATCGGCGAACTTACGGGCGCCTCCATCCGCGAGGACATCACGAACCGCATCTTCGCGCGCTTTTGCGTGGGCAAATAAATTTGGGCAGCAAACGGCCGCCGGTCAGAAACCGGCGGCCGTTTCGTATGCAGTTTCAGCGAAACACGATGCCGTTGCGCTCCGACGTGCGCAGGAGCACAACGCCGAGCAGCAGCGCCAGCCCCTCATAGATGCCCATCGTCAGCCAGACAGCGTTGCCGCCAAAAATGGCCGGCACGGCAAAAATGACCGCGCTGTCAAGCAGGAAGCTGCGGCACAGGTTCAAAATGACCGCCTGCTTCGTGCGCTTGGTCGAATAGAGATAGGCCGATATGAGTGTGTTCACGCTCATGATGATAAAGCCCCAGGCATAGCGCGGCATGTACTGCACCGTGCAGGCGAGCGTCAACGCATCGGCACCGAACATTTTGCAGATCGGCCCGCCGACAAACAGCAGCACCACGTTGATGAGCGTGCTGCCGATCAGGTCAATGAGCACGCCCGCGCGAAAATACCACCGGAGCTCCTGCGCGTCCTTCGCACCATAGCTCTGGCCGAGCAGCGGCTGCAGGCCGCTCGAGACGCCGATGAAGATGGCCGCGGAAAACGACGCCACGTAGCAGATGATCGAATAGGCGTTCACGGCCATGTCGCCAAGGCGGCCAAGCAGGACGTAGTTCGTACACAGTGTCGCCACCGGGACGGCAAACTGCGCGATGGCCTCCGGCGTACCGCGCAAAAGCAGCTTGCGCGCGAGCTTGCCCGAAAAACAAAACCGGCCCACCCGCAGCTGGCCGCGGCGCAGGATGAAGTGCGTCGATACGATCAGCATACCGCACGTCTGCGAGATGCCGGTCGCAATGGCCGCGCCCATGAGTCCTTTTTGCAGCGGGAACACAAACAGCCAGTCGAGGAAGATGTTGATGACCGTCGCGATCGTGGAGCCCACGCTTACGAGCACGGGCGAACCGTCGTTGCGGCAGTAGTTGTTCATGAACGTCATCAGCCCCGACGGCACCGCGAAAAGCGAATACCAGAACAGGTAGTCGCACACGAGCCGATGATAGGTCTCGTTTGCGCCGAGCAGCGTTGCGATCTGAGACGTGAGACACGTGCCGATGAGCGTCATAATGATCGCGGCCGTCAGCGTGCCGGCAAGCGAGTGCATGAACGCCTGATTTGCGCCGGCAATGTCCCCGCGGCCGATGCGCACGGCCGAGACCGTCACGCCGCCGACGACCGTGAGCATGATGATGGCGTTGAGCACCATCACAAACGGCCAGACCAGATTGACCGCGCCGAGCGCATCCGTGCCGACGCCCTGCCCGACAAAAATGCCGTCGATGATCGTAAAGAGAAAATAAGCGCAGTTGCCGAGAATCGTCGGCACGACATACTGCGTGAGCTTTTTCTTTCTGCTGTCCATGAGCCCCTCCGAGCGCATAATTTGCCGCTAAACGCACAGACTTCCGGCCGTATGCACGCACACGGCGCGTCCCGGCCGGAAATCTGTCCTTATTATAGTGGCTTGCCAAGCCGCTGTCAAGCAGGACGACCGCCTGCGCAGGTGCGCCAGAAACCGCTTGAAAGCCTAGTAAGCATATGTTATTATTATAGTATGTAATTTAAAGGGGGACTGCCCATGAAAATATCTACAAAAGGCCGGTATGCCCTGCGCATGATGCTCGATCTGGCCACGCATCAGGGCGACGGCTATGTCGCGCTCAAGGACATCGCGCAGCGGCAGGAGATCTCGAAAAAATATCTGGAGCAGATCGTGCCCATGCTGGGCAAATCCAACATTCTGCGCACCACGCGCGGCTATCAGGGCGGCTACCGGCTGGCCCGTGCCCCGCAGGATTACACCGTCGGTGAGATCCTGCGCCTGACCGAGGGCGGGCTCGCGCCCGTGGCCTGCCTCGACCAGCATCCGAATCCATGTCCGCGCTGCGGAGAGTGCGCCACCCTTCCCATGTGGGAAGGGCTGGAGCGCGTCATCTGCAACTACCTCGACGGCATCACGCTGCAGGACCTGCTCGAGCAGCAGACGGCACGCGCCGCGAACGACTACGTCATCTGACGCGGCCGCGTACTTCCCATGCAGGCCCGGCAAGCGCACCGCAAACGGCGAACGTGCCGCTCGCCCACGGCTGGATATTTGGTATTACCAGAAAAGCCGGCGTGTGAATTCTATGTTTTTCATAGTTTCCGACCATCGCGCAGGAACACATTGCTGATTATTTATCAATTTTGCATTTTCCGCTTGCCATCCGTGGAGATTCGGGTTACGATGATGCTGCGTCACGTGGTAATACCACAGAGGGAGCTCACCTGCCGTGTACGTTCCCTGGCGCCCGGTGCGCGGCCACCCTTCACGTCCCGGATAGACCGTCGGTCATGAGCCGCCCGATAGCGCCTCTTCTTCCCAACCGGCTGTCAAAAACCGCAGAGCCCGACCGGGCCCTGCGGTTTTTTCATACGCTGTGTGACGTCTGATCGGGATGACTATAGAGCGAGAACGCGCCGTTGGCAACGCTGTCGAGCATATCGGAGGTGAACGCCTGTGCGCGCTCGGCGTCACGGTCGAGCAGCGCGCGGTAGAGCTCGAGTTTATTCTGATACAGGCGGTTGGCGCCGTAGCGCTGGCGGTACAGGCTCCAGAAGTGCAGCCCGTAGCTGTGGATGGAGTTATACAGCAGCGGCAAAAACGTATTGCGCGACAAAACGCTCAGCGCATGGTGGAACTGAAACGTCGCCTCGGCGCCCTCCTGGTCGGTTTTTGCGTCCTTGATTGCGTCCAGCATGGGCGCGAGCTCGTCAAGCTCGGCCTGCGTGGCGCGCTCGACCACCAGCTTCACGCACAGGCACTCGTTCGCGCTGCGCACTTCCATAAGCGAGCGCACCTCATCGTCGCGCATGACGCCGCCGTTATAGTTCAGCAGCGCCGTAAGTGTATCGAGCGAGCCGGTCTTGCGGTAATCGCTGACGTACACGCCCTGGCGCGTCACGATCTCCACGAAGCCCATCTTCTCCAGCTCGATCAGGCCGGCCGAGATCACCGGCCGGCTCACGCCCATGCGCGCGCTCAGCTCCCGCGCCGGCGGCAGCTGGTCGCCGGGCATCAATTCCCCGGAAATGATCATGCTCTCGATCTTCTGCACGAACTGATCCGTGAGCGAGACCGCCTCAATCTTGTCGAATCCCATCGTTCCGCCCCCAAAATGTATTTGGTATTACCAAGTGCTTTTCGTTTTGAATTTATCATCATATTGACGGACTGTCAAGCGAAAATGTCGGCATAGTTCCGAAAATGTTAAAATCGAGACACATAGCATTGCTTTTTCAGGAATACTGCTATATGATAATGCTGAATTCTGGTAATACCAGAGCAAGAAACAACAACCATCAGGAAGGAAGGGGAAACATTTGAAAGATCTGAAGCATCTGATCTACTTTGAAAACCTTCTGGAAGACGCCAACAACGAGTTGGTACGGCAGGCGCAGGAGAACGGCAGCATCGTCCTCGGCTACACCTGCTATCACATTCCGGAGGTCCTCCTCAACGTAGACAACTGCATCTCTGTGCGACTCAGAGCACCCAAGACCGGTTCGCTGGATATCTCGACGTACTACATGTCCAACTATACCTGTGACTACGCACGTGCGCTCGTCGAGCGTGCAATCGAGGGTGGCTACCAGTTCCTGGATGCGATGATCGGCGTGGACGCCTGCTCGGCCATGAACCGCTCCATGGAGCACTTCGAGGTCCTGAAGGTCAACAGCAAGGAGAAATTCTTTGTCACGCATACCGACATGCCGCTCAAGGTGACCGATTACTACATTGATTCCTACACCACGCAGATGCGCGAGCACGTGCTCAACCGTCTGACCGAGACCTTCGGCGTTGATACGTCCGACGAGGCGCTGCGCAAGGCCGTCGCCGAGCACAACGAGGTCTGCAAGATCATCAGCGAAATTGCTGAGATGCGCAAGCTCGACAACCCGATCATCACGGGCTACGAGTTCCACATCCTCAACCTTGTGAGCTATACCTGCCCCAAGGCGCTCATCCTGCCCTACCTGCGCGAGACGCTCGCCGAGCTCAAAAAGCGCAAGCCGGACGCCAAGAATCCGTACCGCGCCCGCGTGGCCATCGTCGGCAGCGAGATCGACGATCCGAGCCTGACAAAGCTCATCGAGGGCTGCGGCGCACTCATCGTGTCCGACCGTTTCTGCTTCGGCAGCACCCCGGGCCGCGAGGTCATCGAGCTCAACGACGAGGAAGACGTCCTGCGTCAGATCTGCCGCCACTACATGGAGACCAGCGAGTGCGCTCGTTACATCTCCGACGAGAAGGTGCACCAGCGCCGCGAGACGGCCGACCGTCTGGCGCGCGAGTACAAGGCGGACGGCATCATCTATGAGCAGATGAAGTACTGCGACTACTGGGGCTTCGAGCGTGCTCTGGCGAGCTACATCATGAACACCGAGTACGGCTGGCCGGTCCTGTCGATCGACCGTGTGTATAACAACGGCTACTCGGGTCAGCTCCGCACGCGCGTTCAGGCGTTCGTGGAGAGCCTGGAGATCAAGAAGATCCAGAGAGAAAGGGGTGCCAAGTAATGGGCAAGGTGAAATATCCCAATCCGAAATTCTTCAAAGCGAAAGACAGAATGGACTGGGCTGCTCAGGCAGAGAACCTGAAACTGGTCGGCGGCATCTTCTGGGACATGTTCAAGGAGACCGACTGGAAAAAGTTCGGTGAGGGCTGGAAGAACATTCTCATTTCCGACCGTGACCGTATCAAAGAAGAGTACAAGGCCTTCGCGGCTGCCTCTATGAAGGATAAGATCGACCTCATCCTCAACGGTGAGCGTCACCTCGGCCGCCTGTATCGCGACGGCGCCATGTGCACCGTCCGCCGTGAGTGGCGCGGTATCAAGGACACGGTCTATGACTTCTATGAATGGGCTCGTCTGTGGGGCATGCTGCTCATGTCCTTCTCCAAGGACCTGATCCCGGCTATGAACCAGACGCTGTACTATCGCTGGATGGTGTCTTACTTCTGCTGCCACAGCTTCATGGACAAGAACATCCTCGGCCTGCGCGGCTCCAACCTGCGCATGAGCCACGAGCTTACCTACTGCATCTACCGCTACGTCGCCGAGAACCTCGTTATTCTCGCCAAGGGCGACAGACGCAACGGCAACAGCGAGGAGCTCAACAGCAAGCTCGTTCTGATCGACGAGATGACCATGGCGCAGATCATGGCCGGCTTCCCGACCCTGTACGGCATCCCGCACCAGCTGCTGCCGGTGTTCCTGGTCTCCGAGATCGACCAGCTCACCTGCATCCCGTACATCGACGCCGTCGAGTCCTTCGGTCTCCCGGCCGATACCTGCCCGGTTCCGACGTCCGAGTGCGGCGCGCTCGTCATCGACGCCCTGCCGCATCTGGGCAGCTGCTACATCTCCAGCTCCATGCCGTGTGACGGTTCCGTCATGGCATCCAGCTACTTCGCCCGCCGCTTCCCCGAAATCCCGGTGCATCACCTGTGCTTCCCCGTCCGCTACGAGGACGAGCTGACACTCGACGCCGCTGTGGAAGACGTCAAGGCATGCATCCGCTTCATTGAGAAGCAGACCGGCGAGAAGTGGAACTGGGATGCTTACTTCACCGCTATGAAGCGCTTCAACACCGAGACCGACTACGAGCTGCAGAAGTGGGAGATCAACAAGACCGCTTATCCGCAGCTGATCGGCCCGACCTACGAGCTGTTCCGCAAGTGGTGCTATGAGATGGACGGCGGCCTCGATCCGCGTACCATCAAGTCCTGCGAGAAGGTCAACAAGATCCTCCTCAAGGGCTACAAGAACAAGGAGCAGGCCTGGCGCAACAAGATGCGCTACCGCGCCATCACCTGGAGCTGCCCGCCGCACTACTACGCCAACTTCTCCAACTGGCTGGCCAACAGCTGGGGCATCAACGTCGTCGTTGAGATGGAATCTCTCAACTACACCAAGCACCTCAACACCACCGACGAGACCGAGGCCCTGCGTGACATGGCCCGCCTGTACGAGCGCATGGTCATGCGCCGCCACACCAACGGCGGTTACCACAACGTCGTCACCGAGCTCTGGCGTCAGTGCGAGGCGTGGAACACAAACATCGTCATCATGTGGCAGCACGTTGCGTGCAAGAACATGGCCACCGTTCAGGGCCTGCTCGACGAGCAGGGCCGCGAGCTGGGTCTGCACCTGATCTGGATCCCGCACGATCTGATGGATCCGCGCACCGTTTCGCGCCGCACCATGCGCGACACGGTCTCCAGCTATATGGACACCGTCATGCACGCCACCCCGGTCGACGAGACTCTGCTTGACTTCGCGGACGACGTGTGCATGTAAACTTTTTTGAATTGAAGGAAAGGATTTAAATACTATGAAATACTTTGGCGGATGCGACGTAGGTTCCACCTACACGAAGGCAGTTATTCTCGACGAGAACGGCAAAATGTGCGCCGACACGACGATCCGCAGCAAGATCAACGCGGAGCAGTCCGCGATCGCGGCGATGCAGGAAGTCTGCGACAAGGTCGGCCTGAAGGACTCCAAGGAGCTCGCTTACCTCATCGGCACCGGCTACGGCCGCAATAAGGTCCCGTTCGCTGACGAGAACATCTCCGAGATCTCCTGCCACGCCATGGGCGTGCACGTCACGAACCCGGAAGTCCGCGCCATCATCGACATCGGCGGCCAGGACGTGAAGGGCATCAGCATCGACACCGACGGCACCGTCAAGAGCTTTGCGATGAACGATAAGTGCTCCGCCGGTACCGGCCGCTTCTTCGAGGCCATGGCCCGCTCCTTCGAGATGAGCCTGCCGGAATTCTCGAACCTGTCCCTGACGGCGAAGAACGTCATCCCGATCACGGCGCAGTGCACCGTTTTCGCAGAGTCCGAAGTCATCACCCTCGTGGGCGAAGGCAAGCCGACCGACGAGATCGCTGCCGGCATCGAGATGGCCGTTGCCAAGCGCTGCTTCGTCATGGCCAAGAAGGCCGGCGCCACCGACAGCATCACGCTGACGGGCGGCTGCGCGAAGAACGCCGGCCTGAAGCAGGCCATCGAGCACGTGCTGAAGTTCAAAGTCGTTGAGCTGAAGACCGACCCGCAGCTGATGGGCGCTCTGGGTGCTGCCGAGTACGCTCGCCAGAAGGGTCTCGCAAAGAAGTAAGCCACCCCGGCCGGAAAGGAGCAAACTATGAATCCTGTGGTTGCAAAAGTCCTGAAAAAGACGCTCACCACTTCCGCCACCGTCGTCGGTGCGCTGTTTGTGGTGTACTTCTGGAATCTGGACCAGAAGCTGATGGGCTGGCTCTATAAGCAGGTCAACACCATGTTCGACCGCAAGCCCACCGACATTAAGTTCTGAGCGAATACAAATAGGAACCGCCGCTTCCCGTTACGGAAGCGGCGGTTTTTTGCTGCCCTCAAAGATATCTGCCCGTGACGCTGCCGGGATCTTGCCGGATCTCCTCCGGCGTGCCGGCGGCGACAATGCGGCCGCCCGCATCACCTCCGCCGGGGCCCATGTCGATGACATAATCGGCACTGCGGATCACATCGAGATCGTGCTCAATGACGACGACGGTCGCGCCGCGATCGAGCAGCGCCTGGAACACGCCCAGCAGCACCCGCACATCCAGCGGGTGCAGGCCGATGCTTGGCTCGTCGAACACGAACACGGAATCCGTCTGGATGCGCCCGATCTCGCTGGCCAGCTTCAGCCGCTGCGCCTCGCCGCCGGAGAGGCTCGGCGTCTCCTCACCGAGCGTGAGGTAGCCGAGGCCGAGCTGCTGCAGCACCTGCAGCTTCTGGCTGACCGTTTTTCTGTCGGCGCAGAACGGGAGCGCGGTGTTGACGTCCATGTCCATCAGCTCCGGCAGGGAAACGGACTGTCCCGCCCTGTTCGTCAGCTGGATATCATAAGCCGCGCGTGCGTAACGCGAGCCGCGGCAGTCCGGACAGGGGATGCTCACATCCGGCAGAAACTGCACGTCCAGGCTCACCACGCCCGTACCGTCGCAGCCGGGACAGCGCAGCGAGCCGGTATTGTAGGAAAAATCGCCGGCCTTGCAGCCGCGCGCCTTCGCATCCGGCGACCGGGCATAGAGCTTGCGCAGTTCATCGTGCACGCCGGCATAGGTGGCCACGGTGGAACGGACATTGATGCCGATGGGCGTCGCGTCTATGAGCTTGACGTGTGCGATGCCCTCGGCGCTGACCGCCCGGACGTGCGGCGGCAGCGCGCTGCCGCGGATACCGGCCTCCAGCGCGGGGATCAGGCTCTCGAGCACCATGGTCGTCTTGCCCGAGCCGGACACACCGGTCACGACCGTCAGCCGCCCCTTGGGGATCGTGACCTCCAGCGGCTTGACCGTATGGATCTGCGACGTGGACAGGCGAATCGTTCCGTGCGCAAACAGGTCCGCTTTTCCGGCGCGCGGGCGCAAGGGTGCCTCCGGTGCTCCGGACAAAAACGGTCCGATCTGTGAGGCGGGATCTGCCGCGACTGCGGACACCGTGCCCTGTGCAATGACGCGGCCGCCCTTTGCGCCGGCCTCCGGCCCCATCTCAATGATCCAGTCGGATTCCTTCAGGATCTGCGTGTCGTGATCGACGAGAATGACGGAATTTCCGTCCGCCACGAGGTCGTGCATCACTCCGGTGAGGCCCACGATGTTGGCCGGGTGCAGACCGATGCTCGGCTCATCGAGCACATAGAGCACGCCGGTCGTGCGGTTGCGCACGGCGCGGGCCAGCTGCATCCGCTGCCGCTCGCCGGTCGAGAGCGTCGCCGCGGAGCGGTCGAGCGTCAGGTAGCCGAGCCCCAGGTCGAGCAGCCGCCGCGCCGTGCCCGTAAAAGCCTCGCAGATGCTCCCCGCCATGGGGCGCATCTCCTCCGGCAGGCTGTCCGGCACGCCCTGCACCCAGTCATACAGCTCCGAGAGCGTCATCGTGCACGCTTCGTCCAGTGAAATGCCCCGCAGCTTCGGCGCGCGGGCCGCAGCGGACAGGCGCGTGCCATGGCAGTCCGGGCACACGTCCTCTTTCAGAAACTTCTCGACGCGCTTCATGCCCTTCTCGTCCTTGACCTTGGCAAGCGCATTTTCCACGGTATAGACGGCATTAAAATAAGTAAAGTCCAGCTCTCCCGCCTGATTGGAGTTTTTGGCGTGGTAGAAAATGTGCTTTTTCTCCGCCGGGCCATGGTAGACGATGTCCTTCTCCCGCTCCGTCAGGTCGCGAAACGGCACATCCGTGCGCACGCCCATCTCCCGGCAGACGTCCGTCATCAGCGACCACATGAGGCTGTTCCATGGCGCCACCGCCCCCTCGTCGATCGTGAGCGAATCATCCGGCACCAGGGACGCCATGTCCACCGTGCGCACACTGCCCGTGCCGCCGCATCTTGGGCACGCGCCCTGCGAGTTGAAGGCCAGCTCCTCGGCGCTCGGTGCGTAAAAATGCACGCCGCACTCCGGGCAGGTCAGCTCCTTGCCCGCGGCGACCAGCAGCGTCGGCGGCAGGTAGTGCCCGTTGGGGCAGCGGTGGCTGGCGAGGCGGGAATACATGAGCCGCAGACTGTTCAGGAGCTCTGTCCCCGTGCCGAACGTGCTGCGGATGCCGGGCACGCCCGGGCGCTGGTGCAGCGCCAGCGCCGCAGGAACGTACAGCACGTCATCGACGCTGGCTCTGGCGGCCTGCGTCATCCGGCGGCGCGTGTAGGTCGACAGCGCCTCCAGATAGCGGCGCGAGCCCTCGGCATACAGCACGCCCAGCGCCAGCGACGACTTGCCGGAACCGGACACGCCCGCGATGCCGACGATCTGATTCAGCGGAATGTCCACGTCAATATTTTTCAGGTTGTGGACCTTTGCTCCACGTACAAGCATATGATCGACCATGGGTCATGCATCCTCCTTTTTGAATTCATTCCGCGACAATACCAACTGCAAACAAGAAAAATCCGAACCTCTGTCCCTTCGGACAAAGGTTCGGATTTTTGATTTGGTGGAGACGGAGGGATTCGAACCCTTGACCTCTCGGATGCGAACCGAACGCTCTCCCAGCTGAGCTACGCCCCCACAAGGCTTGTTTATTATAGCACATTTTTCGCATTTGTAAAGCCCATTTTTTCTGTTCCCGCGATTTTTTGTGCAAAAAGTCCCGCGCAAGAAAATTGCATCCCCCACTTGCGCAATCGCCGCTTTTGTAGTAGAATACGCTTACGTGGCCATTGACAAGGCTGCACTAGTCGGGGAGCCAGCGGTGTCCTGTACCTGCAATCCGCTATAGCAGGGATGAATTCCCGCCCCCGGATAGGCCGATGTGTCGTCTGCCCGCAGTAAGCGGCGTTGAAGGTTCGGTCCCGCGCAACGGAGCCCTGTGAACCATGTCAGGCGGGGAACCGAGCAGCATTAAGCAGGTCACTCCGTGTGCCGTGGGGGCGCCGGGCCCGAGCTGGCTGCTGTGGTAACGGGCATGTCGTCTATTCAAAGGTGGGTGTGCAGTCTTGTCAATGGTCACGTTTTTTCATGTTTTCCGCTCCCGGAGGTGAAGCGCGCAATGTATCAGGCTCTCTACCGCAAATACCGGCCGAAGACGTTTGACGACGTCGTCGGTCAGGAGCATATTACCGAGACGCTGAAAAAGCAGGTCGAGACCGGACGGCTGTCCCATGCCTACCTGTTCATCGGCACGCGCGGCACCGGCAAGACCACCTGCGCCAAGATCCTGGCCAAGGCGGTCAACTGCGAGCACCCGGTCAACGGCAATCCGTGCAATCAGTGCGCCGCCTGCCGCGGCATCGACGACGGGTCGATCCTCGACGTGGTCGAGCTCGACGCCGCGTCCAACAACGGCGTGGACAACGTGCGCGCCCTGCGCGACGAGGCGGTGTTCTCCCCCGCCAATGTGCGCAAGCGTGTGTATATCATCGACGAGGTGCACATGCTCAGCACCTCGGCATTCAACGCCCTGCTGAAAATCCTCGAGGAACCGCCGGCGCACCTCATGTTCATCCTTGCGACGACGGAACTGCACAAAGTCCCGGCGACGATCCTCTCCCGCTGCCAGCGGCACAGCTTCAAGCGCATCCCGGTCGATACGATCGCCGCGCGCCTGAACTATGTGGCGCAGCAGGAACACCTGAACCTGCAGCCGGACGCGGCCGCGCTGCTCGCCCGCATGGCGGACGGCGGTATGCGCGACGCGCTGACGCTGCTCGACCAGTGCTCCGGCAGCGATGTCATCACGACCGAAACGGTCATCTCGGCCATGGGCCTTGCCGGCAACCTGCGCACGGCGCAGCTGCTGCAGAGCATCGCCGATGGCGACACCGCAAAAACACTGGAACAATTCCGCAGCCTCTGGCAGGACGGGAAAGACCCCGCCGCCCTGCTCGACGAGCTGAGCATGCTCCAGCGCGACCTGCTCATGCAGGCCGTCGCCCCGCGCGGCGGGCGTGAGCTGCTCTCCGGCGGATACGACAGTGAAACGCTGCAGACCCTCTCCGGCGCTTTCACGCCGGCGCAGCTGCTGGCAAACCTGCAGAGCATTCAGGACGCGCTCACCGCCATGGCGGCGCAGCCCAACCCGCGCATCGCGGCGGAGCTTTGCCTGATCCGGCTCTGCCGGCCGGAGCTGTGCGACGATGTGCCGACGCTGTGCGCGCGTGTGGACAAGCTCGAACAGGCCGTGCGCAGTGGGGACATCCCGGCCACGGCGGCGTCCGCTCCGGCAAAGCCGGCTGCTGCCCTGCGGCAGGAGCCCCGCCAAGTGCAAAAAGCACAACCCAAACCGGAACCAAAACCGGTGCTTGATGATGTTCCCCCGTGGGAGCCGCCCGCACCGCCGGCCTCTGCGCCAAAGGCAAAGCCCGAGCCGAAACCGGTTCACGACGATGTTCCCCCTTGGGAGCAGCCAACGCCGCCGGTCTCCGCGCCGAAGGCAAAGCGCGAACCGAAGCCAGTGCACGACGATGTCCCCCCGTGGGAGCCGCCCGCACCGCCGGCCTCTGCGCCAAAGGCGAAGCCGGAGCCGAAGCCGGTATACGATGATGTTCCACCGTGGGAGCCGCCACCGGAGCCGGTTGCTCCCCCCGAGGAGCGGCCGCCCTGGGAAACGCCGCCCGCACCGAAACCGGCCCCACGCCCGGCGCCAAAGGCAGCGCCCGCGCCCGGGCCGGCCGCGCCCCCCATCCCGGAACCGGAGCCGGTCCCCGAACCCGCTCCAGAGCCGGAGTCCACCCCCGCGCCCACCGGCGCGTTCGACTGGCAGGCGCTGTGCGCGTATATGGAGCAGGAGCTCCCGGTCGGCATCTACTATTTTCTGCTCGACCCGCTGCAGGCGACCGGCGAGCTGCGCGACGGCACGCTGACGCTGCATTTCAGCCAGCAAATGGTTTACCCGATGTTCAACAAGCCGGAGATCGCAGAAAAATTCCGTCTGGCCGTGCAAAAACTGACCGGTCAAAACGTCCGCGTGGTCATGCAGCCGATGGACACGGTCACGCAGATCAATCAGCGCAAGATCGAGGAACTGGCACACTTTCCGAACGTAACGATCCGATAATAAAAATTTTTTGATGCACAGGAGGATACAAATATGGCAAGAGGCGGTTTTCGCGGCGGTTATGGTGGCATGAATCAGGCCAACGTGATGAAACAGGCACAGAAGATGCAGCAGGACTTCCTGCGGATGCAGAAAGAGCTGGAGGAAAAAGAGTTCACGGCCAAGTCCGGCGGCGGCATGGTCTCGGCAACGGTCAACGGCAACCGCGAGGTCACGAAGATCGAGATCAAGCCCGAAGCGGTCGATCCCGACGACGTCGAGATGCTCGAGGATCTGGTGCTGGCAGCCGTCAACGAGGCGCTGCGCCAGTACGAGGCCGCTTCCGACGCCACGGTCAGCAAGATCACCGGCGGCATGAAGCTGGGCTTCTGAACCCATAAAAATCAGCACGCACTGTCTCAGGACGGTGCGTGCTTTCATTTGCGCAAAAAGGCGTGCTCCTCGCGCTGGACGAGGCCGAGCGCCGGGTCAAAGCAGGCGCGGCCGCGCAGGACACAGGTCTTGCCGTAGCGCGCGCGGAGGTTATCGAGCGTGATATCGAGCTGCCGCTGGCGCGCGCGGTGCTCCGCATCCTCGAACAGGTCGAGCTGGTGCGGCGCGCACGCGGGCACGAGATCCAGCGCGCGAATGCCGATGCTGCGCAGCGGATCAGGCCACAGGTGCGCCTGCTCGCACAGGGCCAGCGCCGCGTCGAGCAGCTCGCTCGTCAGGTCGGACGGATGCCGCAGCGCCATGCGGTGGCTGCGCCAGTGCAGGTCGGCCGTGCGCACGCTCAACTCCACCGTGCGGCACTGATACCCCTCCAGCCGCAGGCGCGCCCCCACGCTTTCCGCCAGCGACAGGAGCGCCGCGCGCGCATCCGCCTCGCAGATGAGGTCGCGCGGCGCGGTGGCGCTGTTTCCGATGGACTTCGGCGGCGGCAGATCCGCGATGCAGTGCACCGGCGCGGGATCGTACCCGTTGGCGTAGGCGTGCAGCAGCCGCCCGCCCTTGCCCAGGCGCTGCTCGAGCACGTCGGCGTCCGCCGCCGCGAGCGCGCCGACCGTGCGGATGCCCAGCCGCTCGAGCTGCCGCACCGAACTGCGCCCGGCGAAGAGCAGGCTGCTGACCGGCAGCGGCCAGACCATGTCCGCAAAGCGCGCACGGTCAATGACCGTCACGGCGTTCGGCTTGCGGTAGTCCGAGCCGAGCTTTGCGATCGCCTTGCACCACGACACGCCGACGCTCACCGTCAGGCCCGTGGCATCCAGCACGCGCTGGCGCACCTCCTGCGCCGTGCGCAGCGCGTCCTCACGGCCGACGCAGCCGGTCATGTCCAGCCAGCACTCATCCATGCCGAACGGCTCGCACCGGTCGGTGAAGCCGGCATAGATCTCGCGCACGCGGCGCGAATAGTCGTAGTAGAGCTCGAAGTCCGGCGGCAGGATCGTCAGCTCCGGACACTGCTGCCGTGCCGCCCAGAGCGTCATGCCCGTGCGCACCCCGGCTGCGCGCGCCATCTGATCCTTGGCCAGAATGATGCCGTGGCGCAGCTCCCGCTCCCCGCCGACCGCCACCGGCCGCCCGCGCAGCTCCGGATGGCGCAGCAGCTCGATGCTCGCATAGCAGGCGTTGATATCCGAATGTAAGATCATACGGTCCATAGTGTTTTCTCCAGCAAAGAGATTATCTCTATTATAAATCTCTTCTCGGGATATTTAAAGCGTTTTCTTATCTAATTCAGATATTTTTCTTGCGTTTTTTCGTCCGATACGATATATTGTATCTGAGGTGCTGCATATGTACAAAACCTTTGGTGAAACGATCGCTTCCCTGCGCCGCGCGCACGGCATGCGCCAGCAGACGCTGGCGGACGCACTGGCTGAGGCCGGTGTGCCCGTGTCGAATCAGGCGGTGTCGAAGTGGGAAAATGACGCCACGCTCCCGAACGCGCAGCAGTTTCTGACGCTGTGCCGCGTGCTGGACGTGGACGATATCGCGGGCACGTTCTCCGGCGGGGACGCCGGCGGCCTGCTCGCCGGGCTGAACGCGGAGGGCCGCCGCCGCGCGCTGGAATACATCGCGCTCCTGCGCGAGAGCAAGCGCTTTGCCGCCGCGCCGGAGCCGGCCGTGCTGCGCAGCCTGCCGCTGTACTCGCTGGCCGTCTCGGCCGGCACGGGCCAGTTTCTCGACGGGGAGAGCTATGAGATGCAGCCGGTCGGCCCGGAAGTGCCGGAGGCGGCGAACTTCGGCGTGCGCGTGGCGGGCGACAGTATGGAGCCGCGCTTTCACAGCGGGCAGACCGTCTGGGTGCACCAGCAGCCGACGCTCGACCCCGGCGAGATCGGCGTGTTCCTCTACGACGGCAGCGCCTATCTCAAGCAGCTCCGGCGCGACGGCGGGCGCGTGTTTCTGCACTCGCTCAACCCGGCCTATGCCGATCTGGAGGTCTCGGACGCACTGCCGCTGCGCGTGCTGGGAAAAGCGGTATCGTGATAAAAGCAAAAAACGCCCTGCGGAAATCATGTGTTCCGCAGGGCGTTTTTCAGTTATGCCTCGTTCCAGTGCAGCAGCCGCTCGGACAGCTCCGCGACCGTCTGCACCGTGGTCACCGCGCCGGCGGCCTCCAGCTCGCCCGGCTCGGCATAGCCGTAATACACGCCGAGACACGGCACGCCGCAGGCGGCAGCGCCGGTGACATCATACTTCCGGTCGCCGACCATGAGCGCGGCCTCCGGTGGCGTGTGCGTCTCGGCGAGCGCCGCCGCGACAACCTCCGCCTTCGTGCTGCGCGTGCCGTCGTATTCACAGCCGATCACGCAGTCAAAGAGCCGCTCAAGATCGAACCGCTGCAGAATCGAGCACGCCATCGGCGTGGGCTTCCCGGTCGCGACCGCAACGCGAAACCCGTGCGCGCGCAGCTGCTCGAGCAGCTCCGGAATGCCGGGATAGAGCGTGCACTCATAGATGCCGACAGGCAGATACCGCTCCCGGTAGCGCGCGACCGCCGCCTGCGCCTGTTCGGGCGTCATGGCATACAGCTCCGAAAACGAGTCAAACAGCGGCGGACCGACAAACTTGCGCAGGCGCGCCGTGTCCGTCTCGTGGATTCCGAAGCCCTCGAGTGCATACTGCACGCTGCGCAGAATACCCTCGCCGGTGTCAAACAGCGTGCCGTCAAAATCAAATAAGATGGTCTGGATCATGACAAATCTCCGTAATCAAGATGGAAAAAGGATAGCATTGGGACGCGAAATTGTCAACGGCCGCACCGGATGCATACGCTGTAGCAACCTGAAAAATGTGAGGTTTCGCCATGAACAACGGACTGGAAACACGCTACTTTCTCAGCGCCCTGACCGGCGCGGGCTACTACGCACTGCACAGACAGTTTCTGCGGCCGCCGGAGCGCTATTTCTGCATCCTCAAGGGCGGGCCGGGCTGCGGAAAATCCACATTTCTCAAGCGCGTCGGCGACGCCGGGCGCGCAGCCGGGCTGGCCGTCGTCCGGCTGCACTGCGCGGGCGACCCCGCCTCGCTCGACGGGGTCTATTTCCCGGAAAAACGCTCCGGCTTCTTCGACGGCACGGCACCGCACACCGTCGACCCCGCGCTCTTCGGTGCGAGCGGCGAATATCTGGATCTCGGCACGTTCTGCCGCACGGAGGCGCTCGACACGGCGCGCATCCGCGCCCTGAACGCCGACTGCGCCATGTTCCGCCTGCGCGCGCAGCAGTACCTCACGGCGGCGGCCGCGCTCGATGCGCGCGCCACGCCGGGGCTGGTCTATCCCGAGGACCGGGAGGCAGCGCGCCGCCGGGCAAAGAGCATCTGCACGCGGGAATTCGGCACGCCGGACAAGGGCTCGGAGCCCGGCCGGTGCGAGCGGCTGTTTTTAAGTGCCATCACGTGTGAGGGGCGAATTTTCTTCCCTGATACGATCGCCGCGCACTGTGCGCGCGTGTACCTGCTTGACGACGGCTGCGGCCTGGCGGAAGAATTTCTGCGCATCGTGCGCGCACACGCCGTTCGGTGCGGGCTGGACGTTCTCTCCTGCCCCGACCCGCTCATCCCATCGCGCACGCAGGCGGTGCTCGTACCGTCGCGCGGCGTGGGCTTCCTCGCCGGCACGGCGGACGACGTGCCGGAGGGGCTGACGCAGCGGCACATCCGGCTCGACGTGCTGCCAGACCCGGTGCGCCAGCGCGCGCTGCGCCGCACCATGCGCAGCGATGCCCGGCAGCAGCAGCTCGCCCTCGCAAGCGCAGTGGAGCAGCTGCGCATGGCCAATCTCCTGCACAACGAGCTGGAGGCCGTCTACCGGCCGTGTATGGACTTCGCCGCGCTGACCACATTCACCGACCGGTACCTGCGCACCTTCCCCGGCACATGAGCGCAAAGCACCCCGGCAGGACGCACACGGTCCCGCCGGGGTGTTCGTTTGCAATTTTCTCAGCAGCAGGGCGAAAAGCACGGATTGCAGCACAGGTTCAGCAGGCACATATCCGCGCACCAGCTGCCGGTGCCGAAGCCGCTGTTCGGATAGCCGGCGCTGTAGGTCGCATACGCATCGCCGCCGCTTTCGAGCTGGTGCAGCAGGCGCTGAAAGTCCGGATTCGTCGGATCCATCTCGGCCGCGCGCCGCGCATCCGCCAGCGCCTGCACGCGGTTGCCCGCGCCGGAGTTCGCCATGGCGCTCAGGGCATACCAGTTGGCGTCGCGCTCGGCCGCCGGCACGCCGGACAGCGCCTGCAGCGCCTCGGCAAAATGCCGAGTCTGGATAAAGTTCACCGCCGCCTGATATTCCGGCCGGATACCGGGGTCACGCTGTGCGCCCCAGCCACCATAGGCACCATAGCCGCCCGCTTGGCCGTAACCGCCGGTCGCGCCATAGCTGTTGGCTTTGCCGTTTTTGATCGCGTCATAGGCCGCGTTGACCTCATTCATTTTTTCCGTCGCGTGCGGGTCGTCCGGATTCAGGTCCGGATGATATTTTTTGGCCAGACGGCGATAGGCCGCCTTGATCTCCTCTTCGCTCGCGTCCCTGGAAACACCGAGAACTACATACGGGTCTCTCATTCGGCGCTCCTCCCGATCTTTCGTTTTTTCATGGCCGCCTCGTAGCGCAGCCATACGCCGGAGTACAAAATATTGCGCAGCAGCTCCACGTCCTGCAGCACCGGCAGCGCCTCAAACGCCGTCGAACACTCGCCGAGCAGCATCGTCAGCAGCGCGTGCAGATCCGCATCCTGCGGCAGCGTGCTCAGCGGGTTATAGCGCCCGTGCCGGAGATCCTCCGGCAGGTCGATCACCGCGTCGAGCAGATAGATGAACCGCCCCAGTGCCTCGCCAAACGGGCGCAGGCGCGCGTCCCAGAGGTCATCCGTCACAAAGAGCTCGCCCATCAGGCGGCCAAAGCAATTCGCCGCGGCATCCGGGTCGCCGGTGTCGGCCTGCTCGATGGCGGAAAGTTCCGCCATGCACTGCTCAATCGCGGCGCATTGGCGCGGCCAGCGTGCGCGCACGGCTGCGCTCCGGGCGCTGAGCGCCTCCGCCTCCCAATATTTCAGCGCGCTGCCGTCATCCTGCCAGTCGTCGCGGCAGTTGTTGTACGCCAGCACGACGTTCATATCGGCAGCGTACTCGGTGTAGCGTGTCTGCCAGTAAAAATGTTTGCGCAGCGGGTGCGCAGGGCAAACCTCCATGCCGCGCTCCTCGTCCGCTTCGTACAGCGCCGAGAGCAGCAGCACCAGGAACGTCATGTCATACGTCAGCGTCAGGCGGCCGGAAAAGCCGTGCCGCTGCTTGAGCACCCGGCACAGGCCGCAGTAGCAGCCCTTATAGCGATCCTTCTGCGCCTGCGTCAGCCCCTCCAGATTTGCGATCACATATCCGAACATACGGCTGCGCCTCAGGTTTTCCGCTGGAAGGACGTGCCGCATTTGCGGCAGACGATATTGATCTTGCCCTTGCCGCGCGGCACACGCAGGCGTGTCCGGCAGGACGGGCACTTGAAAAAGCGGTAGTCATGCCGCTGATGCCAGCGATCCACAGCGCCGCGCCACGCGCTGGTTATTTTATACTTCTGGCGCAGATACGCACCGTTTTCCTGCTGACGGCGGTAGACATTGCGCGAGAGCATACGAAAATAAATGACGATCAGGCCAACGACCGCCAGCGACCACAGGATGCGCGCCGCATAACCGTGCACGAACATGCTGACGATCAGCAAGATCAGTGTCAGCACGGACAGAAGGCGATTGAGTGCGTCCATCCCGTTTCTGCCCATCATCCATTTTGCAAGCCGTTGTCTCATGACCGATCACCTTTCCAGGCTGCTGAATTTGATTCTTGTATTTTATCACACGTCTATGAGAAATATATCAAAGAACTGTAAACACCGCACCTTTCCGCGAAAAAATTGCGTTTTTCCGCCCGCGCGTGGTATACTGCTGAAAAAACGAGGAGGTAGCCCCCATGAACACTCCGGATGCAGTCCCCGTCGCGCTCGATACCTGGCCGCGGCGCGAGGCATACACGTTCTTCTCCGGCCTGTCGGATCCGTCTTACAGCGTGACCGTCACCGCGGACGTCACGGCACTGCATACTTACACGAAACGGCGCGGCCTGTCCTTTTATTACGCTCTGGTCTGGCTGTGCACGCAGTCGATCAATCACACGACCGCATTCCGATATGCCATCCGAAACGGCCAGCCGGTCCTGCTCGCACGCCGTGAACCGAGCTTCACCGACCTGCACCCCGGTGCGGAACAATTCCACATCGTGACGATGCCAGCCGGTGACGCGCTGGATGACTTCTGCCGCGCGGCACGCGCCAAGAGCCGGGCGCAGACGGAGTTTCTCTGCGCTGCAGCCGAGAGCGACGCGCTGATCTATTTCAGCTGTCTGCCGTGGGTCTCGCTCACGGCGCTGACCAATGAGCGCGATTTTGACGCTGACGACGCCATCCCGCGCATTGCCTGGGGCAAATATCATTGCGAGGGCGAGCGGGACGTGCTCGGCCTCGCGCTCGAGGTAAACCACCGGCTCATCGACGTACTGCACATCGGACGGTTCGTTCAGGATCTGCAGCAGCGCATCGACGCGCTGGCCGAGGCAGAATAATCGTATGTATCAGGCCGACGTGATCTTCAGACCGATGATGCCGATAAGCAGCAGTGCAGCAAAAATGAGCCGCCCGGCTGTCACCGGCTCTTTGAACAAGATGAAGCCAACGATCACGGAGCCCAGTGCGCCAATGCCGGTCCAGACCGCATAAGCCGTACCAAGCGGCAGTGTTTTGGTCGCGCGTGCCAGCAGGAAAAAGCTCACCGCCATGCCGGCGAATGTGAGCAGTGACCAGCTGAGCTTTGTGAATCCCTCTGAATACTTCATGCAGGTTGCCCAAACGACCTCAAAAATTCCGGCAATGCCGAGCGTAACCCATGCCATATTGATTATCTCCATACAAAAAATAAAAAATGCGCCTGCCCGCGTCTTCCATGGTCTTCGACGCGGAGCAAACGCTCCCGTTCCCACCCGGCGGCTGGAACGCGGACAGGATACCAAAAACAACATCTTTTGTCAAGCGGCGGAGCTTCAGCAAACGGTATTTCAATACCAAGGGGGCAAGATAGAAGCACTTTGTCCTTGATAATTGCTTTCGCGCGCTTTATAATGGATAAAACAAACAATTGCACAAGGAGATGGAAGCATGAAAAAGCACCACACAAAGCAAATGGCATTCGTAGCAGTATTGCTAGCGACACTTACGCTTATCGGCGGCTGCGGCAACCAGGAGCCATCAGACACCGCCACCGAATCGGCACCAGATACAGAGGTAACGACCACGAGAGCCGCGTCAGCAGCGGAGACGCCAGTTGTACTAACTGAGACACAGAAAATTGAAAAAATTCTGACTGACCGAATCACCGAGCAATATACCATGACACAGATAGATAGAATCACAATTAACGATGATTTGGGAACAGAAGCGGATGGTGATTACATCGCACTCGTCTATCTGACTTGGGACCAAAAGAACACAGGAAAAACATCCAAGAAAATGCTCGAGATGTATTCGTCTGATCTCGCAGCCACACTAGGCGAGCAGAACAGTTCCGTCAATGAAATCGCAATTTTCTGGACTGTACCGTATTTAAATGATACAGCCAAGTGCAGCTATCAGCGAAATGGGGATGGCTTCGTCGAAATGGACATGGCATGGGGCAAAGCGTTTCAATAATCAGCATGTCATAATGCATGTAAGCCTTCATCAGGTGCTCTGAATTTCCAGTGCACCTGATCCATATTTATCACTATTCAGTTATCTCCTACTCAGCACTCAATGGCAAAGCAGTGCGCACCCAAGAGTTATCAAGATAAAAGATGCGCCGCGAGGCCACGACGAGGCAACAAAAATCGCCGCAGACAGTTTGTCTGCGGCGATTTGGCAGGGGAAGAAGGCTTCGAACCCTCGGCCTACGGTTTTGGAGACCGTCGCTCTACCAACTGAGCTATTCCCCTATATGTCATGATATTATATTTGGTGGGCCTTCAGGGACTTGAACCCGGGACCGACCGGTTATGAGCCGGTTGCTCTAACCAACTGAGCTAAAGGCCCATATTCAAAGAATGCCGCCACACAGGTGACGGCAATATCTCTGGCGCCTCCTGTAGGATTCGAACCTACAACCCTCCGGTTAACAGCCGGATGCTCTACCGTTGAGCTAAGGAGGCATAAGCAAGGGATTCGCTCAAGCGAATCCCTTGTGTTGGCATTGACCTATCTTCCCGGTCCGTCTCCAGACAAGTATTGTCGGCACTGGTGAGCTTAACTTCCGTGTTCGGAATGGGAACGGGTGAACCCTCACCGTTAAAAACACCAACTATGGTAAATGACTTACGTCAAATACTACTATAAAATTGACCTCGTGTCAAGAGGAAATTCCCCGTTGGATGTGTACCACACATCCAACGGAGTGGTACACCATCAGGGACTCGAACCCTGGACACCCTGATTAAGAGTCAGGTGCTCTACCAGCTGAGCTAATGGTGCTCATAAAAGTGGTGACCCGAGGGAGAGTCGAACTCCCGATTGGGGCGTGAGAGGCCCCCGTCTTGACCACTTGACCATCGGGCCACACAGGTTCGCATCTGCACCTTCAAAACCGAACAGAGGATGAAGAATTCACAAGGCGGTTTGCCTGCAATACTCTTGTAGGTCAAGCCCTCGGGTTATTAGTATCGGTCAGCTCAATGCATTACTGCACTTACACTTCCGACCTATCAACGACATAGTCTCTGTCGTCCCTTACTCCTAATGGATGGGAGATCTTATCTTAGGGGGAGTTTCACACTTAGATGCTTTCAGCGTTTATCTCGTCCAGACGTAGCTACCCAGCTGTGCCGTTGGCACGACAACTGGTGCACCAGAGGTCTGTCCATCCCGGTCCTCTCGTACTAAGGACAGCTCCCTTCAAATCTCCTGCGCCCGCAACAGATAGGGACCGAACTGTCTCACGACGTTCTGAACCCAGCTCGCGTGCCACTTTAATCGGCGAACAGCCGAACCCTTGGGACCGAATACAGCCCCAGGATGTGACGAGCCGACATCGAGGTGCCAAACCTCCCCGTCGCTGTGGACGCTTGGGGGAGATCAGCCTGTTATCCCCAGGGTAGCTTTTATCCGTTGAGCGATGGCATTTCCACTCACATACCACCGGATCACTAACTCCTACTTTCGTACCTGCTCGACCCGTCGGTCTCGCAGTCAAGTTGGCTTGTGCGTTTGCACTCTATGCACGATTTCCGTCCGTGCTGAGCCAACCTTTGAGCGCCTCCGTTACGCTTTTGGAGGCGACCGCCCCAGTCAAACTGCCCACCTAACAGTGTCCCCCGACCAGATTCATGGCCGCAGGTTAGAAAACCAGCAATACAAGGGTGGTATTCCAAGGTTGCCTCCATCCGAGCTGACGCCCGGGTTTCGCTGACTCCCACCTATCCTGTACATGCATTACCGATCTTCAGTATTAGGCTACAGTAAAGCTCCATGGGGTCTTTCCGTCTAGTTGCGGGTAACTGGCATCTTCACCAGTACTACAAT